>JAJKJM010000158.1 GCA_021153985.1 Polaromonas sp.
ATGACCGGTACCGTGTCCTTCGGTAAAGAGACCAAAGGCAAGGTTCGCCTGCAGATCACCGATCCTGAAGGCAAGGTCTGGGAAGACCTGGTTCCGAAGGAAAAGAACATCCTGGTGCACGAAGGCCAGGTGGTCAACAAGGGCGAATCGATTGTGGACGGCCCAGCCGACCCGCAAGACATCCTGCGCCTCTTGGGCATGGAAGAGCTGGCGCGCTACATCGTCGACGAAGTGCAGGACGTTTACCGCCTGCAGGGCGTGAAAATCAACGACAAGCACATCGAAGTGATTGTTCGCCAGATGCTGCGCCGCGTGGTTGTTGAAAACGTCGGTGATTCCAGCTACATCGCCGGTGAGCAAGTCGAGCGTTCCGCCATGCTGGATGCCAACGACGCCCTGCGCGCCGAAGGCAAGGTCCCTGCAACCTTCAGCAATTTGCTGCTCGGTATCACCAAGGCATCGCTGTCGACCGATTCGTTCATCTCCGCGGCTTCCTTCCAGGAAACCACCCGCGTGCTCACCGAGGCTGCCATCATGGGCAAGCGCGACGAGTTGCGTGGCCTGAAAGAGAACGTGATCGTCGGCCGCCTGATCCCTGCCGGCACCGGCATGGCCTACCACGAGGCACGCAAAGCCAAGGACCAGATGGACGATGCAGAGCGCCGCGCCATTGCCGAAGCTGAAGCGGCTGAGCTGGAAGCGATGCCTGCTGCGGCAGAAGCCACAGGCGGCGACAGCGCAGCTTCCGAGTAAGCGCATCCCGCTATCCGGCGCCCTTCGGGGCGACGAGCCCCGCACCTGCAAGGTGTGGGGCTTTTTTTTGGCCAAATCCGACAGGACAGGATACCTGGCCAGGTCAAAAATTTAGAAGAAAAGTGGCTGTAGTCCTTGTGGTGTATCGGGGTATTGCTACAAAAATAATAGCGTTGAGAGAGTTTGGGAAACGGCCTGCTTGCAGCGGCTCCCGAAAAGCAGGTAACCTCGCGGCAGTTGCCCGCAGGCTCGACAGGCCCCGCCCATCACCCCGTATCAAGGAATACTCATGTCCCTCAGCACACTGGTTTTTGTCGTCGTGTTTGCCTTGCTGGTCTTCTGGGCCGTGGGTGCCTACAACAGGCTGATCCGGTTGAAAAACATCATTGCCAATGCCTTCGGTCAGATTGACGTGCAGCTCAAGCGCCGTTATGACCTGATCCCCAACTTGGTGGAAGCCGCAAAAAAATACCTGCAGCATGAACAGGGCACGCTCGAAGCAGTCACTCTGGCGCGCAACCAGGCGCGTGCTGCCAGTGATGCAGTGCGCAGCCGGCCAGCCAATGCAGGCGCCGTGACCGCACTGGCCGTGGCCGAGCAGGCGCTGGATGGCAGCCTGAGCCGGCTCTTTGCCGTGGCAGAAGCCTACCCCGAACTCAAGGCCGACCAGACCATCCGCGAGCTTGGCGAGGAGCTCACCAGCACTGAGAACAAGGTCGGCTTTGCGCGCCAGGCCTACAACGACGCCGTGCTTGATTACAACAATGCGCAGGGGCAATTTCCGGCGCTGCTGATTGCCCGCCTCTTCGGTTTTGCGCCGTCGGCCATGCTGCAGGCGACGGAGAGCGCCGTTGAGCGCCAGGCCGTTCGAATACAACTCTGACCTCAGGCGCACCCACATGCGTTTTTTTGAGCGCCAGGAAGACGCCCGCGCCCAGACCAGCCGATTGTTGGTGCTGTTTGCATTTACCGTGATCGCTTTGGTTGTCGCCGTCAATGCCGCGCTTGCCCTGACCTGGCGCATCGTCACGCCGGGCTTCAGCGGCTACCCGGCCTACTTCTTTATGGTGAACACAGGCGTGACCTTGTTGTTCGTGCTCGGCGGCTGGTGGCTTGAGACTTCAGCCTTGAGTGGCGGCGGTGAGAAGCTGGCACGCCGGGCCGGCGCCAGAGAAGCCTGGCCGGCCAGCCGCGAAACCGAGCGCAAGCTGTGCAATATCGTGAGCGAGTTGGCCATTGCCGCCAGCATGAAGCCTCCGCAGGCGATGGTGCTGGACCGCGAAGAGGGCATCAACGCCTTTGCCGCCGGATGGGACGAAGACGATGCGGTGGTGGCTGTGACGCGCGGTGCGCTGGAGCACCTGACGCGTGATGAATTGCAGGGCCTGGTCGCCCATGAATTCAGCCACCTGCACGAAGGCGATACCCGCCTGAACATGCGCCTGGCGGGCATGGTGTTCGGGCTGGAGATGATCTTCAACTTGGGGCGCAGCATGTGCGAGGCCGACGGCAACGGGCACCGCTCCTTTCTCGCCCTGCCTGGGTTTGCCATTCTCGCCACGGGTTCATTGGGCTGGCTCGCAGGCCGCGCCCTGAAGGCCGCGGTGTCGCGGCAACGCGAGTTTCTGGCGGACGCGCGCGCCGTGCAGTTCACCCGAAGCCGTGACGGCCTGGGCGGCGTGCTGCGCAAGGTAGCGGGCCAGCAAGAGCAGGGCGGCCCGGCGCCGCGCAGCCTGCATCCGGCAGTGCAACACATGCTGCTGGTGGGCGTGAATGCGGATACCCGCTGGTTCGCCAGCCACCCGCCTTTGCCAGAGCGCATTCGCCGCATCTATGGCCGTCCGATGGCGGCGCTGCCCGCCGGCCGTGACGATGAGATGGCAACGCGGCCCGACGCGATTTTTTGAGCAGGCGAGACAGCTCTCAAGTCAGCGATGACTTGTGAATAAGCACATGGACAATGGTTCGAACACCGCTGTGCCGGGCCCCGCTGAAGTACTGGATACTCCCTATAGGGCGCCAAGGGCCCCGCGTTAAATTGTCCGTTGAAGAAACTGCTGCCCCAAAACGACAGGAGAACCCATGAGAACGTCACGCCTTGCCATGCTGCGGCAATCCACAAAACTCAGATGCATCGCGCTGCCCTTGCTGTGCCTTGCGCTCTGCCCTATGGCGCAGGCGCAGAGCGCGGGCACCAAAGAGGCGTTGTACGTCAAAAGCCTGGCCGCCAGCTGCGCCAACTGCCACGGCACCAACGGCAAGGCGGTGGATGGATCTTCCGTCCCGTCGCTCGCAGGTCTCGACAAGGGCTACATCGTGGCAAAGATGAAAGCATTCAAAGACTACAAGCCTGGCGATCAACCGGCAGTTACGGTAATGCACCAGATCAGCAAGGGCTTTAACGATGCGCAGGTCGAGTCGCTGGCCGGTTACTTTGCCGCCCAGAAGAAGTAAGGAAGAAAGAACACCATGAACACCCATCTTCATTCCTTTTCTGGTTTCAAGCGCCGCTCCTTTCTGCAATCAAGCGCTGCTCTCGGCTTGCTGGGTTTGGCGGGCTGTGCCACGACCTCGATTCCTTCGAAGGCCAAGGTGGTGGTGATAGGCGGCGGCTACGGCGGCGCCACCGCCGCCAAATACGTACGGCTGCTTTCTGACAACAAGATCGATGTGGTGCTGATCGAGCCGGAGGCCGCGTTTATTTCCTGCCCCATTTCCAACCTGGTGCTCAGCGGCGGCAAGCAGATCGGCGACCTCACCACGTCATACGCGGGCCTGTCGCGCAACTACGGCATCACCGTGGTGAAAGACTACGCCAGCGCCATCGACACCACGAAGAAGGCGGTCACGCTCGCCGGCGGCGCCACCATTGCCTACGACAAGCTGGTGGTGTCGCCCGGTGTGGAGTTGATGTTCGGCAGCATTGAAGGCCTGAAGGATGCCAATGCCTCCGGCCAGGTGTTGCAGGCCTGGAAGGCCGGCGCCGAAACCGTCGCCCTGCGCCGGCAACTTGAAGCGATGCCCGACGGCGGCGTGTATGCCATCACGATTCCTGAGGCGCCTTACCGCTGCCCACCCGGTCCGTATGAACGCGCCAGCGTGATCGCCGGCTACTTCAAGGCCGCCAAGCCACGCAGCAAGGTGCTCATTCTGGATGCCAACCCGGACGTCACGTCCAAAGGGCCGCTCTTCAAGAAGGTCTGGGCCGAGCAGTACAAGGGCATCGTCGAATACCGCGGCCAGCACAAGGCCACCGCGGTCGACGCCAAGGCGGGCATTATCAAGTTCGACGTGCAGGACGACGTGAAAGCCAATGTCCTCAATGTGCTGCCCGCCATGCGTGCCGGCACCATCGCCGTGCAGGCAGGGCTTAACAACCAGGCCAACAACCGCTGGTGCGGTGTTAACTACCTGACATTCGAATCCACCGCCGCAAAAGACGTTCACGTGCTGGGCGACTCCATTCAGGTGGCGCCGGCCATGCCCAAGAGCGGCCACATGGCCAACAACCATGGCAAGGTGGCGGCCGCGGCCATCGTGGCACAGCTCTCCGGCTGGGACGTCAACCCGGCGCCCATGCTGACCAACACCTGCTACAGCTTTGTCGACAACAAGAGCGTAATCCACGTGGCCAGCGTGCATGAATACGTGGTGGCCGAGAAAACCTTCAAGGCGGTGCCGGGGTCCGGCGGTGTCAGCACAGGGCCGACCGAGCTTGAAGGCGTTTACGCATTGAACTGGGCCAGCAACATTTGGGCAGATACTTTGGCCTGAGCTGAAAGCCCCCACGGTCGCTCACTGCGTGTAGCTTCCTGCCCCCCGAGGGAGCCGCCCGCCTGCGGCCTGGCAAAGCCAGTTCCGCGGCTCATGCTGGCATTTCGTGTGGTCTGTCTAGCCACTGGTCTAATAGAGGGTGGCCACCCGCTCCGGGCGGTATCCGTGAGACAAATGCAAGAAACCCCGACCCAAGTCCCCCTGTGGCGCCAGCTTCAGGGCGCTGCCTCCCTGCTGATGGCCGTTCGCGACGGCCAGTCCTTGACCGCCGCGCTCGAAGACGTCGATGCCGCGCTGCGGCCCGGCGTCCAGTCGCTGGGCTTTCATACGCTGCGCTGGCTAGGCCGTGCCGAGGCCTTGCGCCAGCAACTGGCCCGCCGTCCGCCGCCGCCTGAGGCCGATGCATTGCTGTGCGTCGCACTGGCCCTGATCTGGACTGAACATGACGCGCCTTACACGGCGCACACCCTGGTCGACCAGGCGGTCGAGGCCGCAAAGCGTGGCGACGCCACCCAGCACCAGGCCAGTTTCATCAATGGCTGCCTGCGCCGTTTCCTGCGCGAACGCGACGAACTGGTGGCGCGCACTGAAAAAAGCCCCCAAGCCGTATGGAACCATCCGCAGTGGTGGATAGACCGGGTGCGCAAAGACCACCCGGATAGCTGGCAGGCCATCTTGCAGGCCAACAACAACCGGGCTCCGTTGATCTTGCGAATTAATGAGCGAAAAACGACTCAAGCCCAATACCTGCATGCACTCTCTGCTATCAATATTGAAGCAAATCCGGTTGGGAGCCAAGGGGTGATCCTGGCTCGCGCACAAGCCGTCAGCTTGCTGCCCGGCTTCGCGGAAGGGCATTTTTCAGTGCAGGACGCCGCCGCGCAGCTGGCGGCGCCTTTGCTTCTGGAAGGCCTGGATGCGGGCGGCGGGACGGGCCAGCGGCTGAATGTTCTTGACGCCTGTGCCGCGCCGGGCGGAAAAACCGCCCACCTCCTGGAGCTGGCCGACTGCGAGGTGACGGCGCTGGACATCGACGCCAGGCGCTGCGAGCGCGTAAAACAGAATCTGCAGCGCCTGGGCCTGCAGGCCGATATCCGGGTGGGCGACGCCGGCAAGCCCGACGCCTGGTGGGACGGGCGGCTGTATGACGGCATCTTGCTGGACGCGCCGTGCACCGCCTCGGGCATCGTGCGGCGCCACCCCGACGTGCGCTGGCTGCGCCGCCCCACGGATATCGCCCAGCTGGCTGGCATCCAGGCGCATTTGCTTAAAACGCTTTGGCCCCTGGTCAGGCCGGGCGGGCGCCTGCTTTACTGCACCTGCTCGGTTTTTCGCGCCGAAGGCGACAACCAGGTGCAAACGTTTCTTACGCACCACACCGACGCCCTATTAAAGCCCTCGCCGGGGCATTTGCTCCCCCAAAGTGGCGTTGAAGCGACGGTCTTCCCGGACAATTTGATGCGTGAGCACGACGGTTTTTATTACGCACTCCTTGAAAAACGCAGCGGTTGAACCCCGCCGGCGCGCCTTGGGCACCTTCGTACGGTGGGTGCTGGGTGTGTGCGTGTACGTGATGCTGGCGTGGGTGCCCGGCCTGGCATCCGCGACCGAAATCACCCAGCTGCGTGTGGAGCGGGGCGACGACGGCGTGCATCTGTCGGCCCAGGTCCGGTTCGACCTGCCGCCCGTGGTGGAAGACGCCCTGCTCAAGGGGATTCCCCTGTTTTTTGTGGTCGAAGCCGATATTTACCGGGACCGCTGGTACTGGACAGACCCGCGCGTGGCCAGCGCCGCCCGTACCATCCGCCTCGCCTATCAACCGCTCACCCGCCGCTGGCGCGTCAACATCGCGTCGGGGCTGATCACCAGCTCCGGCGGCCTGCGCGCAACCCTGAACCAGAATTACGAAACCCTGCCCGAGGCCCTGTCGGCCATCCAGCGCGTTGCGCGCTGGAAAATCGCCGACGCCGCCGAAGTGGATCCCGACGCGTCGCACAAGCTGGACTTCACTTTCAGGCTGGACTTGACCCAGCTGCCGCGCCCGTTCCAGATCGGGGTGGCCGGGCAAAGGGAGTGGAATATTTCCGCGCAGGTCAGAGACCGGCTCAAGCTGGAGCCCGCCGCACCCCAGGCAGCGCCTGCGGCCGCAGGCACCGAGGGCGCCAAGTGAACCTGCAGGTCAGCGGGGGTTCCCTCAAAAGCAGCAAAGCCTTTCGATGGACGATCGGTGTCGGCATAGGCGCCATCGTGGCGCTCGGCCTGGTGCTGATGTTTCTGCTCACGCAGGCCACCGGCAACCGCGAGCTCTATGAACGCAACTACGCGCTTCTTCTCATCCTCAACGTAGCGGTCGCCGGCCTGCTGCTGCTGGTGATCGGCTGGATCGTTGTGCGGCTGTTGCTGCGGCTGCGCCGTGGCCGTTTTGGCAGCCGTCTGCTGGTCAAGCTCGCGGCCATCTTCGCGCTGGTCGGCCTGATGCCGGGGCTCATGATTTACGTGGTGTCTTACCAGTTTGTCTCGCGCTCCATTGAAAGCTGGTTTGATGTGGAGGTTGAAGGCGCCCTGGCCGCCGGCCTGAACCTGGGCCGCGCCACGCTGGACACGCTCGCGGCCGATCTGGGCAACAAGACAAGGCAGGCTGCCACGCAGATCGCCGAAACCCCCGACGCGATGGCGGGCCTGGCGCTGGAGCGGCTTCGCGACCAGCTCCAGGCCAGTGACGTGGTGCTCTGGAGCCCGTCGGGCCAGGTGATTGCCAGTGCCGGTGAGTCGCGCTTTTTGCTCAAGCCCGAACGCCCATCGGTGCAGCAGTTGCGCAGTGCGCGCACGCTGCGCGTCGTCACGCAGATCGAAGGCCTGGACGAGGTGGTGTCTGCCGGCAACGGGGAGCTGACGGCGGGCGGCGCCACGGGCCCCGCAGCCAACGTCGCCAACGCGCCGCGGGTCAAGGCCATTGCCGTGGTGAACAACCCCAATGTGAATGTGCTGGGCGATTCACGGTTTTTGCAGGTGACCCAGCTGTTACCTGAAAGCCTGGTGGCCAACGCCATCGCCGTCCAGGAGGCCAACCGGGAATACCAGGAGCGCGCGCTGGCACGCGGCGGCCTGCGCAAAATGTACATCGGCACACTCACGCTCAGTCTTTTTCTGGCCGTGTTCGGCGCCGTGCTGCTGGCCGTGCTGCTGGGCAACCAATTGGCCAAACCGCTGCTGGTGCTGGCCGAAGGCGTGCGGCAGGTGGCGCAGGGCGACCTGACGCCCAAGGCCGCGCTGCAAGGCAAGGACGAGCTGGGCGGACTCACGCGTTCTTTTGCCGACATGACGCAGCAGCTGTCCGACGCGCGCTCGGCCGTGCAGCAAAGCATGAGCCAGGTGGACGCCGCGCGCGCCAACCTGCAGACCATCCTGGACAACCTCACGGCCGGCGTTATCGTGCTGGACGTGCGCGGCCGCATCCAATCCAGCAACCCCGGTGCGACACGCATCCTGCGCGCACCGCTTGCGGCCTATCACGGCAAATCGCTCGGCGAAGTGCCGGGGCTGGGCGTGTTCGCCAAGGACGTGCTGGCGCAGTTCGCCGACTACCTCAGCGACAACGCTCCGCATGCGCTGGAGCACTGGCAGCAGTCGTTCGAGCTCAATGCCGCCGTGCCCGGCGCGCCCGATAACGCCATTACAGTGGTCGCCCGCGGCGCCAAAATGCCCGGCACTGAAGAGTTTTTGCTGGTATTCGACGACGTCTCGGAAATGGTTTCGGCGCAGCGCGCGCAGGCTTGGGGTGAAGTGGCGCGCAGGCTTGCCCATGAAATCAAGAATCCGCTCACGCCCATCCAGCTCTCGGCCGAGCGGCTGGAGATGAAGCTCACCGGCAAGGTCGGCGAGGCCGAGCAGACGCTGCTCACCAAATCCGTCAAAACCATCGTGGACCAGGTCGACGCCATGAAACGGCTCGTCAATGAGTTCCGTGACTACGCCCGCCTGCCCGCCGCCGAGCTCAATCCGGTAGACCTCAATGCATTGGTCAGCGATGTGATGCAGCTCTACCTGAGCGACCCTCACGGCGACGGCCATGGCGGCCAGCGCAGCGGCAGTGCCGCAGCTGTGCCCGTCGTCACGGACCTTGATCCCAAGGCTCCCCCCATCCAGGGTGACGCGCAGCAGTTGCGACAGGTCATCCACAACCTGCTGCAAAACGCGCAGGATGCCCAGGAAGGCAAAGAGGGCGCGCGCGTGACCCTCAAAACCGAATACTCCGAAACCTCCAACCGCGTGCGCCTGATCGTGCGCGACAACGGCACCGGTTTCCCCGAGCACATCCTCAAGCGCGCGTTCGAGCCCTATGTCACCACCAAGGTCAAAGGCACCGGACTGGGGTTGGCGGTGGTCAAGAAAATCGCCGACGAGCACGGTGCGCGCATCGATATTTCGAACCGCGTTACAGACGGCGTCGTGCAAGGGGCACAAGTGTCGTTATCATTTGCAGTTGTGGCATAACAACACATTCAGTAACACTTCGATCTCGGTATCCGCACGGCATCGCAATAACAGGCAGGCAGCAATTCAATCATGGCAAATATTCTGGTGGTCGACGACGAACTGGGCATACGCGACCTTCTCTCAGAAATTCTCAATGACGAAGGGCATCAGGTCGAGCTTGCCGAAAACGCAGCGCAGGCCCGGGCCGCCCGCGGCCGTTCCAGGCCCGACCTGGTGCTGCTGGACATCTGGATGCCAGACACCGACGGCGTGACGTTGCTCAAAGAGTGGTCCTCCAGCGGGCTGCTGACCATGCCCGTCATCATGATGAGCGGCCATGCCACCATCGACACAGCCGTAGAAGCCACCAAAATCGGCGCCATGGCGTTTCTTGAAAAACCCATCACCCTGCAGAAACTTCTGAAGGCGGTAGAGCAGGGCCTGACCAAGACAGCCGCCCGCAAGCCCGCCACCCTGAACAGCAGCCCCGCAGCACACCCCGCTGACCTCACCGTGGAGGCTGTCATGACCGGCGGCACGCTGCCTCCACCCGTCGACCTGGGCCCCCAGGCCACCCAGAGTTTTCTGCTCGAAAAACCGCTGCGCGACGCGCGCGACGAATTTGAAAAAGCCTACTTTGAATTTCACCTGGCCAAAGAGGGCGGCTCCATGACCCGCGTGGCTGAGAAAACAGGCCTGGAGCGTACTCATCTCTACCGCAAGCTCAAGCAATTGGGCGTGGATCTGACCCGCGGCAAGCGCGGCGTCTGATCGACAGCCATAGCAGCGGCCCGCACCCTTTCCGGGTGATATATAATGTGAGGCTCAGGCCCGGTAGCTCAGTCGGTAGAGCAGAGGATTGAAAATCCTTGTGTCGGTGGTTCGATTCCGCCCCAGGCCACCAAATGCGCAAGCCCTTGATTCCTAACGGATTCAGGGGCTTTTTGCTTCCAGGGACAGTCGCTATCCCCTTGGATTGGCGCGCCGCGTGGGCATGGTGTGGCAATTTCGCGATGGGAGACCTTGGTCGGATGCGGTCGGCTAGCTGTCTTTTCGGGCGGGAACAGGCTGCTTCTGCGTCTCTTGCTCCCAAGCGGTGATAGTTCGTTCGGTGCTGCGGCCCTCTTCGATAAGCCACGCCCGAAACTCGGCGAGCACCGGGTTGTGGGCTGATGCCGGCGATGTGTTGGCGAAGTAGTGCCGGTGCATCGCGCCCAGGAATCCGAACGGCGCGCACAGGCTTCCGGCCACGATGTCATCGGCCACAAGAAAAAGCGGCATCAGCACCACGCCGAGTCCTTCCGATGCTGCCTGCAAAGCAAAGAACATCTGTTCGAAATTGAGTGTGCCGGCTCCCGTCGTCTCTGGCACGCCGGCCGCCTGAAACCATCTTGACCAAGGATGGGGTTCCGTTGCGTAGCGAATGAGTGTGTGCCGTGCCAGGTCTGCGGGCGTGCGCAACCCTCCCGATTCGGCAAGGTCGGCATGGCAGATCGGCACGATGGTTTCCATCATGAAGGGAACCGAGTCGCAACTGGTCAGGGGCTCCAGTGCTCCCCGTATGGCCAAGTCGTAGTTGTTCTCCTGGAAGTGCACCGGTGCGATTGACGTCGTCAACCGTACCTCAACCCCCGGTCGCCTGCGTTGGTACACTGACAGCCGGGGAATCAACCACCCTATCACGAAGGCTGCTGGCGCATTCACGTTGATCGCGGACGGGGCGGCTTTTTCGGCCACCTGGGCAGTCACTACCGATATGCGATCAAGCAAGGAAGTGATCTCGCGCGCATAGGCTCGACCATTTTCTGTGAGCCCGATCTGAGAGGCCCCGCGCTGAAACAGGGTCGTACCCAGCCAATCTTCCAGCAGTGACACCTGCCGGCTTACTGCCCCATGCGTGACGTGTAGCTCCTCCGCCGCCTTGGTGAAGCTGACGTGGCGAGCGGCGGCCTCAAAGGCCTTCACCGCGTTCATTGGCGGAATCTTTCTCATCGTGGTTTCCAGAATGAAGCGGTCGGCTAGCTGTCTTTTCGGGCAGGAATGGGCTGCGTCAGCATCTCTTGCTTCCAGGCCGCAATGGCCTGCTCGGTGCTGCGGCCCTCTTCAATAAGCCACGTCCGAAACTCGGCGAGCATCGGGTTGTGGGCTGAAGCCGGCGACGTGTTGGCGAAGTAGTGCCGGTGCATCGCGCCGAGAAATCCAAACGGCGCGCACAGGCTTCCGGCCACGATGTCGTCGGCCACAAGAAAGAGTGGCACCAGCACCACGCCAAGTCCTTCCGACGCGGCTTGCAAGGCGAAGAACATCTGCTCGAAATGCAGTGTGCCGGCTCCTGTAGTCTCTGGCATGCCTGCCGCCCGAAACCAGGTCGACCACGGATAGGGTTCCGTCGTGTAGCGAATGAGGGTGTGCCGTGCCAGGTCTGCAGGCGTGCGCAACCTTCCCGATTCGGCGAGGTCGGCATGGCAGACCGGCACGATGTTCTCCGTCATGAAGGGAACGGAGTCGCAGCCGGTCATGGGTTGCAATGCCCCCCGGATGGCCAGGTCGTAATTGTTCTCCTGGAAGTGCACAGGTGCGATTGACGTTGTCAGCCGGATTTCAACCCCCGGTCGCTTGCGTTGGTACACCGACAGCCGCGGAATCAGCCAGCGCATCGTGAAGGTCGGTGGGGCGCTCACGCTGAGCGCGGCCGGGGCCGCCTTGTCGGCCACCTGTGTAGTCACTACCGACATGCGATCAAGCACGGAAGTGATCTCGCGCGCATAGGTTCGACCGTTTTCAGTCAGTCCGACCTGAGAAGCCCCGCGCTGAAACAGGGTCGTACCCAGCCAATCTTCCAGCAGTGACACCTGCCGGCTAACCGCCCCATGCGTGACGTGTAGCTCCTCTGCCGCCTTGGTGAAGCTGACGTGGCGGGCGGCAGCCTCGAAGGCCTTCAGCGCGTTCAGCGGCGGGAGCTTTCTCATCGTGGTCCCCGGAGTGTTATGGCATGTGGAACTAGGTTACCGTGAGATTTTCTCACACTGGCTCAGTTTTGATCGATTGCTCAGTAGAAGGGGAAAACGCAGAATTCCTTCAAGCCTACAGAGGCAAACGAAGCGAGCCGAAAGCCTGCTGACAACTCAGGTACGTGAGATTTTCTTGCACCTTATGTCGCTTGGCAATGCTGTTCGCCCACTGGATGGTCCGAATATGGAGTTGAGCCATGAAAGCAGCACCTTTTGAGTACATCAGGGCAGAATCTCTTGAGCACGTGCTTGAGCGCTTGAGTCAGCACGGTATGGATGCCAAGGCGATTGCCGGTGGCCAGAGCCTGGTGCCCATGATGGCGATGCGCCTTGCCCGGCCCACCGTGCTTCTGGACATCTATCGACTGCCTGAGTTGCGGCAGGTGAACATCGAGCCGGACCGGGTTCGGATGGGGGCCACCACCCGGCAGCGGGCGATAGAGTACGAGATTGATCTGCACAAAGCGCTACCGCTGGTGCGAGACGCGGTGCGCTGGGTGGGGCACATCCAGACACGCAATCGCGGGACTGTCGGTGGCAGCCTGGTCCATGCCGATCCTTCGGCCGAGTTGCCACTGGCAGCTACGGTCCTGAACGCCACACTGCGATTGCGGAGCCAGGCCGATGGCGAACGGCAAATCCCGGCGCAGGAGTTCTTTCTCGGCCCGATGTTCACGGCGACTGCCGAGACCGAATGCCTGGTTGAAATCGAATGGCCCGTCTGGCAAGGCGCTGTTGCCACCGCCTTCGAGGAGACCGCCATGCGCCATGGGGACTTCGCCATGGCCTCAGCCGCATGCCAACTCCAGTTGGACGAGGATGGCATCTGCCGCCGCGCCGCCTTCGGGGTGGGCGGAGTGGATGGCACTCCGAGAGCCTTTCCCGAATTGGCGCGGCAGCTGGTCGGCCAACGCATCGATGAGAGCGTGGCCCGCGAGATAGCTCAGATTGCACTACAGCAGACCGAGCCGGGCTCGGACCTCCATGCCGACGCCGACTACCGGCGGCATCTGGGCGTTGTGATGCTCACGCGCGTCTTGCTGAAGGCCGCCCAATCGCATCACTCCGCTCCCGCGCTTCAACACTAAGCCGAAAAAACAATCCTCCATGTCCTTCTCCCCAGTGAACGTTGAAATCAAGGTCAACGGCGTCATCCAGCCGCGCACCGTCGAGCCGCGAACCACGTTGGTGGACTTCCTGCGCGACCATTTGGGCCTCACCGGTACACACGTCGGATGCGAACACGGAATCTGCGGCGCCTGCTCTGTCCTGCTGGACGGTGAACCCGTCCGTTCTTGCTGCATGTTTGCGGTCCAGGCGGATGGCATGTCCGTGACCACGGTCGAAGGCCTTGCTCCGCAGCGTGGATGCCTGTCGAAGATGCAGGATGCCTTTTGCGAAACCCATGCACTGCAGTGCGGCTACTGCACGCCGGGCATGTTGATCGCCTGCCACGCGCTGGTAGAACGCACGCCGCAACCGACTGAAGCCCAGATCAGGGACGCCATCGGCGGAAATCTTTGCCGATGCACGGGCTACCAGCAGATCGTTGACGCGGTCAAGCTTGCCACGTCACCGGGCTATGAGGTCAAGAGTGCGCAGGCCAAGGGGTCCGGAGTTGCTCATGGTTGATCCGAAGCACCCTGCCTATAAGGCTTTCAAGTACATCGGACGGTCACGCCGGGCGGTTGAGCACCGCCGCTTCGTAACCGGCCAGGGGCACTACGCGGCGGACGTGGTCCAGCCGGGTTTGCTTCATGTGGCCATCGTGGCCAGCCCCTACGCAAGCGCCCGCATCCTTTCTATCGACAGTTCCGCAGCGCTGGCCCTGCCGGGTGTTCATGCGGTGCTGACGGGCGAAGAGCTCAATAGCGCCATCAGCCCCATGCTGCCGGGAGTCGACGCACCCAAGGTAGCGCGTTATCCCCTTGCGCAAGGGGTGGTGCGCTACGCCGGTGAATGGGTGGTGGCGGTCGTCGCGGAGTCCCGCGCCCTGGCCGAAGATGCCTCCGAACTGGTGTGCATCGAGTATGAACAGACGCCACACGCCGTTGATCCGGAAGCGGCGATGGCACCCGATGCGCCACAGGTACACCCTGCCCATGGCGGCAACATCATCTGGCACCGCAAGTTCACCTGGGGCCCTGTCGACGAACATTTCGCCGCCGCCGAGCATCAATTGAGCTACAGGGTGCGATGGGCGCGCAGCTCCACTGTGCCGATCGAAACCTTCGTGGCGACCTGCAGCTGGAACGACGCGACACAAATCCTGGATGTCTGGGCGTCCATCCAGATGCCCAAATATCCCGACCTGCTGGCCAAATGCCTTCACCTTCCGGGCAATGGGGTACGTGTTCACTACGACGTAGACGTGGGTGGGAGTTACGGTGTCAAGCGAGGCCTCAAGCACACCATCCTCGTGGGTTTTCTTGCCCGCAAGCTGGGCCGTCCGGTGCGCTTCCTGGAAGACCGGCTGGAAAACATGCGCGGCGGCGACATGCAGGGGCCGGACCGTATTTTCGATGTCAGTTTCGCATTTGACGGCGATGGCACAGTCAGGTCAATGCGCATGCGTGCGATCGACGACATTGGCGCGTACGCGGGACGATCGCCGTTGCAGCTTGGAAAGCCCGTGGGCGCCATCGTGGGGCCGTACCGCATCGCCAGCGTGGAGTACGACGCTTACTCCGTGATGACGAACAAGACGCCGCAAGAAGCCGTGCGCGGTTTCGGGCAGGCGCCGACCAACTATGCGATCGAAACCGGGATCGACAGGATTGCGCGGTATCTCGGCATGGACCCGATCGAGTTGCGCCGCAAAAACCTGATCGACAAGGACTCATTTCCTTATCTGATCCCGAGTGGGACCTACTACGACTCGGGCGACTACGAAGCCGTGATGGACAAGGCGCTCGCGGCAGCGCCATACGGCGATCTGCTCAAACAGCGGGAAACGCTGCGCGCCCAGGGGCTGCTGGCCGGCATTGGCGTGTCCACCTGCCTGGAGCCCTCGGGCGGGAACTCGGCCTTTGAGCCGCTCTTCAATCCGAAGAACGAGACAACCACCTGGATGGACTCCTGCCTCATCCGCATAGACCTCAACGGCGCCGTGACGGCCCTGATGGGTACTTCCACAGCGGGGCAAGCTCACGAGACGTTGGTTTCAACGGTTGTCGGGGAAGTGCTTCAGCGCGAACCCGACAGTATCCGTGTGCTGCACGCGGATTCGCTCAACTCGCTTCCGTCAAACAGCCCGGTCGGCAGCCGCATGGCCATCATGCTGGGCGGGGCAGCTGCGGGGGCCGCAAAGATACTGAGGGACAAGTTACTCACGATCGCGGCCCACAACCTCGAAGTTGCCAAGGATGCCCTGACCTACGAGGACGGCAGCGTCTATCTGCAGTCAAACCCGGCGCGGCGCATGAGCTGGGACGCCCTGGTCGAGATCGCCCACCGCAAGTACCACTGCATGCCCGAAGGGATGGAGCCCGGGTTGCAAGAGAAGTTCTGCTGGGAGGTGCCTTCGGGCGGCAAGATGCCGACGGAGGACGGCCGGGTCCAGATGTATCCATGCCACTCCTTCGAGTCGCATGTTGTGCTCGCCAGCATCGATCAGCAAACGGGCAAGACACACCTGCATCGTTACGTCGTCGGCCACGACTGCGGCGTGATGATCAGCCCCGACGTCGTTCACGGCATGACGTACGGCGGTGTGGCGCACGGCCTGGGGGCGGCGCTGCTGGAGAAGTTCGCTTTCTCCGAAGAGGGGCAACTGCTGTCGGGCACCTTCATGGACTATCTCCTGCCCAGTGCGCAAGAGGTTCCGTCCATCACCATCGTAGACCACTGCACCCCCTCGCCGTTGACCGAATTTGGCCAGAAGGGCTCCGGCGAGGCTGGCTACCTGGGCGGACCCGCCGCGATCGCCAGTGCGATCAACGACGCACTGGCTCCCGTCGGCGCGAACATCGACGAACTTCCCATGACACCACAGGCCGTGTGGCGTGCATTGCGTGCCGCGGGCGTGAAGGAAGCGCAATGAGCAACACCGGAATCCGGAAGCGCAGCGTCCAGGGGCACCACGGGGAAGTGGCCATCCAGCTGCAGGGCGACCCAAGGGACCCAGTGGTCGTTATGGCCCATTCCATACTCTCCTCGGCTGCGATGTGGGACGAGCAGGCCGCACTTTTGGCAGATCAAGGATGGTGTGTCCTGCGTATCGACGCTACAGGGCATGGCGATTCACCCGCGCCGGCCGCCGACGTTGTCAAGATGGAAGGGTTGGCAGCGGACACGGTCGCGGTCCTGGATGCGCTTGGCATTCCCCGGGCGCACTATGTCGGGCTTTCACTGGGCGGGATGACCGGTTTTGGCCTCGGCATTCACCATGCCGCCCGCTTCTTGAGCCTGATGCTGTGCGCCGCACGTGCGGATGCTCCTGCGGCGGTGGCTGCGCCATGGGACGAGCGTATTGCGACTGCGGAGCAGCATGAAAGCTGCGAGCCGCTTGCCATGCCGACGATTGAACGCTGGTTCGGAAAACCCTTCGTGGCGGCAAATCCCGGGTTGGCGCAGCGCTTCCAAAGAATCGCCGCAGGGACTTCCGTCAAGGGGTTCACCGGTTGCGCCCGCGCTATTCAAGGCTTGAACCATCTGGAGGGCGTTGGACATATTGCGTTGCCCGTCACCCTGCTTGTCGGCTCCAACGACGGCGTGCTGCCGCAAGCCATGGGCGATCTCCAGCAGCGGATCGCCGGTTCAGTGCTTGAGACGATTGCCGGCGCGGGCCACCTTCCCAACATTGATCAACCCACGGCGTTCAACGCGGCGCTCTTGCGGCATTTCGAGCGCGTGCGCAACCCATCTCATCCCCATTCACCACGGAAACCTTTATGCACCCACACCTGATCATCGAGCAGCAGGGCCGCCTTCTGTCCGTCACCTTCAACCGTACCGAAGACAACGGCGTATCGGACAGCATGGCCTCGGCGCTGTCGCAACTGCTGGGGAAGGCACACGAGGTGGCCGACGCCGTATTGCTGCGCAGCGCCGGAAAGGACTTTTGCACCGGCAGGATTCGTGACGCAGGCCCGTCGCCCGCAACGTCCGAGGCCTACACCCGCCGCGACGAATACGACGGAATCTTCGGCAGCTACCAGGCTATGCGCGGTGCAAAGGTGCCTGTCATTGGCGTCATCAAAGGGCGCTGCATGGGCTTCGGCACGGCGATCGCGTCCCTATGCGACGTCAGCTTCGCCGGCGACACCGCGTCATTCAACATTCCGGAAATCGGCCACAACGTCATGCCGACGATGGTGATGTCGGCTGTCTACGACCGCATGAACCGCAACGCGATTCTGTGGATGGCGTACTCCACCGACTTCATTGATGCGCAGCGTGCGTTGGCCTACGGGCTGGTGAGCCAGGTGGTTCCGGACGCCACGCTGGATGCCGAGGTGGAGCGCTTTGTCGGGCAACTGCTGTCGCGGCCCCGTCCCGCGATTCTCGGCCTGAAGGAGTACCTGCGCGTTGCTCCACGCATGGATGAGCAAGGCGCGATTGACTATGCACGCAGCCTGCATTCCATGGTGAACACGGCTGCTGCGATGAAGAAAGCACATTGAGAAAATCATGGAAATCACCGGAATTCAAACCATCACAGCCACGCGCCAGAAAGTCTGGGACGCGTTGAACGATCCTGACATCCTGAAGAAGAGTTTGCCCGGATGTGAATCGGTCGAGCGTACTTCCGCCAACGAGTTCAAGGTGATCATGGCCGCGGCCATCGGTCCCCTGCGTGCCCGTTTCAACGGAGTGCTCAAGATGTCCGATGTCCAGGCCCCGGAATCCTGCACGATGGTCTTCGAGGGGCAGGGCGGTGCGGTCGGATTCGGGAAGGGCAATTCCTCGGTCAGGTTGACCGAATTGCAGGGGCAGACGGAGCTCACCTACACCGCCAATGCTCAGGTAGGTGGAAAGCTCGCCCAAGTCGGCTCGCGCCTTATCGACAGCGTTGCACGAAAGATGGCGGACGACTTCTTCAAGGCCTTCAAGCTGCAGTTGGCGGGGGAGACCGTGGCGTTGAAAGACGCGGCAACCGCTGCTGTGGCCGCAGTGGCCCCAAAGGGTCCAGCGCCTCAAGCCGGCAGCCCCGCAATCGACAGGGAGCAACAAGATGCCATGGCGGGCGGGCACAACGCCCCTCCAGCGCCGGTGCCGGTTGCATTTCCCGCCGGCGGTACGTCAGCCGTGGTTCCTGGGTGGTGGCTGGGCATTGCGGTAGCCATCGGCTCGATCGCCACCCTGGCCGGCGTGCTGTTCGCACGCTGAACGGCGCCCTCGCCAATTCCACACCAAGAACTTAATATAAGGAGACAGGCATGAAGAATATTGGCATCAAACGACGCGCTATCGTTCTGGCCGCCGCCGCCATGGGTGTGGCTGGCACTGAAACTGCACAGGCCCAGGCGGCTAAAGGGCCGCGGGTCGTGAAAATCATCGTCGGATTCCCGGCGGGGCAGGCCACCGATATCGTTGCGCGCCAGCTTGCAGAAAAATTGCCCGCGGTCACTGGAAACAACTATATCGTTGATAACCGGCCAGGCCAGGGCGGAAGCCTGGCCATGGGCGTGCTTGCCAAGTCTGCGCCGGACGGAGGCGTCATGATGCTCACGCACATGTCCGCTGTCGCGACCAATCCGCACATGTACAAGTCGGTGCCCTACGATTCCCTGAAAGACTTCGAGGCCGTCGGGCTGCTCGGCGATCTGCCTTTCGTGTTGGTGACCCATCCCTCCACCCCGTTTAACAACGTACAGGAACTTGTGCGTTACGCCAAGGAGAATCCCGGCCGGCTGACCAACGCGTCTTCGGGCAACGGAACGGTGTCGCACCTTGCGATGGAAGAGTTCAAGCGCCGCGCCGGCATCGACATTCTGCATGTGCCCTACAAGGGCAGCGGACCGGGCCTGACGGATGTCATCGCGGGCCAGGTCTCGCTGGCGCTGGAAACCGCGGCCGCAACGCAATCGTTTATCCAGTCGGGACGCCTCAAAGCGCTGGGCGCCGGGACTGAAAAGCGGCTCAGTACGATGCCAAATGTTCCGACCATTGCGGAGCAGGGCTTCAACGGTTTCCGAGCCGTCACCTGGCTAATGCTCTTGTACCCTGCCGGAACAGACAAGCAGCTGGTGGCCAGCACGTTTGCCGCGATGAACAAGGTTATGCAAACGCCTGAGGTGGATGCGTACATGCGGCAGATCGGCGCCGTCCCCCGCTTTAGCGCCAGCCCCGCCGAAGCCGCCGACTACATCCGAAGTGAGTATGCGCGTTGGGGTGAAACGGTCAAGCGAAGCGGGGTCCGTCTGGACTAGGTTCAGAAAATCCGTTCCCAACGACGACACCCCGGCGCGCAACTGTGCACCGGGGTGTTGTTGTTTCGAGCGGCCACCGAAGCAGCCGCCTCGCCGTCAAAGGACGTCTGGCTTATTGAACGACAGGGTAGTCGCGTTCAAGTGCGGAGACCGACACGGCGCTGCCTGCTTCGGCTTTCACTTCAGCACGGCTCTTGGTGCTCACGGGGGCGCTGGCTTCGGGCGCCTGGTAGCTCGGGGCGATGTTCACCGAGTAGCCTTCGCGCTGGGCTTGCGCCAATTCTGCGCGAACGTCGGCGCGGGTCTTGCTACTCACGGTGTTGACCTGGTCCTGGGGAAAAGGATCGCGGCCTTCGGCGAAGCTGCTGGCGGAGCCGAAGAAGGCGAGTGCGGAGACGGCAAGAACGGAGGCGGAGACGAGAGTCGATTTCATGATGAATTTCCTTGAGATGATTTAAAAAAATCCGGTCGGACGGGCCATGTGCCCGAGGGGCCTTCCTCGCTGAGTCGCTTTGATAAATGTGGCTCACCGATATATCTCACCTTGCTCCGCCAGGCCGATAGACAAGTGCGTGTTTGCAGAACATTCCATTGCCGAAACTGGAACAATGAATGTGCGGATTCGCGGAACTTTTCAGGGCGAAAGTTTCCTGAAAGCTTTGTGTCAAGCGCAAACATCTTTTGCAAACGTCTTTTGTTGCGTGCCGAACGGCAAAGGCTTGGGCGCTGTGCCCTGGTGTTGCATCCTTCCCGCTGGGTGAAGGATGAGATAGGGGACTGGCGGAGCGTGACGCGTCGGTGCGGGTTTGAAGACCGCAGGCCCTCACCCTAACCCTCTCCAGGGAAGAAGGGGACAACCCGCTAACAACACCGGCATATGCGAACTACTCAGTCCTGCCGCGCGTCCATTTTTTTGATCACCGTGCGTGTGTACTCGGTCATGAACTCGAGGAACACGCTGGTGCGCACCGGAATGAATTTTCGGCTTGGCAAGGCCGCATACAAGGTGTTGGTGCCGGTGATCCAGGGCGAGAGGATGCGTTGCAGTGCGCCGCTGCTGAGGTGCTTGCCCACCAGATCGATAGACTGGCTCATGATGCCCGCGCCGTCCACACAGGCGCGTATCAATGTGTCGCTGTGGTTGACCAGCATGCTGGGCTCAATCTGCACTTCCAGGACGCGCTTGTCTTCTGTGGGGTTGATGAGCCGCCAGACGCGGTGCCGATTCGCGGACTGCTTCACGCGCAGGCAATGGTGCTGCGGCAGATCTTCAGGCGATGCCGGCGTGCCATTGCGGCGCAGGTAGTCGGGTGAGGCACAGAGAATGCCGTCCGATGACGCGATGGGCCGTGCAATGATGTTGGCGTCGAAGGTATCGGCCGCGCCCAGCAAGGTGAGGTCGTAGTCTTCCACCGGCGGCACCAGCGGCGAGTCGACATGGATGTCGAGCACGATTTTGGGATAGCGACGCCCGAACTCGGCCACCAGCGGCGCCAGCACATGCACAGCGAACACCGGCGGCGTCATGATGCGTATGGTGCCGGACATCTCCTGCGCATGGGCTTGGGCGGCGGCATGGGCCTCGTCGATGTCGGTCAGGATGTGCCGCACGCGCGCCAGGTAGGTTTCGCCGGCGTCCGTCAGCGCCAGCCGGCGCGTGGTGCGCTGCAGCAGCCGCACCCCCAGATGGTCTTCCAGATCCCCGACCAGGCGCGTCACCACGGCCGAAGACATGTCGAATTTGCGCGCCGCAGCGGCAAAACTGCCGTCGTCCACCACCTGCTGGAAGACGCGCATGGATTGAAGTCTGTCCATGGTTAACCCTTATATAACACCTTTATTGTTGCTAATTTAACAGCAATGTATTGTTGGGAATGCTATTTTTTGTTTGATTTGGCAGGAATACAGTTCATGCATCGATGAGCCGAAGCCAGTTACAAGGCGACTCACCGAGGCTGGACAGACGGGGAGATGAGCCCGCCATGCCCGGAACGTCACTTAACTTTTGAGAGGAAATTCATCATGAAATCGAACCTTATTGCCGCTGCTGTTGTTGCTGTTGCCGCCTTGTCTTCTGTGGCTGCTTCTGCCCAACCCCTGAATGCTTTCCTGCTGGACCAGATGCAGGCTCCTTCGAGCCAGACCCGCGCTGAAGTCAAAACCGAAGTGCTGCAGGCCCAGAACGCCAATGCAGCATCGGGCTTCAACGGCGTGACAGCCCAGCAAAACCTGGGCGCTCCGCGTACCGACAAAGCCGGCGCAGCCCCACAGGCCGCTGCTGAGCTCGTGAAGACCAGCCAGCAATAAGCTTGCACTGGCGCCGGCCCGGCCGGCTATCAGCGCAATCGCCCCGGCAACCTGAAAGGGTTGCTGGGGCGATTGCATTGGGGTCTCCATACGCGCAAGCCGTCTGGACTGCATCAACGGTATCTGGGCCGCGCCCTAGAATCCCAGCATCTTGAGAAGCTCCAACACACCGTACGCTTTTGCTTTCGCCGCCGCACAGCTGCTGGCCCTGCCGGGCCTGGCGATGGCGCTTTACCTGTACACCGTTGGCAAGATGGCGGGCAGTGGCGGCTGGCTGCCGGCAGTGTTCGAGCTGCTGTTTTCAGGCGCAGTGGTATTGCCCGCGGTGCTGTTGTGCACGGTGCTCTTGCTGATTGCCGGTTTGTTCTCCCGGGTGCGGCCATGGGCTTGCCTTGTGCTGTTGCTGGCCAATGCGGCCGTGCTGGCTGTCGCCTGGACGATCAGCCCACCCACCGAAGCCGCGGAGCTGCTGGTCTGGGTTGCCACAGTGCTTTCGGCTGCGGCGGCTGCTGCGTTGGCGTGGCAGGCGTTTTCGCCGGTGACAAGGCCTGAGCGGAACGTGCTGTGGGGCCAGCTCCTGCTGGCCGCCGGGCTGGGGATTGGCTTGGGGCTGGCAGGCGGTGGCAGTGTTCCTGTTGCGCCTGCTGCCGGGCCGGAGCCGGACTCCATGGCGCAGGTGCCGCCGGAGCGCGTATTCAAGGGATTGCTGGGCGGCAAGCCGGTGCACCTCGCGGTGCGTGACTGCAAGGTTTACCGAGCGGTCCCCAAAGAACCCAAGGAGCCCGGAGAAAACGGATGGCAGATGGTGCTCGAACCCGATCTCTATCCATTCTTCACGTATTGCGAGCGGCAGTCGCTGCAGGCAGACAACGGTGTCGTCATCGTCACCCTCGGGCGCATCGCCTTCGGTGCAGGGGGCTGCTGCGCCACGGGCGGCACTTACCGTTCCAGGGACGGCGAGCTGTGGAAGAAGCTGTGACGAATTCGCAATGCGCTATTTGCTCTAAAAACGAAGTGCCGGTTATATGCCAAATAGGCCTGTAGCCGAATAAGCACGAGGACTACGCGCTATAAAAAATATAGCAAAACAGGCAAATCGGCAAATCGCCAACCGGTCTAAGCCGTCAGCGGCGTCCAGTGGTTGTCCAGCCGCACATCCTTGATTGCCGGCGAAACCATCCGGCCCGCACCATCGCGCGTCAGCGCGGCAAGCCGCCCGCCAGCCCAGAGTGTGGCGCCGGCTTTCCCCGCCGCAGAGACTGAGGCGACAGCGCAAGCTTCTTCCAGCGGGAGAAATCCGCTCCAGCCGCCGCCGGCCTGCCACACGGCCACGCCATTGGCGCGCGGGCAGCTCACCGCAAAACCGCCATCGGCAGGGGCGATGTCGCCGCCATAGCCTGCCAGCAGCTGCCCCGGGCTTGCCGCAAGGGTCTGCAGGCGCTCACCGTCAAACACCGCCAACACGGGGGCTGCGGCTTTCGCCGCCGGATCGTCATGCTCGGCCTGCAGTGCAATGCCGAGCACGCGCCTGCCTGTTGCGCTTGCGCGGGCTGCTTCTCCCCACGCGATGTGGCGCAGGCTCAGGCGTTTGTCGTCCAGCCGCCATTGGCCACGCAACGCACCCGCGCGCGTATCCAGCCGCACCAGCGAGGCGTCCATGCGCTCCATGTGAATTTTGAGGCGGCCGGTTTCCGGCAGAGCGGGGATACCGCCGTTGGCCACCATGAGGCTGCCGTCGCTGTCGAGCAGCAGCTCGTGCGGGTCCATGCCATGGGTGGGCCATTCGCCGGTTTTCTCCAGCGTCGCCGCGTCGCGCAGGCCGATCAGGCCCTGGCCGGTTTCGAGGTTGGTTTCAGTGGTGTAGAGCAGTTTGCCGTCAGGGCTGGCGACCACGTGGCCGTTGAAAGCGCGGTCCGGTTCAATCCAGCCCCAGGCGATGGCTTTGCCGCCTTGCGCTTCATCGGGCCGCCAGCGCAGCAACCAGTCGCCGGGCCGGCGCGCCACGGCCAGCAGCGTGCCGCCGGCTTCCACCCAGACGCCGTGCGCGCGCGTGGGCACGTCCAGTGATGCGGTAACGGCCAGGGCCGCACCGCGCTGCGTCAGCACGCCCACCTGGTAGCCCTCGCCGCTTTCCCAGGCGGCGGCCAGCCGGGGCGTGCGCGCCGCAGCCATCACCGGCGCGGCCCAGGGAACAGCCAGCGATGACGCGTAAACCAGCCACTGGCGGCGCTGCAAGGTAAAGGACTTGTTCATCTCTCAGTCGCACGCTTGATCGCGTTCAATCGCCGTCGGCATCGGAAAACCCGATGCTGACTTCCAGTGCGGGTGCGATCTCCGCTTCGGTGAGTTTTTTCAGCTCAGCCAGTGAACGCCCGGCCGCCGTGATGCCGGCGCGGTTGGCCGGCGAGACGTTTTGCAGCGCCTTGTCGGCCTTGCCCACGCTTTGCGCCAGCTTGTCGGCTGGCTCATTGCGGCCCAGGCCGCGCAAGTAGGTTTCAATTGGCGCCAGGCCCGCACCGGGCTGCGGCGCCTCGGTGGCCTGCGCGGGTGACGCGCCCAGCGTGCGCAGTGCCTGCCACTGCGCGGCCCAGCGCGCGGCTGTCTGGCCGCTGGCACTGCGTGCATAAGGCGCCGTGTTGCGTCCGCCCTGCGCCGCTCCCGCCATGCGCGGCTTTTCCATTTCGGCCCAGCGCAGGCGTTCCAGCGCGCCTGTCCACTGGTTGATGAGTTCGCTCATCGCCGGGCCGTTGCTTTCTTCGGCTTCGCCCGGCGGGCGGGTGGCCAGATCGCCAAAGGCTTTGGCCAATGCATCGGCTTCACGTTGAATGTCGGCGGCCACCTGCACGGCGTATTGGCAGGCCGGGGTGGACTGTGCGATGGGCTGGCTCCACAGCAGCCACTCAAGCGCGGGCAGGCCCTTGGCCGGTGTACCTATGCTTTCCATCGCTGCGGCGTCTTGCGGTGCGGTTTGAATGGCGCGCTTGATGAGCTCCGGCCGTGTCGGCGTGAAGTCGATCTGCCGTGTTGAACGCCGCTGCACCAGCGGGCCAACCTGCACACCGCTCAGGCGGTCCCAGGCGAGGGCGCTGGCTTTCCAGCGCTCGCGGGCTTGCTCGAGTTTCGCAGCGGCGTCTGTACTCGCATCGCATACTGCGGAGATCGCTGACGGCAGGCCGCCGGCCTGCTCTGCAAAGGCGGTGGCCTGCGGCGCATACCAAAAACGGTAAACACCTCGCATGAAATCGCCCGCCGTGTAGAACGGCACAGCGACGTTGGGTGCGACGGTTTGCGCCTGTGCGGCACCGCCGGCCAGCAGCGCCGCGCTGCCGATGGCCAGCCATGCCTTGCGCAAAGCCGGGTTGATTGAAAACGTGATGAGGTTCTTCATCGACCATCCCCTTGTGGGTTTGTTGCAGTCAGGCGCTCAATGGACAATGGACTTACAGCGATTCCAGAAACTTCACCAACGCGGCGCGTTCCTGCGCATTCATTTGCAAGACTTTGTCTTTGCTGGCCCTGGCTTCGCCGTCATGCCACAGCACGGCTTCCAGCGCGCCACGTGCACGGCCGTCGTGCAACAGGCGATTGTGTCCGTTCACATCGGGCACCAGGCCCAGGCCCCACAGCGGCGGTGTACGCCATTGGCGGCCATTGGCCAGAAAATCGGGCCGGCCGTCGGCCAGGCCTTCGCCCATGTCGTGCAGCAGCAGGTCGGTGTAGGGGTAGATGGTCTGGCCCTGCACGGCCTTGCTGCCCAGGCGCGGGAAGGGGTTCTCGCCGGTGACATAGCTGGGCCGGTGGCAGGCGGCGCATTGCGCCTGGGCAAACAGTTTTTGCCCCTGCAGCACCTGCGCGTCTTTCGGGTTGCGGCGCGCCGCGGGCGCCAGAGTGGTTTCGTAAAACACCACGTCGTTGAAAGTCTTCTCGTCGATCTCAGGCGCCTTGCCCTGTGCGCCGCGCGGCGCGGCCAGGCAGTCTTTTTGCGCGGCGGTGCAGGTCTCGACCGGAAAGGTCGGCGACGTAATGCCCATGTCACCCAGGAAAGCGCCGGCCGTTTGGTGTGCCAGCGTGGCCACATTGGCCTTCCAGCCGAAACGGCCTGTGCGCATCTGCTGAGACGGTGCGTCCCAGACCTGGTTGACGATGCCGCGCGCCGGGCCGCCCGAGGCCGCCTGCTCGCGCGCATTGCGCAAGATTTCCGCCTCGGGAATCGCTTCAAGCATACCCACGCCGGCCATCTGCGGCGCGATGCGCGGACTCACCATCACGTCCTTGGCCATGGGGCCGTAATTGAGTTTGCTAAAAGCGTAGCGGGGCTTTTGCAATTGGTAGGGCGTGCCGTCGGCGAACTTGCCGCGCACCGTGTCGTAGCGCAGCGCGATCTGCCCTTCAGGCAACACGTTCAACACAGCGAAATTGGAGAACTGGTCGCCGTACACCGGGTCGGGCAAAGGGCCGCCGTGCGCGTCCTTGCCGGGAATCGACAGGCGTAGCAACAGTCCCACCGGCTGGCCGGACAGGCCGCGCGTGAAGTCTGGCGGCGCGCCGCGGCCGTCCTGCGCATGGCAACCGCCGCAAGAGCGCGCGATGAAGTGCGGGCCCAGGCCGTCGCGTGCTGTGGTCGACGAGGGCGCCTGCACCCAGTTGCGTTTGAAAAAAGAATTGCCGATGACAAAGCGCGTTCGCTCTTCATCAGGCAGGTTGGCGAAGGGAAATGAAAACGCGTTCTGGCCCGTGGCAAATACGGTGGTCTCGCCACCGGTTTTTTCGTCGTCGGGTGCCGCGCCGGCTTGCGCGGCGGGCCCTGCGAACGCCCACAAGGCCAGGCCCGCGGCGCCTGTGCACGCCAGCGCCACCCGCAGGGAGCGCGTGAACAATTTCGGCGAAGCAGTGCGCAACACTTAGGGCTTGACCAGCGTCAGCCTGGTGATGCCGGCAGCGTTGGCGGATTCAACCAGGTCCTTGCTTTGCTGCACCAGGCTGTCAATGGTTTTTTGCACGCGCAGGCGGCCGGCCGCATCTTTGGCGCCGACGATCTCGCGGTCAAACGGCGCCTGGATACCTTCGGCGGCGGCGACGGAGGCGGCGATCTGCTGGCTGGTGCGCTCGGCCAGCGCCGGGTTTTTGTCATTCACCAGGTCGCGCAGCGATGGGCCCTCCAGCGTCGTGCCGTCGGCGCGTTTGTACTGGCCCAGCCAGGCGTTCTGGATGCCCTTGGCGTTGTTCACCACGTCGCGGTGTGTGTTGTCGGAAAAGCACGAGTGCTCGTCCTCCTGGTCCTGGCTGGCCAAGGCGACTTCGAGGCGCTCACCGGCGAGTTCACCGCGCGAGAGCGAGCCCAGGCCGACAAACATCTTGCGCACCGACTCCATGCCGCCGCGTTCGAATTTCGCGCGGTAAGAGTTCGCGGTGGGCGCCCAGGCTTTGGTCAGCGTGGTCAGGTCATCGACCAGCAACTCGGTCACGACCTTGAGGTATTGCCGGCGACGGTCGGCATTCGGTTTTTTGCCGTCCACGAAATCTTCAAACGAACGGTCGCCGGGGCCGGTGGTGCTCAGGTCCTGGCCCCACAGCAAAAATTCAATCGCGTGC
>JAJKJM010000159.1 GCA_021153985.1 Polaromonas sp.
ATGGGCGTCATCCTGCCCACGGTGCAGGCGGCCGGGCTGGACCTGATCTGGTTCGGCATCTTCATCGTCATCGTGGTCGAGATGGCGCAGATCACGCCGCCGGTGGGTTTCAACCTGTTTGTGCTGCAGGGCATGACCAAAAAAGAAATCACCTACATCGCGCGGGTGACCTTGCCCTTCTTCTTCCTGATGTGCGGCATGGTGCTGCTGCTGTGGTTCTTTCCGCAGATCGCGACCTGGTTGCCGGGCAAGATGTAAAGGCTAGCTGCACAGCACCTCAACGCCAGGGGCGCAGCAGCCTTGCGTCGTCGGTTAACGCCCAGGTCTTGAGCCCCGTGGCCGCTTCGACAGCCTGCCTGTAGGGCGGCAGGTTGGTGCATTCCAGCACCACCTCCCGCAGTGAAGGCTCTCGCTGCTTTAACGCCAGCGCTGCCGCCACCACGTCACTGCGGGCTTTCTCGACGTCCATCGTTTCGCGGTTGCCCAGAATCGCCGCGGCAAATTCACCTGCCGGGTCTACGCCCTGAACCAGTACGTCTTGCAAACGCTCTTGCGGCACGCCCGCGGCCAGCAGGTGGTCCGGGCCCAGTGCGGCGGAACTGATAGTCAACACACCGACCTTGCGCTGATGCGCCAGCAGCCCAGGCAGCAGCAGCAGGCTGGAGGTGACCACAGGCACCACCGTCGCCGCCTGCAGTTCATCCTGCAGCAACACCAGAAAGCCGCAGCTGGTAGTGATGGCGAGCGCGCCTTCGTCGGCCAGCGCTTTCACCGCCTGCACAAAGGCCGGCCCGACCCCGGCGGCGCGCAGGCCTGCGGCCGTCTGCACGATCTTGCCGGGCCCGGCGCCCGGCACTACCCGCTGGCGCACCGGCACGCCAAAGGCATCAGGGTGGCCGATATCGCCGGGCAGCCGCGGAAAGCGTGTGTCCAGCATCACCACGCCCAGGAAGCCGGGGGGCCCGCCTGCAGATTCGCGGTAAAGAGGCGCTGCGGTTAAAGTCATGAGCGTATTGTCCCGTCAAAGCCCGCAACAACCCATTCCCAACCACCCCACCATGCTGCCTGTCATTGCGATTTCCATCGGTGCCTCACTGGGTGCGCTGGCCCGCTGGAGCCTCAGCTTGTGGCTGACACCGGGCGGGCTGATCCCCTGGGGCACGCTGGCGGCCAACCTGGTCGGCGGCTTCCTGATCGGCGTCTGCATCGCCGCCTTCGAGGCCATGCCCAACCTGGACCCGGTCTGGCGCCTGGCGCTGGTGACGGGTTTCCTGGGCGGGCTGACGACCTTTTCCTCGTTTTCGGCCGAGGTGGTCATCTTTTTGATGGATGAGCGCTACGGCCTGGCCGCGCTCACGGCCCTGGTGCATGTGATGGGTTCGCTGCTGATGACGGTGGCCGGCTTGAAGATTGCTATGTTTTTTATAGCTAGCTACCCACGCTGAATCTGGGCTGCAGGCACTTTTCTTATCAATTTTTCCGCCCGGCGCCCGCTGCTTGCCGCAGCGGCGCAGTCAAGCAAAGCATTCGTCACCCGCAAACGGGCTGAATTGGCCACAATGCGCCATGGCCTCCATGACAACCCCCATGACATCGGCGTATCCGGCTCTCTCAACCGGCGGGCAGGACCGGCTGGCGAACATAGGCCGCGCGCGGCAAGCGGTTCTTTATGGTGAGCACGCGCCGGGCGGGTCGTCCCCGGCGGTTGAAGGCTGGATAGAGCGCTCCTGGCGGCGCTGCCTGGCCGGCGGCCAGCGGCCCGAGCGGGCGCCTTCTTTCGATATCGTTCCGGCCGCCGCGCTGCGCCGCACGCTGGAGGCCAACCACCAGCTGGTACGCGCCGCCAGGCCGGTACTGGAGAAGCTGGGCCGCACCATCGCCGACACCCACTACTTCGCCATCCTGACCAACCAGGCCGGTGTGGTGGTCGACGTGAACGGGCCGATAGACCGGCGCGACCGCCGCGCCGACCTGATCACACGTATCGGCGCCGATCTCTCGGAGCAGCAGGTGGGCACCACCGCCATCGGCGCGGCGCTGACGGAGCTGCAGCCCGTCTGGCTGCACCGGGGTGAACACTTTTTTGACGCCACGTCGGCTTACAGCTGCGCGGGCGCGCCGCTGTTCGGCCCCGACGGGCGCTGCGTCGGCATGCTGGACCTCACGGGCATTGAAGTGGCCGAGCGGCCGGAGCTTAAACACCTGGTGACCCAGTCGGCGCGCAGCATCGAGAACGCGCTCATGCTGGGGCAGCCGCACGCCCTCCTCATCCGGCTGAACTGGCCGGGCCGCACACTGGGCGACGACGGCGACGGGCTGGTGTGCGTGGATGCCGACGGCTGTGTCACGGGCGCCAACCCGGCGGCGCGGCAGATGGTTTCGCAACTGGGCCACACCGCTGGCGTGGCCGGCGCAGCCCTGCATTGCAACGACCTGTTTGCCATGCCATTTGAAATGCTGTTTGACGCGGCCCGCCGGCAGGACAGCCCGCAAGGCGGCATTGTGGAAACGCCTCTGTGGACCGGCCTGCGCCTGCATGCGCTGCCGCAACTGCCGGGCCGAAGCAGCCAGCCCGCGCCGCTGCAGTTGCCGCCATCAGACGCACCGAGCCGGCCTTTGCGGGAGCTGGAGACCGCGCTGATCCGCAAAGCGGTGGACGATGCCCGGGGCAATGTGCTGCAGGCGGCCAAAGCGCTGGGCGTCAGCCGCGCCACGGTGTACCGGCGGCTGGGCCCGGGCAAAGGCGGATAAGGCGGTGCCGGTGAAGATCAGTGCTTGTGCTCAGCCGCGGCCCCGGCCGCACCCGGCGCCGTGGTTGCCACCGGCAGCTTCAGCTCCAGCTTGCTTTCCACGCCCTTGGCGTCTTTGAACAGCAGCGTCACGGGCACCGTGCTGTCCTTGGCCAGCGGCGCTTTCAGGTCCATCAGCATGATGTGATAACCGCCCGGCTTGAGGTCCACTTTTTTGCCTGCGGGCAAGTCAAGCAATGGCAAGGCACGCATTTTCATCACGTCGCCTTCCATCTTCATTTCATGCACTTCGGCCACGCCCGCCACCGGCGTGGATACACCGACCAGCTGGGTCGCGTCTTTGGCCGTGAGGCTCATGAAAGCACCCGTGCCCCTTTGCCCCTGCACAGTGGCACGCGCCCAGGCGCCGTCGACCTTGACGGCGGCCGTCTGCGCCAGGGCCGCCATGCTGCCCAGTGCCAGCGAAAACGCCAATACGGTTTTTGAGAATTTTGCGGATGTCATGTGGAATTGCTCCTTGAAGCGGTGAATTGAAATTTGAAGCTAAAAAGCAGCCGGATCAGCCTGATCAGTGATTGTGCTCACCGCCACCGCCCGCGGGCATCAGCTCCAGCGCGGCAGCGGGGCTTTTCAGGTCTGACAGTTTTTGGCCTGCTTTGGGCACTTCCGACCAATCGGCCTTGCCTTCCTCGCACACCTGCAACACCGGCCAATACAGCATGCCGGCCTGCGCGGGCAGCTTGGCCTGCAGCACGAACTCGTCATACCAGTCGTTCTGCAAATAGTCGGCCGGGGTCTTGGCCGTCCAGCTGATGCGCGACACCTCTTCGGTGATGGCTTTGCCGTAGTCCTGCCGAGGCTGGGCCAGCTTTTCACGCGTCACTTCCAGCGTCCAGCCGGCTTTGGGCATGGGTTTGGCACCCTGCACGCCTGCGGGAATCGTCACCACGATTTGATTGACGGGTGAGTTGCCGCAACCGTGCCCGACCTTGAACGTGCCCTTGTAATAGCTGCCTGCATTGGCGACTTGGTATTCCAGCGTGACGTGTGCCGCGGCCGGTAGAGATGCAGCAAGAAATAGGGCTCCAGCCAAATAAAGATATGTACTAGCAGCTATGAATTTAATAGCATTCAGGGTTTTCATGATGGATCCTTGGTGACTGTAAAAAATGGAAAAGAAGCGCGACATCAAAGACTGAAGTTCAGTTCAGCCATAAAGGTCCGCTGCGGATAAGGGTGGAAATTCCAGTACTGGTAGTTGTTGAGGTTGTCGATGCCGACCGCCGCGCTCCACTGCTTGTTCACCTGATAGCGCACCCGCACATCGGTGGTGAAGTACTTGCTGGTGCCCTGGTAGGCAAAACCGTTCACGTCGCTGTTGTCCAGGCTTGAGAACTGCTTGCCGCTGTAGCGCGCGCCCACGGTGGCTGTCCATGCCTGGTCGAAGCGATAGCTGGCTACAGCCGTAGCGCGCCATACCGGCACACGCGGCTGGTATTTGCCCACGGTATCACCGGCCACCACCACAAAGCCGCCGTTCTCCTTGATGCGTGAATCAGCGTACGTCACGCTGCCGCTCAGGTCCAGGCCTTTTTTGAGCACGTCAGTGCCGCTGAAAGCGACTTCCACGCCATTGGTTTTGACGCGCCCGACGTTCTGCACGCGGCTGATGTTGGCATTGGCCACGGGATCGAACGTGGTTTGCGAATACAGCGAGTCGCGTACGTTCTCGGTAAAGAAGGTCACGCGCAGCAGGCCGTTGCCCAGGTCCTTTTCGGCTGTTAATTCAGTGGTCCAGGATTTCTCGGGCCGCAGGTTCGGGTCGTTGATGTACTGCGAGTTGACGGTTGCCGTCGCGCCATACAGCTCGCCCACCGTCGGGAAACGCACCGCGCGCCCGGTGGAGGCCTTCAGCACGGTATCGGCCGACCACTGATACGACAGCGCAGCTTTGGGCGACACGGCGTTTTCGCTGCGTGCGGCGTAACCAGTATTGGCAATGTTGCCCGGGCCAAAGCTGGTAAAGCCACTGGAGGCCGTCCAGTTTTCCAGGCGCGCGCCCAGCACGGTTTTCCACTTCGGCGCAAAGGCCCAGGCGTCTTGCGCATACAGGCTGCGCAGACGCGTCTTGCCTCCCACGTCGTTCACCACAGTGCCAGCCCCACTGGTCAGCCAGTTGGCGGCGTTGGACTTGAGGATGCGCAGTTTGTAGCTGTCTTGCTGAAAACCGAAATCGACAATGTGCGCGCCCTTGATGCCTTCGGGCCGCCAGATGCCTTTGAGGGCCAGCGTGTTCCAGCCGGTGCCGTCCTGGTCTTGCAGGGTGCCGGCGCCGCCGTTCAGCGCGCCCGGCTGCGCCGTGGTGGCGGCACGGATCTGGTCCTTCTGGTAGTCATACAAACTGCCCGCCACCTCCCAGTCCCACACACCCTGCGTGTTGGATTTGACGGACAGGCCGTGCATCACGTGGGTCAGCGCCTCGTTGCTCACGCCGAAATCGCTGGCGGCCAGCGTGTAGCCCCGGCCGTCAATGCTCACATTCCCGCTGTACACCGGCGTGCCCGCTGCGTTGCGCAGGTAGCTCTCTGATCGGTTTTCGGATGTGTTCTTCCAGTAGCCGAGCGTGTAGCTCGCGCGCACGGTGGACGAAAAATCGTAGGCCACCTTGAGCTTGAGGTGTTCCTGCTCCGTCTCGTACTGCGTGGCGCCGCCCAGCAGCAGCCACGGCACGTTGCGGGTGTTGAGCCCCGGCACAGCGCCGGTCACTACGGTCGCGCCGGCTGCGGGCGCCGTAGCGCTGAACGTGCGTGTCGCAAAGGTCAGCGGCTGGCCCGCGCTTTGGGTGCGGTTGGCATTGATGAACCATGACCAGTCGCCGCTGCGGTTGCCCAGCGAGGCGCTGGCCTGGCTGCCGCTGAAGCTGCTGTTGGTGCCGTAGAGCTTGAAGTCCTGCGTGAAGCCGCTGAGCTTGGCATGCGCCTCGAATCTGTTGGGCATGCGCGTGACGTAATCCACCACCGCGCCCACGGAGTTGCCCGGGTAGGCCGCCGAGAACGGGCCGTAGAGCACATCAACCCGCTCGATTTCTTCAGGCGTGACCAGGCCCCAGCGCGGCGCATAGTTGGTGCCGTTGGCAATGCCGTTGCCCAGGTAGTTGGACAGCAAAATGCCTTCGGCATACACCGCCGAGCGCGCGCTGTTGCCGGTGCCTGATGCGCGGCTGGAAAGGATGGCGTGGTTGTAGTCGCCGATGTAGCGCTTGCGCACCAGCAGGCTGGGGAAGTACTTGAGCGCATCTTCGCTGTCGGTGGCGTTGATGGTCTGCTCGATCTGCTCGCGGCTGATGCCTTCGATGGTCGTCGGAATCTGCGTGGGCAAGGAGGTCGGCTGGCCGCTGTTGACGGTGACCACGCCCAGGGATTTGGCGGGTGCGTCAACAGGCGCGGGCTGTGCAAACGCCGCCACAGGCCACGCGAGCGCGGCGGCGCCATGCAAGGCCAGCGCAGCAGGTGCGCGGAAATGTTTCATGAAAACTCACACGATGAATTGAACGGACAGGCGCACCAGCCGCAGGGGCTCGCACGCGGGAGTGCCTCGGGCGTCAGGCCAGAGGCGGTTCAGTTCAAAGTGCGGGAGGCCCGCGGCTGAAAGGCAGCCCGGGTATGGCGGCGCTGGTGGCCGCGGGGAAGTCGGCGGCAACTACCTCGTTGCCAACGAAGCTGGCAACCGCCGCCTGAGGCAGCGACGGCAGCACCAACGCGAGGGAGCCGCACAGGTCGCAGCGCATGCCCGACTGCGCGGCATCGCCGTCGGCCGGGGCACCGCTGTCGGCTGAAGAGACATCAAACGTGTTGACGCTGCAAATGCCGCCCAGTTTGCCGGTGCGCACATCCTGCGCCAGCATGGACACCGGCGCCCACAACGCTGCTGCCACGGCGAGGAAGCTCAGCCAGGTGGCTAGGCGGGTCCAGACGGACAGTCGGGTTGATGAGTTGTGGGACACGGGGTGATTATAAGTACACGGTTTTTTGGCCCATCACCTCAAGGCGCACCGAAACCAAAACGCCGAAACACATCCTGCGCTTCTGGCGTCAGCAGATAAGCAGCAAACTGCGCCGCAGCAGCGTCGCCACTTCTAGCAGTCAAACCATAAGCCGCACTCACCTGCAACGCAGCCGGCATCTGCACCACATTCATCCGCGGCAATTCTTTCCGAACTGCCACGGCATTGGTGCAGTAGGTCAGAAACAGATCAGCACGCCCTTCGCTGATCAGCCACTCATACGCGCCCCTGCCGGCCGGCGGCTGTGGCGCTTCAGGCGAACCGGTGAGTTTGAGCGCCCTGGCGTCGAGCGCCGCATAAGCGCCCGGCCTGAGCGCCTCGGCCTTGCGGAACACTTCCCAGGCATAGTCGCCTGACGGATCTGCCTTGGGCGTGGAGGTGCCGAGCTTGACGGCCGGGTCCAGCATCAGGTCGAGCAGCTTGCCGGAGTCGGCATTGAGCTGCGGCACGGCCAGCGCGCACAATTGGTTGCGCACAAACATCGTGGGTTGTACCCATGCACTGCCCACAGCAGCATAGAGGCGCTGCGGATGCTGTGTATCGGCCGAGGCGAACACCTGCGCCGGTTCGCCTTTTTCAATGCGCTCTCGCAGCAGGCCGGAGGCGCCGAAGGTCAGCTGGGTTTTCACACCGGTGCGCGCTTCATACGCGCGGGCAGCTTCGGTGAGTGCCTCGCGCAAGCTGCCCGCCGCATAAACGCGCAGCGGCTCGCCTGAGGAAGGCGCAAGGGGCGACTGGGCATGCGCCATATTCAAGCCTCCTGAAAAAAGGACCGCAACGGCAACCCATGCCAGCAGACGCCGCGGGACTGGCTTTGCCAGACCGCAGGCGTCGTCCCCTTGAGGGGAGGACAGGCTACACGCAGTGAGCCTGGGCAGGGGGAACTCATTTAGCATTTGGGAAGAACAGCTGCTCGCCGTTGATCTTGTAGCCGGCGATCACGTTCTGGCCTGCCGGCGAAGTCACCCAGTCCACAAACTTCTGCGCTTCCACCACCTTGGTCTGCGGGTGCTTGGCGGGGTTCACCACCATCACGCCGTACTGGTTAAAGAGCCTGGTGTCACCTTCAACCAGCACAGCCAGGTCGCCGCGGTTCTTGAACGACAGCCAGGTGCCGCGGTCGGCCAGCACGTAGCCACCGCTGCTGGCAGCGATGTTGAGGGCCGGGCCCATGCCGCAGCCGCAGGCCTTGTAGTTGGCAAATGCGGGTTTGTCGCCGGGCGTTTCAATGCCCGCGGCTTTCCAGTAGCGAAGCTCGGCGGCGTGCGTGCCGCTCTTGTCGCCGCGCGAGACAAAATTGGCATTGGCCGCGTTGAGTTTTTTCAGGGCCTCGACGATGTCCTTGCCTTTGGCTTTGGCCGGGTCGGCCGCCGGGCCGATGAGCACAAAGTCGTTGTACATGACGGGAAAGCGTTTGATGGCGAAACCTTCGGCCACGACTTTTTCTTCAGCCACCTGGTCGTGCACAAACAGCACGTCGGCGTCGCCCCGGCGGCCCATGTCGATGGCCTGGCCGGTGCCGACCGCCACGACCTTGATGTCGATGCCGGACGCCTTTTTAAACTCGGGCAGCAGGTAGGTAAATAACCCGGACTGCTCGGTCGAGGTGGTCGACGCCATCACGATAGCGTTCGTCTGCGCTATCGAAAAGGTAGCACATAGTGCAATCGGGATAAGAGCTAGGGCCCTGATTGACTTTAAAGTTTTGGACATTGTGCGCAATCCGTTCAGCTTGTTCATGCAATCTCTCCTTTTAAAAATGCCTCGGCCGCCGCGGGAATGGGGCCGTTAAAAAACTCCGCTGTCGGCATGTCGGCCAGCAGCCGGCCCTGCTCCAGGTAAATCACGCGGCCGGCCAGGCGCTTGACCTGGCCGAGGTTGTGGCTGCTGAAGATCAGCGTCATGCCGGCGTCCGCAAACTCGGCCATGAGGCGCTCGACTTCGCGCTTGGCAGAGGGGTCCAGGCTCGCGGTGGGTTCATCAAGCAGCAGCACCTGTGGCCTGAGCGCCCAGGCCCTCGCCAGCGCCACCCGCTGCTGCTGGCCGCCGGACAAGGCCTTGGCATTGCGCGTGGCCAGGCCTTCGAGGCCCACGCGCTCGAGTGCAGCCCGCGCGTTGGCCTTGGCATCCGGCCAGCGCACGCCTGCTAGCCACAAGCCCAGGGCCACGTTGTTGAGCACACTGGTGCGCAGCATGTAGGGCCGCTGGAACAGCATGGCCTGCCGCGCCTCAATGTCACGCTGGAAGCTGCCGGACACCGGCCGTACCAGGCCGTTCAGGGTGCGCAGCAGCGTGCTTTTGCCGCTGCCGTTGGAGCCCACCAGCGCCAGCCTTTCGCCGGCCTTGATGCGCAAAGAACAATCGCTCAGCGCATGCACCTGGCCGAACTGCACGCTGATGGACTGCAGATTGAAGACTTGCGTCATGCCTGCCCTCCCCGCGTGGCCATGCCGGCAGCGATGTCGGGAACGCGGTCGTCAAACCGCTCGCGCCAGCGGCGCACCAGGGCGATCAGGATGTTCAGCAGCAAGACCACGCCCAGCAGCACGATGCCCAGGGCGAGCGCCAGCGGCAAATCACCTTTGCTGGTTTCCAGCGCGATGGAGGTGGTCATCACGCGCGTGAAGCCGTCGATGTTGCCGCCCACCACCATCACCGCGCCGACCTCTGAAATGGCCCGGCCAAAAGCGGCAATCAGCACCGTCAGCAAGGCATAACGCTCGTCCCACAGAAGGATCAGGCCGCGCACAAAGCGGCCTGCGCCCAGCGACTGGAACTGCTCGCCATGCGAACGGTCGGCATCTTCGATCGCCTGGCGCACCAGCGCCGTGACCACTGGCAGCACCAGCACGGCTTGCGCCAGCACCATGGCCTTGAAGGAAAACAGCCAGCCCAGAAACCCCAGAGGCCCGGTGCGCGACAGCAGCAGGTAGACCACCAGGCCGACCACCACGGACGGCAGGGCCAGCGCCGTGTTGAGCACGGCCAGCACCGCGCCGCGGCCCCGAAAGCGCGACACACCCAGCCACGCACCGAGCAGCAGGCCGCCGCTGCAGGCGATGAGGCAGGCCGAGGCGCTCACGGCCAGCGACCGGGCGACGATGCCGGCCAGCATGGGATCCAACGAGGTGATGAGTTCAAGGGCCGTGGCGGCGCTGTCTGAGAAGGTGTTCATGTGAGATCTGCGAGCCTACCAAGCTTATGGCCTCAAGTCCTTGATTTGCATCAGGATTCATCGCTATGAATTCACTTGCATAGGCTGGTGAATCCCTCTGCGGTACACCCGCCCTTCGCCCGCCGCCGTCGACCGATGCACTCATAATCTGTGCACTTACCGTTTGCCATGCACAAAGTCGAACTCTCTTACCTGCTCGCGCCGCAGCGCGGCAAAAACGCCCTGATACGCAACCCACTGATGGACATGCTCCATGCGGTGCGCGAACAGGGCTCCATCTCCAAAGCCGCCAAGGCGCTCGACCTCTCGTACCGGCACGTGTGGGGGTCATTGAAGGACTGGGAGCAAACGCTGGGGCGCACGCTCATCGTCTGGGACAAAGGCCAGCGCGCACGGCTCACCGAATTCGGCGAGAAGCTGCTCTGGGCGGAACGCCAGGCCCAGGCACGGCTGGCGCCGCAAATCGAGGCCCTGCGCGGCGACATCGAACGGGCTTTTTCAACCGCCTTTGACGACGATGCCCATGTGCTCACGCTGTACGCCAGCCATGACGCGGCGCTCTCGGCCCTGCGCGAGCAGGCCAGCCCGCGCGGGCTGCACCTGGACATCCGCTTCATGGGCAGCGTCGACGCCATCGCAGCCCTGAACGCGGGGCGTTGCATGATGGCCGGCTTTCACACGTTGGACCAGCCCGACAGCCATTCCGTGACCGCACAGACGTATCGCAACCTGCTCAAGCCCGGGCTGCACAAGCTGATCGGTTTCGCCCATCGCACGCAGGGCCTGATCATCGCCAAAAACAATCCGTTGAGCATTGGCGGCATTGCCGATCTTGCCAAGCCCGGCGTGCGCTACGTGAACCGCGCCGAGGGCACGGGCACGCGTGTGTTGCTCGACGAACTGATGGCCGGGGCCGGCATCGCTGCCTCCGGCATTCAGGGTTACGAAAGCCAGGAGCCCTCGCATACGGCGGTGGCGCAGGCGATTGCCGGAGGCGCCGCAGATGTGGGTCTGGGCATTGAATCAGCGGCGCGCGAAAAAGGCCTGGGCTTCATTCCCCTGGCCCAGGAGCGCTACCACCTGGTGTGCCTGAAGTCCGAGCTGCCGACGCCGCAGGTGCAGGCGCTGCTCAAGGAATTGCAAAGCCGTGACTGGCAAACCACGCTGGAAGGTTTGCCCGGCTACAGCGGGAACGTGGCGCAAAGCGGCAAGGTGCTGTCCCTGCGCGCCACCCTGCCCTGGTGGACCTACCGCAAAGAAAAACCAGGTAAAAACACGCCCTAGACCAGACAGTGCATGGACTTTGCGCTACGCTTTTTATAGCGCGCAGGAGCGGAACCCGCAAAACCCATCGTCCCGCTCCGGCAACTGGAAGCTGCGGTGCTTTGGCGTTTTCATGCGTGCACGCGTCGCGAACGAGGCGCCGCGAAGCACCTTGTGCGTGCCAAACGAGGCCTGCGAATAGTCCTGCCACGGATCCGGTGCAAAACCCGGATAGGGCCGGAAGGTGGTGCCCATCCACTCCCACACATCACCCCAGTGAAAACCGCGGCGCGCAGCCGTGTGGGCCGCCAGTTCCCATTCCACCTCAGCGGGAAGGCGGCGGCCGGCCCAGCGGCACCAGGCGTCGGCCTCCCACCAGCTGACATGCATGGCCGGCTGGCTGGCTTGCATGCGGCGCGGCACACCGAAGCGGTTCTGTATCACCGCGCCGCTGGAAATGCCGATCTGGTCGACATAGCGCGGCCCGCGCCTGCCCTCGGCCGCGGCCTGGCCTTGCAGCCAGCGCCAGCCGTCGGGATGCCAGAGCTCTTCGCTGTCATAGCCGCCGTCGCCCACAAATTCCACGTACTGCGCCCAGCTGACGGGCTGGGCGTCGATTTCGAACTCGGGCACGCTGACCGCATGCGCCGGCTTTTCGTTATCGAAGGCAAAACCGGCGCCCTCGCTGCCCATCGTCCATACCGTGGAAGGAACCAGCAGCGGCTCACGCACAGCCATGGGCCGAGGTGCCAAAGCGGCCTGCAAGGGCTCGTCCAGGCCAACGCCCAGCACTTGTGCGGCGCAAGCCATGGCTTCGCCGCGCATGTCTTCATGGAAAAGACTGAGACGGTAAAAATACAGGGCGTCGTCAGACGAAGCACCCGCCTTATCGAGCAGGTCGAGCGTGCTTTCAAGCGTATGGAGCAGATAGGCGCGGCAGGCCGCCATGTCGGGCAGGTCCAGCGACCAGCGGCCTGCTTGCGGCGTGAGCCCGGGGTTCCACCAGCGGTCAGCCTGGGGCTCGATGGAGGCAAGCCGGGTGGGCTCGGGCGAGCAGCGCGTGCCCAGCGCGCGCTGCGTGTTGCGTCCAATCCACCACTCCTGGAACCAGGCCACATGGCCCAGTTCCCACAAGGGCGGGTTGACGTGGGGGTGTTGGAAGATTTTGGGGGCGGAATCTTCCAGGGCGCGCTGGAACTGGGCAAAAAGATGCAGGCTGTGATTGCGGGCATCCATCAGCGCGAGCGACAGCACATCGGGGCCCGCGCTGCGCACCAGGGGCGAATCGATCATGGCAGCGCCTGAGGCCGGCAAGGGGCGGGGCGTGGAATCGGGATGATCGTATGAAGCCAAAGCGGGTTCCGGTAGGGGCGGTGCGGAATGCGGAATGCGGCGCAGTGGAGGCGCCCGGCGCATCGCAGAACCAGAATAGCAGAGGGATGCACCTTGCCGCCAAGGAGCACCGGGGGACAGGCCTGTTCCCCGCCTCAAAAAAGCCTTTTTTAATCCTTTTGAATCCTTTTGAATCCTTTTCAATCCTTTTCAATCCGTTTCGGCCAATTGCTTTGGATTCGCCGGAGACGAGGCTAGACTCGGGCCTGACCCGTCCCCCGCCCCAGAACGGCTCCCTGTCTCTACATTCACGTACACGCCGACTTCTATGCAAGCACATGACCTGGACTCCTCCCCCGCAGAACTGGACCTGACGCTGCTTGACCTGGGGCCTCTGGCCTGGGTGCTGGACGAGCTGAGAAATTCGCTGGAGGGCGCATCCAAGGCGCTGCGGCGTTTTGTGCGCGAAGCCGAAGGCGTCAGCAATTCGGACCTTGCGGCATTGGATGCGAGCCAGCTGCGCACCGCGCGCCAGCAGTTGCACCAGTCGCTGGGCGCGCTTGAAATGGTCGGCATGAACGCCCCTGCACTGTTGCTGCGCGCCATGGAGTCGGCGGTGCAGAAGTTCATTCAGACACCGGCCCTGTGCACCCAGGAGGCCGCCTCCAAAATCGAGCTGGCGGGATTTTCCCTGACCCACTACCTTGAAGAAGTGCTGGCCGGCAAACCCGTATCGGCCGTGTCGTTTTTTCCGCAGTACCGCGACATCCAGAGCCTGGTCGGCGCCGACCGCATCCATCCGGCCGACCTGTGGGCTTTTGAATGGCGCTGGATAGAACCGTCAATCACCTTGACGGTAGACGCCCGGCCCTACGGCGATGAGGCAAGGCAGTTGCTCGACCGCCTCATGCTCAACCTGATCCGCACGGCTGCGCCTGAAACAGCGCGCAGCCTCAGTGATGTCTGCCTCGGCTTCGCTGCCGCCCAGGCAGATGTCGAACCCCGGGCCTTCTGGAAAATAGCCGCAGGCTTTTTTGAAGCGCTCGCCCACGGCCTTTTGAAGGTCGACCTGTATGTCAAACGCGCTACCCTGCGCATCCTTTTGCAATACGTCTGGCTGGTGCGCGGCACGGAAGCGTCGGCCCGGCTTGCCCAGGACCTGCTGTTCATGTGTTCGCAGGCGAAGCTGCTGCGTAGCGCCGACGCTCCGGTGTTGTCTGCGGTGCGGGCCGCCTACGGCCTGACACGGGTCAAGCCTGTTGACTACGAGTCGGTCCAGTTCGGCCGCTTCGCGCCGGCGCTGATTGCGCAGGCCCGCAAGCGGATTGCAGCGGCCAGGGAGAGCTGGTCATTCGCTACCGCCGGAGATCTGGCCAAGTTCAAGTCGCTCAAAGACCAGTTCAGCCTGGTATCGGATTCGCTCGTCAAACTTCATCCGCCGAGCGAGCCGATGGCACGCGCAATGGGACGGGTCATCGACACGACCGTCGCCTCCGGCAAGGCGCCCTCGCCCGAACTGGCGCTGGAAGTCGCCGCGGCCGTGCTCTACCTGGAGGCCGTGTTCGACGATTTCGACCCCAACGACCCGACCTTGTGGACACGTACGGCCAGGCTGGCGGAGCGGCTCGAAAGCGCCCAGGCCGGCGGGCAGCCCCAGCCGCTCGAACCATGGATGGAGCAGCTGTACCAAAGCGTCAATGACAAGCAGACCATGGTCAGTGTGGTGGACGAATTGCGCGTGTCCCTGGCTGACCTGGAACGGTCGCTGGACGGGTTTTTCCGCGCTCCCGACGACAGGAAGATCCTGGCGGTGGTGCCCGGCCAGCTGGCACGCATGCAGGGCGTGCTGTCCATACTCGAGCTGGACCAGGCCGCCCTGGCAGTGATGCATATGCGCGAGCTTGTGCAGAAGATGATCGAGCAGAACATTGACGAGCAGCAGGCGCGCGTGGCCGGCATGTTTGACCAGCTGGGCAACAACCTGGGCGCTTTGAGTTTTCTGATCGACATGCTCAACTACCAGCCCCGGCTGGCCCGGCGGCTGTTTGTGTATGACGCGGCCAAGGGTGAACTCAAGGCAGACAGAGACGCGGAAACCAGCCGTAAATAACCGCACGGGCACAGGCGCCGGGCAAACCCCATGACTACTTCCGCAACACCCTTTCAAACACCTCCCCGGCTTACCAGCCTGTCCCACGGCGGCGGCTGCGGCTGCAAGATCGCCCCGGGCGTGCTCAGCGACATCCTGAAAAATTCCGGCAACCTGCCCGGCCTGAACATTCCGCCGCAATTATTGGTGGGCATTGAGACGGCAGATGACGCAGCCGTGTACCAGCTCAACGACGAGCAGGCGCTGATCGCCACCACCGATTTTTTCATGCCCATCGTGGACGACCCTTACGACTTCGGCCGCATCGCCGCGACCAACGCGATCAGCGACGTGTACGCCATGGGCGGCACGCCCATCATGGCGCTGGGCCTGGTGGGCATGCCCATCAACGTGCTGCCGCTGGAGACCATAGGCGCCATCCTGCGCGGCGGGCAAGACGTGTGCCGCGATGCGGGCATTCCGATCGCGGGCGGCCACACCATTGATTCTGTCGAGCCGATTTACGGCCTGGTCGTGATGGGCCTGGTACACCCTTCGCGCGTGAAGAAAAATTCAGGGGCGCGGGCCGGTGATGTGCTGGTCCTGGGCAAGCCGCTGGGCGTGGGCATCCTGTCGGCAGCCCTGAAAAAAGAACAGCTCAATGCCGACGGCTACGCCCGCATGGTCGCCCTGACCACGCAGCTCAACAAACCGGGCATCGAACTGGCGCGCATGGAAGGCGTGCACGCGCTGACCGACATCACCGGATTCGGCCTGGCGGGCCATGGCCTTGAATTGGCGCGCGGCGCAGGCCTTCAGGTCCGCATCGATTGGGCACGTGTTCCCATCATCCAGGGGGCGCGCGAACTCGCGGCGCAAGGCTGCGTCACCGGTGCATCCGGCCGCAACTGGGCAAGCTACGGCAATGAGGTGAGCTTGCCGGCCGGCTTCGGCGAGGTGGACAAGGCCTTGCTCAGCGATCCGCAAACCTCCGGCGGCCTGCTGGTGTCCTGCAGCGCGGACAGTGCGGCCGAAGTGCTGGCGATTTTCCGGGCCCAGGGCTTTGCCGAGGCGGCAGTGATCGGTGAAGCCGCCGCCGGCACGGGCATGGCCGTTCGCTAGGCAGCCCACGAACAATTCGCGGCCGAAAGCCACAGGCCGGCGCAGGCCAAGGGCGAGCCGCACGCCTTCAGCGTGTTCAGCGTGAAAAGCGTGCGAAATCGAGGCGAACCACGCGTTTACCCCTATGTTTCCGGGGGCCTACCGTCAAAATGCTGTCAGCTTGCCTTCTATAGTTCTTTATAGAATTTCATGGCTGCAAAGACTCATCCGGACTCACCGCCCAAGCGGAGACTCCGGATGAATTTTTATGCGGATTCCCTTTACCCCGGAGACAAAACAATGCGCGCATTACTGAAATTTTCAAATGCGGTGGACTGGCTCAACACACAG
>JAJKJM010000160.1 GCA_021153985.1 Polaromonas sp.
GCGCGCAGCACTTCGGCGGCACTGGGGTTGTCCAGCAAGGCAAGCAGGAGGTGCTCAACGGTGATGAACTCGTGGCGCTGCTGACGCGCCTCGACAAACGCCATGTGCAAGCTGACTTCTAGTTCCTGGGCAATCATTGATCTTCCTTTCGGCTTGCTTGGGTTAACTTAACTGACTTATAGCTCGAATATTGGCCGGATTCGCGATTATTCAATGGGCTCACTGACACACTGCAGCGGATGGCCGTTTTTGCGGGCGGCTTCGGTGACCTGGTCAACCTTGGTGGCGGCCACATCTTTGGAGAAAACGCCGCAGACCCCTTTGCCGTCCAGGTGAATCTTCAGCATGATCTGCGTGGCGGTCTCACGGTCCTTGTTGAAAAACTCCTGGATCACCACCACCACGAACTCCATGGGGGTGTAGTCGTCATTGAGCAGGACGACCTGGTACATCTGCGGGGGCTTGGTCTTTTGCGGCCGGCGCTCCAGCACGACCGAATCCCCTCCGTTGTCCGGCCTGACGGCGGGTACCGGATGCTGCACCGGAGGATTCGGGGTTTTGGGAGACTTGGTTGCCATGGAATTCATTCTAGCCACCGATATTGCCCAGTGCGCTTGATAGGGAAATTGGTGGCGGGAACGCGACATTCAAGCGTGATTTTTTGCCTTTTTCGCGGACAAGAAAAAACCGCCTCAGGATTGCTCCCGGGCGGCTTCAAAATAGAGGGCTGGGCCCGCTTTGGTCTTTACATATGGTCGATCATGACCTGCCCAAAGCCCGAGCAGCTAACCTGGGTTGCGCCTTCCATAAGGCGCGCGAAGTCATATGTCACCTTCTTGGAGTCAATGGATTTTTCCATCGAGCTGATGATCAGGTCGGCGGCTTTGGTCCAACCCATATGGCGCAGCATCATTTCGGCCGAGAGGATCTCGGAACCGGGATTGACATAGTCTTTGCCTGCGTACTTGGGCGCCGTGCCATGGGTGGCTTCAAACATGGCGACCGTGTCGCTCAGGTTGGCGCCGGGGGCGATGCCGATACCGCCGACCTGGGCGGCCAGCGCGTCAGACACGTAGTCGCCGTTCAGGTTCAGGGTCGCAATGACGCTGTATTCAGCGGGGCGCAGCAGGATTTGCTGCAAGAAGGCGTCGGCAATGCTGTCCTTGATGGTGATTTCTTTGCCGGTTTTCGGATTCTTGAACTTCATCCATGGGCCGCCGTCGATTTCCACAGCGCCGAATTCCTTCTTGGCCAAGGCATATGCCCAATCACGGAAGCCACCCTCGGTGAACTTCATGATGTTGCCCTTGTGCACGATCGTCACGCTGGGCTTGTCATTGTCGATAGCGTATTGGATGGCCTTGCGCACCAGGCGCTCGGTGCCTTCGCTGGAAACCGGCTTGATACCGATACCGGAGGTGTTCGGGAAGCGGATTTTCTTGACACCCATCTCGTCCTGCAGGAACTTGATGAGTTTTTTGGCCTTGTCGCTGCCGGATTCGAACTCGATACCGGCGTAGATGTCTTCCGAATTTTCACGGAAGATGACCATGTGGGTCTTTTCCGGCTCTTTCACGGGCGAAGGAACACCCTTGAAATACTGGATGGGGCGCAAGCAGACGTAAAGGTCCAGCTCCTGGCGCAGCGCAACGTTCAGGCTCCGGATGCCGCCGCCCACAGGCGTGGTCAGAGGGCCCTTGATCGACACGACATAGTCGCGCACGGCATGCAGGGTTTCTTCGGGCAGCCATACATCGGGGCCGTAGACCTTGGTGGACTTTTCACCGGCAAACACTTCCATCCAGTGGATCTTTTTCTTGCCGCCGTAGGCCTTGGCAACTGCAGCATCGACCACCTTCAACATGACCGGCGTGATGTCAGCGCCAGTGCCATCGCCTTCGATGAACGGAATGACAGGTTCGTCAGGCACGTTCAGGGAGTTGTCGGCGTTGACAGTGATTTTCTGGCCTTGGGAAGGCACTTTGATGTGCTGGTACATGTAGGGAAGTCTCCGGTGAGCGCTCTGGCGTCGGTAGGTACGCCGCGTAGCAGTTTAGGTAAAAACCCCTAAATTCTAGCCGTAAAACCATTAAACAAAAGAATTTGGGAGCTTGTGTCAACGGCTTGGGAACGGGCTCCGTTACGGTAGGGCCTCCGAGAAGTTCGGGGTATTTTTTCCAATCACGTTAATAAGGAAATTCCAAATGAACAAAATCCTCGCTGCTTTGATCGCTGGGCTCTTCGCTGTTGGTGCTTATGCACAAGCTCCTGCTGCCAAGCCTGCTTCCGCACCTGCCGCTGCAGCCGCACCAGCTGCTGCTCCCGCCGCTACCCCAGCTGCCAAGCCAGCCAAGATGACCAAGGAAGAAAAAGCTGCCGCCAAAAAGGCAAAAGCCGAAGCCGCTGCTGCCAAGAAGGCCGAAGCCGCTGCTGCAAAAAAGGCAAAGGCTGAAGCCGCTGCCGCCAAGAAAGCTGAAGCCAAGAAGTAATTCCTGGTGACTTCGGTCAGAATGCCCGCCGCGTGCGGGCATTTTTTATGCCCGTCGTTTATGCTGGCGGATCAACTTCATACGTGGTGACTTCATGTTTTCAAAATTCAGCGCCGTATCCTTAGGCAAGCTCTCTTCGGTCTTTGCCTTGGCACTGGGCGCCCTGATTTCTCCGTTGGGTGCATCGGCCCAAGACGGCCCGCAGATGAATCTGCAACGCGTCAAGCTCACGGCAGGCATGCACCTGATTGACGCGCAAGTGGCATTCACGCCCGAGCAACGGCAAATCGGCCTGATGTTCCGCAAGGACATGCCTCAGCAAGAGGGCATGATTTTCGTGTTTGAGCAACCCACCCAGCAATGTTTCTGGATGAAAAACACCCTGCTGCCCCTGACGGCTGCATTTGTGGCGGATGACGGCACCATCGTGAACCTGGCCGACATGAAGCCGCAAACGACCGACGCCCACTGTTCGACCCAGCCAGTGCGCTACGTACTGGAAATGAACAAAGGCTGGTTCGCCAAAAAAGGCATCAAGGCAGGAAGCAAACTCGGCGGCCCGCCCTTTGAGGCGAAGCGCTGATTTTTTGCCCACTTCAAAATAAAAAAGCCGACTGCGAGTCGGCTTTTTTGTGAGCGCCAGAGCGTCAATCAGGCGAAGTTGGCTTCCGCAAAACTCCAGTTGACCAGGTTGGACAGGAAGGTCTCTACAAATTTCGGGCGCAGATTGCGGTAGTCGATGTAATAGGCATGTTCCCAGACATCGACCGTGAGCAGGGCTTTGTCCGCGGTCGTCAGCGGGGTGCCAGCAGGGCCGGTGTTGACGATGTCCACCGTGCCGTCGGCCTTTTTGACCAGCCATGTCCAGCCGGAGCCGAAGTTGCCCACAGCCGACTTGACGAAAGCTTCCTTGAAAGCGGCATAAGAGCCGAACTTGGCGTTAATCGCCGCAGCGAGCGCGCCGCCGGGTTCGCCGCCGCCCGCGGGCTTCATGCAGCTCCAGAAAAAGGTGTGGTTCCAGATCTGGGCAGCGTTGTTGTAGACGCCACCACTGGATTTCTTGACGATCTCTTCGAGCGTCATGGATTCGAATTCGGTACCTTTTTGCAGGTTGTTCAGGTTCACCACGTAGGCATTGTGATGCTTGCCATGGTGGTATTCAAAGGCTTCCTGGCTGTAATGCGGCGCCAGTGCGTCGATCGGGTAAGGGAGCGGGGGGAGCTTGTGTTCCATGATTTTCCTCGTGGTGATGAATGAACTGTTGTTGAACTATTGTTAATGCTGTCCGGACCATTGTAAAAACTAAATCAGGCGGCGCGCAGACACAGTCAAATCGACCTCGCCGCCGGCAAGGGTAGCGCGCACGGGCTGGCCCACGTGCGTCTTTTCAGGACTCGTGATGGGCTCCCCGTGCAAGTCGGCAAGCCACGCATAACCGCGCTTCAAGACGAGTTTGGGGTCCAGCAGTTCAAGCCGTAATTGCGCTCGGTCAACCCGCTGCAGGCTGCGCCGCAGGCTGCTTTCCACTTCCCGCGGAAAATCCGTGCCCAACGTTCGCAATCTGAGTCGTTCTTGCTGTAAAGCTGAACGCACCGCATGGTTCAGGTTTTGTCCCAGCCCCGCCAGGCGGGCATGCTGCCGCGTCACCAGATGAGAAGGCCTGCCGACTCGCGCGGCCGCCCAATCCAGGCGCTGGCTGTGCGATTGCATCTGCCGGTCGACACCATTTTGCAGGCGCGACAAAGCCAGGTCCAGTGCACTGAGCCAGACACTTTGCGGCTGCGCGCACAACTCGGCCGCCGCGGTCGGTGTAGGCGCGCGCACGTCGGCGCAAAAATCGGCAATGGTGAAATCAGTTTCATGACCTACACCGCTGACCACCGGCATAGGCGCATCAACAATGGCGCGTGCGAGCTGCTCGTCGTTGAAGGCCCAGAGGTCCTCCATGGCGCCGCCACCGCGCACCAGGAGCAGGACATCCACCTTGTCCTGCTCCCGCCTTTGATAGGCCTTCAGCAATGCACTCCGCAGCTCGCCCGCTGCCTGGCCGCCTTGCACAGTGGCCGGGTAAATCACCACGGGAATGTGCGGCACCCGCCGCTGCAGCGCGCTCACCACATCATGCAAAGCGGCAGCCCCTAGAGATGTGACGACGCCAATAGCACGCGGCAGCGCCGGTAAAGGTCTTTTCCGGCCAGGCTCAAAAAGCCCCTCGGCCTCCAACTTGGCCTTGAGCTGCAGAAACTGCTCGAAGAGGTTGCCCTGCCCCGCCTGTCGCATGGATTCCACAACCAGCTGCAGCTCTCCACGCGGCTCATAAACACCCAGGCGCCCCCGCAATTCGACCAGTTGGCCGTCGCGGGGTGAAAAGTCCAGCAAGCCGGCTGCACGCCGAAACATCGCGCAGCGAACCTGTCCTTGTTCGTCCTTGAGGGAAAAATAGCAATGCCCACTGGCAGCCCGGGAGAAACTGCTGATTTCGCCTTGTACCGCTACCGGGTTAAAGCGTGCCTCCAGGCTGTCCGCGATTGCGCGTAGCAGCGAGCCTACAGGCCAGATACGAATATTCCCCTCGCGCCCGCCCGGAATGGGTTTTCCTGCATGAGCCGTTTCCTCAAACACGGCTAAACCCCTTGATTTTGCAGGGGCAGTACTCCACAGAGCGCCGTCCAGCATGGGCAAAAGCACCGGTTTCATGCGGATGGCGCGATGACTTCGTGTAACTCATTGATTTTGAATAACTTAATTCTGCTCAAAATTTCATCGTTTTGTCATATGCACGATATGGTGCGGCCTGCGGGGCTCTCCACCATCAGTTGCTCACAAAGTTATCCACAACTTCTGTGGGCTACGTCTTACAAAACGCAATCTTGCAAACATTCGTTCGCGAAGTGCGCCACTCGCGGTGCGGCAATCTCTGTAAGCCATAATCCACCACAAATTATCTGCTTGGAGATGTGCATTGTTTTCGATCATACAAGCCGCAGGCTGGCCAATTTGGCCCTTGGTTGCCTGCTCTGTCTTGGCTTTGGCGCTGGTTATCGAGCGTTTTACCAGCCTTAAAATCCGCAAAGTCGCACCGCCAAAGTTGCTTGACGAGGCCATCACGGTTTCCCGCGCCGCGGTGCCCTCACCCGACGTGGTAGCGCAGCTCGAACAGAATTCATTGCTCGGTGAAGTGCTTGCCAGCGGCTTTCGCGCCCTGAACACGAATCCGCGAATCAGCGAAGACGACCTGCGCTCTACCCTTGAAGGGGCTGGACGGCAGGCGGCGCACAAACTGGAGCGCTACCTGGCCGCGCTGGCAACCATCGCCTCGGCTGCACCTTTGCTGGGCCTCTTGGGCACGGTCATCGGCATGATCGAAATTTTCGGCTCGCAGGCCGGCGGCGGTGGCGTCAGCGGCGGCCCGGGGGGCAACCCGGCTCAACTGGCGCAAGGCATTTCGATTGCCCTGTACAACACGGCATTCGGCCTGATGGTGGCGATTCCGTCACTGATCTTCTGGCGCTACTTCCGGGCTCGCGTGGACGGCTACCTGCTGACCATGGAGCTTGCGGCCGAGCGCTTTGTTCGCCACCTCAACAGCTTGCGCAAATGAACTTTCGCCCTCACCCGCATGACGAACCGGAGATCAACCTGATCCCCTTCATCGACGTATTGCTTGTGGTGTTGATCTTCCTGATGCTGTCCACCACCTACAGCAAGTTCACCGAACTTCAGGTCAAGTTGCCGATTGCCGATGCCGAGCAGCAGCGCGACTACCCCAAGGAAGTCATCGTTGCCGTCAGCAGCGACGGCCGCTACATGGTCAATAAGACCCTGGTAGAGGGCCGCAGCATTGAGGCACTCGGTACCGCGCTGGCGGAAGCGGCAAAGGCCGGCAAAGAAAGCGTCATCATCATCAGCGCCGATGCCAGTGCTACGCACCAGGCAGTCATTACCGTCATGGAGGCAGCACGCCGCCACGGCCTCACGCAGATCACGTTTGCAACCCAAAGCGCCGCGATGGCCGGAGCGAAGTAGGCTCAGGCTTCCTGCCGGCCACCTTCCTCCCTTCCCGGCCCAACGGCTTGAATCGCGTGAAACAAACCCTGCAGAAGGCCTGGCTCGCTCGGGGATGGCTCGCATGTCTGCTCTGGCCGCTCGCACAACTGTATGGGCTGGCGGTTGGCCTGCGCAAGACCTTGTACCGCCACGGATTTTGCAAATCCGAGCGGTTTGAAGTTCCCGTCGTCGTCGTGGGCAATGTGATTGCAGGCGGCGCCGGCAAGACCCCCCTGGTAATCGCACTGGTGAAACACCTGCAAGCACAGCAGGTGAAAGTGGGCGTCATATCCCGGGGCTACGGGCGATCCGGCACGGATTGCATTGAAGTCACCTCCGCCACTCCCATTACACAGAGCGGTGACGAGCCAGCCCTTATACAGCGTGCCACAGCCGCTCCTGTTTTTGTAGCAAACCAGCGCACCGAGGCCCTGCGTGCGCTGCTTGCCGCGCATCCTTCTGTTGCCGTGGCGGTGTGCGACGACGGCCTTCAGCATTACGCCCTGCAACGCGACATCGAGATTGCCGTTTTCGACGACCGGGGAGTCGGCAACGGATGGCTGTTACCTGCCGGTCCCTTGCGCGAGCCATGGCCCAGGCGCCGGCATCAGGGCCTCGATCTCGTCCTGCATACCGGGCAGCATCCGGCTTTCGGCGGCTTCACTTCCACCAGGCGCCTGGCGGACCAAGCCTACGGCGTGAACGGCAATCCGGTGGCACTGGCCAGCCTGCAAGGACGGCCGGTGACGGCGATGGCGGGCATTGCCAATCCCGAAGCGTTTTTCGGGATGCTGAAAGCCAGAGGCTTGAGCCTGCAAAACGCCGTGGCCCTTCCTGATCACCACGAATTCAGCGACCGCGATCTGGCCGGGCTGAAAGGCCAAACTGTGCTGTGCACCGAAAAAGACGCTGTCAAGCTTTTCCCGCTGGCAAAGGCTGTTCAGCTCGAGCTGTTAGCCGTGCCGCTGGTGTTTTCACCCGAACCTGCTTTTTTTGCCGCCTTCGATACCCTGTTGGCGCCGCGGCTTTCTTCTCCATTACCATCGACGCATGGACACCAAACTGCTTGAACTGCTGGTCTGCCCCGTGACCAAAGGCCCGCTTGACTACGACCGGGAGAAACAAGAACTTGTCTCCCGCAGCGCCCGGCTGGCCTATCCGGTGCGCGACGGCCTGCCCGTGCTGCTGGAGAGCGAAGCGCGCACGCTGACAGACGAAGAACTTGGCCTGTGAATCTCACCAAGAACCGAGACGGACGCCTCAAGGCATGACTTTTACAGTCCTCATTCCAGCACGCATGGCCTCCACGCGTTTGCCCAACAAGCCCCTGGCCGACATCGGCGGTGCCCCCATGGTTGTGCGAGTGGCGCAGCGCGCCATGAAAAGCACCGCCCTGCGCACGGTCGTGGCGACCGACAGTACTGAAATCATCCAAAGCTGCGCCGCTTTTGGCGTGGAAGCGGTGCTGACCCGAACAGACCACCCGAGCGGCAGCGACCGGCTTGCCGAAGCCTGCGCTGTACTGGGCCTCGGTGACGACGAAATCGTGGTGAATGTGCAGGGTGACGAGCCGCTGATTGACCCGGTACTGATTGACGCCGTGGCTCGCCTTCTGAACGAGCGGCCGGACTGCGCCATGAGCACGGCGGCCCACTCCATCGGCCAATTGGCAGACTTCCTCAATCCGAATGTGGTCAAGGTCGTGCTGGACGCACGCCACACTGCGCACTACTTCAGCCGCACCCCTATTCCCGCAGGTCGCGACTTTGCAGGCCAAGCCTGGTGGGAGGCCGGCAGCAAGCTGCCCAAGCCGCTTCGCCATGTTGGCATTTATGGCTATCGGGTGGGCTTTCTGCGGGAGTTCCCCCGCCTCTCGCAGTCCCCGCTCGAGCAACTGGAGTGCCTGGAGCAACTCCGGGCGCTGTGGCATGGCCACCGCATCGCTGTTCACATCACCGACGATGCACCCGGGCCGGGTGTTGACACGCCCGAAGACCTGGACCGCGCCCGCAAGCTGTTTTCCTGACGCGGCGGCCCACCCGAAGAGGCCCCGCCTGTAAGTTGGTGTCAGGGGCGTGCATGCTATCCTTGGGAAAACACAAGTGTGAGGCCTGCAGGGCGTGCGGGCAGCCCTCAACACCTGCCAAGCAATCCCAGCGGATCATCGGCTCGCCGGCCCGGGATTGACTTCAAGAATTCATAAAATCCGAGGACATCCATGAGACTGATTTTGTTGGGCGCGCCTGGCGCGGGCAAGGGGACGCAAGCGACCTTCATCTGCCAAAAATACGGTATTCCCCAAATTTCCACGGGCGATATGCTCCGCGCAGCCGTCAAGGCCGGAACCCCCCTGGGCATCGAAGCCAAAAAAGTGATGGACTCCGGCGCACTGGTCAGCGACGACCTGATCATCAATCTGGTCAAGGAACGCATCGCTCAGCCCGACTGCGCCAAAGGTTTTTTGTTCGACGGCTTTCCGCGCACCATTCCGCAGGCCGATGCCATGAAATCGGCGGGCGTCAAACTGGACTATGTGCTGGAAATCGACGTACCGTTTGAAGCCATCATCGAACGCATGAGTGGACGCCGCTCGCATCCCGCTTCAGGCCGCACCTACCACGTCAAATTCAACCCGCCCAAGGTCGAGGGCAAGGACGACGTGACCGGCGAGCCGCTGATCCAGCGCGACGACGACAAGGAAGAAACCGTGCGCAAGCGGCTGGAGGTCTACAGCGCCCAGACCCGCCCCCTGGTGGACTATTACTCAAGCTGGGCCAAAGTCGCGCCCGACGCAGCACCCAAGTACCGCGCCATCAGCGGAATGGGCACCGTCGACCAGATCACGGCGCGGGCCTTCGAAGCCCTGGCCGCTTAAGATCCGCAGGCACAAAAAAGCCGTCTTTCGACGGCTTTTTTTATGGGCTCTCAAAAACCGAGAGCACCGGGTAACGGCGCCATTGCGGCTCGGCATAGCGTGCGCAGTTCTCGAAGATGAAGCCCAGCACCTCCTTTTGGTCGGACAGCAGTCCGGGATTGCTCGCCTTCCATTGCTCAAAGCGGGCTCGCAATTTCGGCTCATCCTTGAGCAGCTGCAGCGCCATATCTTCAAAGACGTAATCCGAGAAGTGCTCTTTCTTTTCCAGGATGCTGTTGAAAAATCCCCAGCGGAAAAAGCTGTCGTGCGCTTGCGGCTCCAGGGTTTCGACGGCATAACGGGCCTTGTCCTGGTTCAGCGGCACCCACCAGTCGCCGGCCTGCAGTTCAACCGTCTGCAGGCTCGTTTCCACCGTGAGCTCGTCATGAAACATGTGGCCCTCATAGGCGCCGGGGCGGCTCTTCACACTCTGGATCCGGCTGACCTGGGCCTGCACTCTGCGGGCCTCACCCAGGCGCTCCATGCGTACGCCATTCCAGTCCAGGCGCTCAATCACGGCGCGCCACGCCTGCGGGACGACATAAGCCGCAGGGGCGCGCACCACCGCTTCCTCGGCGAAGTGGGTGAAGTAATCGATTTCACGCTCCCAGGGCTGCTCCTTGTCGTAAGCCAGACGCTGGTAGCTGCCCAGCAGGCTGGGCGAGTAAACCGCGGCATAGCCTTTGAAACGCAGGCGCGAGCGGCGGGTTTCGTCGAGCCTCCAGCGGATGGGCCATTGGGCTCTTCCGCCCGCAGGCTGCCGGGCTTGCCGCCGCAACGCCTGGATAGACGGCGCGTGCGCCACCGTGAAGGCCAGCGTCACATCCAGCAGCGCGCGCATCGACTCATAGCGGTCCGCAAAGGGCTTGAGCATGTGGGTTTCCGGCATGAAGCCGATGGTGTGATTGAGGGCCGCATAGCCGGTGGAGAACCGAGGCACTTCAAGAAAGTCGGCAATCCCCTGGTCCGGGCTCACGTGCACCGGGTTCACATAGGGGCAGGTCGGCCAGCCGCTTTCTTCCATGCCGCGGTAAATCGCAGGCAGCATGCTGTCGCGCAAAAACTCCCCCAGCTTTCCCCCCAGCTTGTCGGCCTGGGTGTGGATCAGCGTCATCGTGTAGCTGTAATCAGCCCCATTGGAGGTGTGGGTGTCGACCATGACGTCCGGGTCCCAGGCCGTGAAAAAGCGATTGAAGAGCTGCGCATTGAGGCTGTCGCATTTGATGAAATCGCGGTTCAGGTCCAGGTGGAGGCTGTTGCCGCGAAACCCGAAGGACTCCGGACCGTCCTGGTTAACGCGGCTGGCATCACCGCGGTTGCAGCTGCCGTCAACGTTGTAGACGGGAATAAAGAGGTAGACCGTGCGGCCCAGCGCGGCCAGTCGTTCAGGCGCCAGGCACAGGTCGCGCACCAGCGCCATGCAGGCGTCTATGCCCTCGGGCTCGCCGGGGTGTATGCCGTTGTTGTTGAAAAAGACGGCGCGCCCCGCCTGCCGGATCTGCTCGCGGTCAAACACCCCGTCAGCGCTCACGATGCCGGCGTGGATGGGCAGGCCGGCGTCGGAAACACCGATCTGCGAGAACTGCAGCACCGTGGGACAACGCTGGGCCAGCGCCTGGTAAAACTGGATGCAGGCCTCCCTGGTAGTAGTCTGGTTGCGATTGCCAAGCTCGTACGGGGTTTGCATGAGGTATCCGGTTGAAAGTCAGACAAAGAAAGTGAATGCCGGCCCGCTTGCGCTGCCAAGCCAAAAAGAGATCAGGCCAGCAGCTGCAGGATCAGCTTGACCCGGGCTTTGACCGGACTCAGGCCTTCTGAGTCCGGTATTTGGTCAGCCGGCGTGGGCAGTACCCGCCCATTGAGGCATCGGCTTGCGCGAACTACCTTGATGCCAGCGGCTTGGGCCTCAAGCAGGGCAGCCTCCAGCTCCTGGTGCAGGCTTCCGTTGCCCGTACCGGCCACCACAAGGCCTTGCACGCCCTGCGCCCGCAGGGCCTGCACGATAGCGCCGCTAACGCCGGCATGGTTCATGACGATTTCAACACGAGGCAGGTCAGCCGGTCCGGCCAGCTTTGCTATATTTTTGATAGCTTTCTGCACATATCCCGCCTGGGGTTCTGGCCAATTTCTTAGCAATCTCACAGCGCCCTCTTCCACATAGCCAATGGGACCGGCGTCACCCGAACTGAAGGGATCAAGGCGGTAGGTGTGCGCTTTCTGGACATCCACCGCGCCATGAATAACGCCGGCACACACCGCCACCACGCCGTGCGCGCCCGCATGTCGCGCCACAGCCACTGCGTCGAGCAGGTTTTGCGGACCGTCCGGAACCAGTGCCGTGGCTGGCCGCATCGCGCAAGTCAGCACCACGGGCTTGGCGGGGGCCAGCAGCGTCTGCAGGAAGAAGGCGGTTTCCTCCAGCGTATCGGTGCCATGGGTGATGACAATGCCCTGTACGCCGGGTTGCCCCAGGTAATGGCTAACACGTGCCGCCAGCTTGGCCCAGACGGCAAAACTCATGTCCTTGCTGTCGATTTGCGCCACTTGCTCCGTCAGCACCGTGCCGGCCTGCGCCAGAGCGGGAATTGCCGCCAGCAGCTCCGCGACGCCCAGCTGGGCTGCGGTGTAGCCGATGTTGTCCGAAATGCTTTCGGCCCGGCCGGCGATGGTGCCGCCAGTGCCCAGAATCACAATTTGTTGACGGTGCATAGAAAGTAGGCTTGCAATCTTTTAAAAACTGGATGAAAATACAGGTACTGGATATTAAAACAGCTACCCACATGGCCTGGTACCACCAAACGGCGTACCGCAAACGGCCAAGGGCTGTTCATTCAAGGAGCCACGGTTATGAGCACGCTAGACGATTTTCCGCATTTTTCCTCCGAAGGCCCCAAGCTCACCGCGCGTCAGCAGCAAATCCTGGAGCTGATCCAGAGTGCCATTGCACGCACCGGCGCCCCACCCACGCGGGCTGAAATTGCCACAGAGTTGGGCTTTCGCTCGGCCAATGCCGCTGAAGAACACCTGCAAGCCCTGGCTCGCAAAGGCGTCATTGAGCTTGTCAGCGGTACGTCACGCGGCATACGCCTGCGCAGCGACACCCTGCGCACCTTGAACGAATCCAGAATCAAACAGTTTTCCCTGCCGTTGCAAAGCCTGGCCCAACTCGCCCTACCTTTGGTGGGGCGGGTTGCTGCTGGCAGCCCGATTCTCGCGCAGGAACACATCGAGCAAACCTATTATTTTGAAAGCAGCCTGTTTCAGCGCCAGCCCGATTACCTGCTCAAGGTACGCGGCATGAGCATGCGCGACGTGGGCATCATGGACGGTGACCTGCTCGCCGTCAAACAGGCCAAAGAAGCCAAGAACGGGCAGATTGTCGTGGCCCGGCTGGGCGACGAAGTCACCGTCAAGCGCTTTCGCCGCAACAAGCATTTGATCGAATTGCTGCCCGAAAACCCGGACTTCAAAACCATTGTGGTCGAGCCTGGCGAACCATTTGAGCTTGAAGGCCTGGCCGTCGGTTTGATTCGCAACACCATGCTGATGTAGTCAGTTCAATCTGGCCGCGCATCAGGTGGCGGGCGTTTGGCCATATGGCCAACACCCTGGTGCGGCGGCCTCCCCGGCAGATGTGCCGGCTGAAATCCTGCCTGTGTAAAACCTCTTTCATACAGGAGTTCATCATGGGAATCGTCAGTTTTTCGCATTCATCAATGTTGTCAGTCCTGCTGGCGCCGGTGCATGCGCTGGCGGCGTGGTTTGTACCTGCGCAAAGTGCCTCCAGCCGGTTTTCTCCGCCAGCGGCCGCTCAACGTTTCAACCAGCTCGCGCTGCCCTTCGCATCGCCCTCCCGCACTGCTGCCGGGCAACACCAGCCGGCAGCGGCACCGGCGACCGACGTCAGAACCAGCAAGCTTCCCCTGAAAAAACCGGCGCCCAGCCGCCTTCGGGTGGTGCGGGAGTTCGACTCCAACGTCGGCCCGGCGTGCGCTGGCCGCATGGTTATCTCCGGCCGCATGGCCGATGTGTGCGCAGAACTTGACCGCATGGCGCAGCGCGAAGCCGCCTTGCAGGCACGGTAAAAAGGCTGTTGTCGATCCCGTCTCTTTGAGAAGTCGCCGCAACTGGGCCTTGCAAGCCTTGTGCGGGCTTGAGCAGGGCTGCGGCGTTTCCTTGCGATACAAAATCAGCCCTTTCGGACAGCCCTTCAGGCCAGGAAGAAAAATCTTGCAGGCACAATATCGGCATGAATATTGTGATCCTCGACGACTACCAGGACGCAGTGCGAAAACTGAACTGCGCTGCCAAATTGGAGGCCTACCCTGCCAAGGTCTACACCAACACTGTCAAAGGCATAGGCCAGCTATCCGTCCGGCTCAAAGACGCCGATGTCATCGTCCTTATCCGGGAGCGGACGCAGCTCAACCGACAAGTCATCGAAAAACTGCCGAAACTCAAGCTGATTGTCCAGACCGGCCGCGTCGGCAGCCATGTCGACGTCGCAGCCTGCACCGAACGCGGAATCGCAGTGGCCGAAGGCACCGGCTCACCTACCGCACCGGCCGAACTGACCTGGGCGCTGGTAATGGCCGCCATGCGCCGCATTCCCCACTACGTGGCACACCTCAAGCATGGCGCCTGGCAGCAGGCCGGGCTCAAATCAGCCTCCATGCCGCCCAATTTTGGTATCGGCACTGTGCTCAAGGGCAAGACCCTGGGCGTATGGAGCTATGGAAAGATCGGGCAAATTGTTGCCGGCTATGGCAGGGCTTTCGGCATGCGTGTCGTCGTTTGGGGCCGCAATGCCTCTCTTGAGCGGGCCAAGGCAGACGGCTTTGAAATTGCATACAGCAAGGCCGAATTCTTTGAGCAAAGCGATGTACTCAGCCTGCACCTGCGGCTGAACGACGAAACCCGTGGCATTGTCACGCTTGAGGATCTGTCCCGAATGAAGACCACTTCGCTGCTGGTCAATACCTCGCGCGCCGAACTGATAGAACCCGAGGCCCTGATTGCCTCGCTCAACCGCGGGCGGCCCGGCCTGGCGGCGATCGACGTATTTGAGTCGGAACCCATTTTGCAAGGGCACGCTCTGCTCCGCCTTGAGAACTGCATCTGCACGCCACACATCGGTTATGTGGAGCAGGATAGCTACGAGCTGTACTTCGGCGCGGCGTTTGACAACGTCGTCAACTTCATCAAGGGCACGCCTACCAACATCGTCAATCCGGGCGCACTTCAAGTACGCCGCTGACGTAAATCCGATCCTCCGCAGGTTGGGCTTGCGAGGTCAGGTTTGTGGGACGGGAGCAGTAGGAATCGGGGTATCGAGGTCGAATTCGATGAGGTTGCCCGCCCGCTTGGCTTCAGACGGCTCTTCCAATGGCGCGATGAATGGCAGCGGCACAAGCGCATCCTCCGCTTCCTGGCTCAGGTCAATGTCCAGCCCCAGCCGCGACGACACAGTCGGCTGCGTCAAGTCGGGCACCGCCTCGGCGAAATTGCCGATAGTGGCAGCGGCTCCAGGGGCGACAGGATGAGAGACGGGCAGCACGACGGGCAGGGGCGGCGGCCTTTCGTGAAGCCGGGCAGATAAAGGCTGGATATCAGTCTGGCCAAAAGAGTTGGGGGGAGACAAGGAACTGGTCTCGTTCGGAGATGAGAGTTTCGCTCGCTCACTGAACCGGGCGGCCTCCGGCTCCATCGGGCGGGCGATAATTTTCTTTGCGACGGAATGAAGCAACAGGAGTTCGCGATAAGCCGCAAGGCTGAAGACCTCGCCGCGCGAATCGGGCTTGCGAAAAATCGACTCCTCAAGGACATCCAGCACTTTGGATGTCGGCCACAACGATTCAATTCGCGTGACGGCCTCCACATAGAACTCCAGCCCGTGAGAATCCATCGCGTAATCGTCAAACGCAGGCACCTGGGCATTGAACATCCGGTGGAAATCCGTGCGCAGCGCGTCGTAATCGTCCCTGCGACCCAGCTTGTGATACAGATCAAACAGATCCAGATACACCAGAGCACTCGTCTCCACGTTATCCGTGATGTGATGAAGCAAGACTTCCACGGCCTTCTCGGCATTGCCTAACGAGAGAAAGAAGTCTGCCTGCTGCTGAACGTCGAAAAGTTCTTCGGCGTTCACAATCCGCGGCATCCCGCTGAGGCTGGGAAGAAATTCCGGGTACTCCCGGGAGTCGCGCGGCCTGGCAGGCGTTGCCGGCATGGGGGTCGGCTTTTTCCGCGGGTTTTCCGGATGAAGCTCGTCCAGATCGAGGTCTACCGCTTGCCTCTGCGATAAGCCATCACCTGCCGCATCGCCGGCGCCGGCCGATGGCAAAGCAGACACCGCGCCGGTTGCGAAACCGCTTCCCAGGCCATGCTTGCCACCGTCTGCCATCTCCTCGCCCCACCACGGGCCACCTCCGAACCGCCTGCGTTGCCGGCCCCGCATCCACAGCGAAACAGCAGCAGCCAGCGCAAGCGCGAGAAAGGCGCCCAGGGCATATACCAAGCCATTGGCATAGCGCTCACCCCGCGCTTGCTCCAGCTGGCCTCTCAGCGCCGTGACAGCTGTTTCGGTTTTGCGTCCCTGAACCAGCATGCCGGCGACATCTGCCTCGAGCGCCTTGAGCCGCTGGCTGTCGCGCGCCATGTCTTGCGGTTGTGCGTTCAGCGCTTGCCATAGCGCTGCTGCGGCAGCTCGTTGACCGGCATCCGCCGAAGGCGTTGTCAGTAATTCGGGCGACGACCGAAGCACGGGGTCCCGGTCTATAGAAAGGTCGATCGGGTCAAGTTTGAGGCGCGAGTGCGATGGGCGCGCCGCTTCGGGCGCCGGCTTGCCGGCCTTGCGGGCAGGTGGCGCGGTCAACGATGTCGCCGTGCCGCTCGCCCGGGCGCCCGTCTGCGGCACAGCACTTGCGCCGGTTGATCCCATTTGCGGCTTTGTTTTTGGTGCTTTGCGGGCGCCGGCGGGCGCCGCAGATTCCGCTGGACCTTGCGCCGCCCCACCCGCCACGGCACTGCCGCGCGCATCGCGAGCGCCGGGAACGACCGGTGGCTGCACCGCTGCCGGCGCAGGGGACGAAAGCACCGGCACGACGTTGTCCGCCATCGCCTCGGCCAGGATGACGTACTTGCGCGTATTCTTTTGCAGGCAGCCCTCCTGCACGTAAAGCGTGACCACCGGCTCGTCGAGTACCGACGTGGTGCGGATACGGATAAGGGCTTCACCGGCATTTGGGCCGGCCGAAATGGCGGCGCGGACTTTGCTGGCAGGCACCTGGCTGTCGCCGAAGAACACGTCGGCGACCGCACAAACTGAGAAAAGCCCTTCGGAGGCGTCCAGCTGAACAGAAAGCGTGGCGTCCAGCGGACGGCCGACAATTGCTGCACCGCGCATGCGGCCCAGAGACAAAGCCAGGCTGTTGGTGGCGACCCCCATCAGCACCGCGCCGAGGACGAATTGGAAAGACTTCTCGGCAAATTTCATAAGGTGGCTAATTTTGCCAGCCGCCTTCACCAAATACGCTCGGCCATAATTCAGCCATGAAAGTAAATTACGCGAATGTGGGAATAGTTGGCACTGGCGCCATGGGGCGCGGCATCGCGCAAATCGCCGTCCAGGCCGGAAGCACCGTCAGATTGATGGACGCGCAGGCGGGTGCCGCTGAAAAAGCACGCGAAGCCATCTGCGCCCAATGGGACAAGCTGGTTGAAAAAGGCCGCATCGATGCCGCCACGGCCGCCGGGCACAAGGACCGGCTTGTGCTGGCATCAACCCTGACCGACTTGGCGACATGCGACCTCATCGTCGAAGCCATCGTCGAGCGGTTGGAGGTTAAAAAAACGCTGTTCGCCGAACTCGAAGCGCTGGTGCCCGCGCAGACCGTGCTGGCCACCAATACGTCCTCTCTCTCGGTGACGGCCATCGCCGCAGGCCTGAAACACCCTGTCCGCCTGGCCGGCTACCACTTCTTCAACCCGGTCCCACTGATGAAAGTGGTCGAAGTGATCGCGGGCCTGAAGACCAGCCCCGCGGTGTGCGAGGGTCTCAGCCAGTACGCCCGGCAGATGGGCCACACGCCCGTGCAAGCGCAAGACACGCCCGGCTTCATCGTCAACCATGCCGGCCGGGGCTACGGCACCGAAGCGCTGCGCATCGTCAGTGAAGGCGTCGCCGATTTCGCCACCATAGACCGCATCCTGCGCGACCAGGCCGGCTTCAAGCTGGGCCCTTTCGAGTTGATGGACCTGACAGGGCTGGACGTGTCGCATCCCGTGATGGAGTCGATTTACCAGCAGTACTACGAAGAAGCCCGCTACCGCCCCAACGTGATCACGGCGCAGCGCCTGGCCGGCGGCATGCTGGGACGCAAGACCGGTGAAGGCTTTTACCGCTATGTGGACGGAGCCATGCAGGTGCCGCCCGAGCCCCCCGTCCCTGAGGTCGCCGAACTTCCGCCGGTGTGGGTATCGCCGCGCGCTTCACGCCGCTCGGAGCTGCTGCAGCTGCTCAAAAACCTGGGCGCCAAGATCGAAACCGGCGCCTCCGCGTCACCGCAGGCGCTGATGCTGGTGGCGCCCCTGGGCTTTGACATCACCACTGTCGCCGTCGTTGAACGGCTGGACCCGGCCCGCACAGTGGGCATCGACATGCTGGTCGACGACGCGGCCACCAAACGGCGCGTGCTGGCCACCAACCCGGCCACCCGCACCGACATGCGCGACGCCGCACACGCCCTCTTCGCCCGAGACGGCAAATCTGTCAGCGTAATCCGCGACAGCGGCGGCTTTGTGACCCAGCGCGTCGTAGCCGCCATCGTCAACATCGCCAGCGACATCTGCCAGCAAGGCATCTGCAGCCCGAAAGACCTGGAGACCGCCGTGACGCTGGGCCTGGGTTACCCGATGGGTCCGCTGGCCATGGGCGACCGCTACGGGCCCACCAACGTGCTGGAAGTGCTATTCAACATGCAGACCGTGTACGGCGACCAGCGCTACCGCCCTTCTCCGTGGCTGCGCCGCCGGGGTGCAATAGGCTTGAGCCTGCTGCAAGAGTGATCAAGCCACAAAGGCCGCAGTTTGCAGGCCCCCACCAGCAGGTGCCGCGGAACTGGCTTTGCCAGGCCGCAGGCGCCGCCCCCTCGAGGGGGGGAAGTTGCTACACAAAGTGAGCATCCGACAGGGGTGTCAATATTTTTGAAAGAATGACATGGCAGGCGCACTGAAAAGTACCAGCGAGGGCGGCACGCTCATCCTCACGATCAGCAACCCGGAGTTCAAGAACGCCCTGGGCCCGGATATTTACGCGGCGGGCATTGAGGCGCTGAACGCTGCCGAGAACAACCCTGACATCCGCAGTGTGGTCATCACCGGCGAAGGCGCGATGTTTTGCGCTGGGGGCAATCTGCAGCGGCTGCAGGCCAACCGCCGCGAGCTGCCGGAGGTGCAGGCCCAAAGCATTGAAAGCCTGCACAACTGGATCGACTCGATCCGCACCTACCCGAAGCCGGTGATTGCCGCCGTGGAAGGCGCGGCCGCTGGTGCGGGCTTTTCGCTGGTGCTGGCCTGTGATTTCGTGGTGGCGGCGGACAACGCCGTCTTTGTGATGTCTTACAGCACGGTGGCGCTGTCGCCTGACGGCGGCGGCAGCTGGGCCCTGGCGCGCGCCTTGCCGCGTGCGCTGGCCAGCGAGCTGCTGATGGCCGGCGAACGCATAGGCGCACGCCGGCTGCATGACTTCGGGCTGGTGAATCGCGTTACGGCCCAAGGGGAAGCCCTGGCCCAGGCGCTTGAGTTGGCCGCCGGCCTCAATGCCCGTGCGCCCAACGCGCTGGCCAGCATCAAGGAACTTATCAACGATGCGGCTGGCAGCACGCTCAACGAGCAGCTCGCCAGTGAGCAGAAACACTTCGTGCGCAACCTGCACGATGCCAACGCCGGCGAAGGCATAGACGCCTTCCTGAACAAGCGCACGCCGCACTACCGCTAGCGCCAACCCGGGCACGCGCAGCCCGGGTTTCCCCCCATCCCACATCAAAAAGGCCGCGTCCGGCCCCAGCGACACCCATGCGACAGCGGGGTGGCGCCACCTGCGTCCCTCAAGCGACAATGGTCGTCTTGTTAGTCACTCAAAAGACAGACCATGGACGATCCCATTCTTACGATAGAGGAACGAGAGGCCATTAACAACGGCCGCTGGTTTTCATCCCTGTCCCCATCCCTGAGGCACGACATACTCCGATGCGCCTACGTCAAACGTTACAAAGACGGCGAACTCATCAGTGCGCGCGGCGACGTGCCCGAAGAGTGGATATCCTGCGCGCGCGGAGCGATTCGCGTGAGCTCGACCTCGATTTCCGGCAAACAGGTCACGCTGACGTATGTCGAGCCAGGATTGTGGGTCGGCGATGTGGCGATCTTCGACGGCGAGCGGCGTACGCACGACTCGTATGCGCATGGCGAGACGACTCTGCTGTGTGTTTCACGCGCCGACTTGCGCAAGATTTTGACTCAGCACGTCGAGTTGTACGAAGCCCTGCTGCGCCTGCATGCGCGGCGCATCCGCCAGCTATTCGGCCTGGTGGAGGACCTCAACACCCTGCCCTTGCGGGCGCGGCTGGCCAAGCAGTTGCTGCACCTGGTGCGCAGTTACGGCGTGCCCAGCCTGGCGGACGGCGGCGAAGTGCGCATCGGCCTGCAACTGGCGCAAGAAGAGTTGGCCCAGTTGCTGGGCGCCTCGCGTCAGCGCGTCAACCAGGAGCTCAAATCGATGGAACGCGAGGAAGCCATCCGAATCGAGCCGGGCGGCCTGGTGGTGCGCAACCGCCAGGCTTTGATGCGGATTTCGGAAGCCGAGATCGACAAATAAATCGATCCGTCAATAAAAACATCAACAGAGACAACGTTTGAGCATGAGCAACTTCGATCACTTTGTCGGCACGCGGGCGGTTACTGGCGCCCAGGCTTTTGATGTCAGCGCCTTGGCGGTCTATCTGGACCAGCACCTGCCCGGGTTCAAAGGACCACTCACGGTCGAGATCTTCAAAGGCGGCCAGTCCAACCCGACCTACAAGCTGATCACGCCCACCGCTTCTTATGTGATGCGTGCCAAACCCGGGCCGGTGGCCAAGCTGCTGCCATCTGCCCATGCAGTCGAACGCGAATTCAAGGTCATGCGGGGCCTGCAAGGCACCGACGTACCGGTGCCCCAAATGTATTGCCTCTGTGAAGACGAGTCGGTGATCGGCCGCGCGTTCTATGTGATGGAGTTTGTCGAAGGCCGCGTGCTGTGGGACCAGTCCCTGCCGGGCATGACCAACGCCCAGCGCGGCGAAATCTACAGCGAAATGAACCGCGTGATCGCCGCTCTGCACAAGGTGAAGTTTGCCGAACGGGGCCTGGCCGACTACGGCAAGCCCGGCAACTACTTTGAGCGCCAGATCGGCCGCTGGAGCAAGCAGTACATCGCCTCCATCACCCAGCCCATCGCCGAGATGGACAGCCTGATGCAATGGCTGCCCGCCAACATCCCGGCCGGCGCGCGCGACGAAAGCATGGTCTCCATCGTGCACGGCGACTTCCGGCTCGACAACCTGCTCTTTCACCCAACCGAGCCGCGCGTGCTGGCGGTGCTCGACTGGGAGCTTTCCACCCTGGGCCACCCTTTGGCCGACTTCAGCTACCACTGCATGGCCTGGCACATTCCGCCTGGCGCCTTCCGCGGCATTGGCGGACTTGATGTCGTCAGCCTGGGCATCCCGACCGAATCCGACTACATACGCCTTTATTGCGAACGCACCGGCCTGGCCACGCCCGAGGCGCTCAAGGCCGACTGGAACTTCTACATGGCCTACAACCTGTTTCGCATCGCGGCCATCTTGCAAGGCATCGCCAAGCGGGTTGAAACCGGCACGGCCTCCAGCGCCCAGGCTGTCAGCTCGGCCGCCGGCGCACCGCTGCTGGCAAAGATGGCCTGGGGCTTTGCCCTCAAAAGCCAGGGCTGAACAGCCAACCGCCCCTTACAACAACATCGCCCCACCCCTTTTTCTGGAGATTTCATGGACTTCAACTACACCCCCAAAGTACAGGAACTGCGGGCGCGCCTGCTCAAGTTCATGGACCAGCATGTTTACCCCAACGAGGCCCGCTTCTTCCGCGAAATCGCCGAAAACCGTGCCAAGGGCAATGCCTGGATCCCCACCAAACTGGTCGAAGAACTCAAGCCCAAGGCGCGCGCCGCCGGCCTGTGGAATCTGTTTTTGCCGCACTCACCGCGCGCGCCTGAGGGCTTGTCCAATCTCGAATACGCGCCGCTGTGCGAAATCATGGGCCGCGTACCTTTTGCGGCCGAGGTGTTCAACTGCTCGGCGCCCGACACCGGCAACATGGAAACCATTGCCCGCTACGGCTCTGAAGGCAACAAGGACCAGTGGCTGGACCCGTTGCTCAAGGGCGAGATCCGCTCGGCCTTCCTGATGACCGAGCCCGAGGTCGCCTCATCCGACGCCACCAACATCCAGTGCCGCATCGAACGCGATGGCGACCACTACGTGCTCAACGGTCTCAAGTGGTGGTCGTCTGGTGCCGGCGACCCGCGCTGCGCCATCTACATCGTCATGGGCAAGACCAACCCCGACGCCGGCCGCCATGAGCAGCAGTCGATGATCCTGGTGCCCGCCAACACGCCCGGTATCGAGGTGATCCGCCCGCTGTCGGTCTTTGGCTATGACGACGCCCCGCACGGCCACATGGAAGTGCGCCTGACCAATGTGCGCGTGCCGGCGGCCAACCTGCTGCTGGGCGAAGGCCGGGGCTTTGAAATCGCCCAAGGGCGCCTGGGCCCCGGGCGCATCCACCACTGCATGCGCAGCATCGGCATCGCCGAGCGCGCACTGGAACTGATGTGCAAACGCCTGAACACCCGTGTCGCCTTCGGCAAGCCGATCGCCAGCCAGTCTGTCTGGCACGAACGCATCGCCGAAGCCCGCTGCATGATCGAGCAGGCACGCCTCTTGACGCTGAAGGCCGCCTACATGATGGACACCGTGGGCAACAAGGTCGCCAAGGCCGAGATCGCGATGATCAAGGTAGTGGCGCCCAACATGGCCTGCCAGATCATCGATTGGGCCATCCAGGCTCATGGCGGCGGCGGTGTGTCGGACGACTTCCCGCTGGCGTATGCCTACGCCAGCCAGCGCACCTTGCGCCTGGCCGACGGCCCGGACGAGGTGCACCGCGCATCGCTCGCCAAACTGGAGCTGGCCAAGCACCTTTTGATGCCGGGTGAGATTGAGATGCCGGTCACGCGGGGTGGCTGAAGCACCTGAATTGCTTGAATAGCTATCAATTTGATAGCTACCAGCGCTCATGTCTATTGGGCTAGAGGCCGAAAAGGCTTAAAAACCGGATCGGAGGACGGAGGGACCCGGCAGGCGCCGTGCGCGCCGCCGAGGTCACAGTGTGATGTCGTTCGTCAGGCCCGCGATGGCCGACTCGCAGGCGCTGGTGAAGATTTGCGCGGCATGCCCCAGCGTCGGCATGTCGGCGGGGGTGTACTGCATGCGCAGATAGGCCTTGCCGCGCAGCACCATCAGGATAAAGGGCACCTGCGGGTCCGGGGACGGCTCCGGCCATGACATCAGCAATTCGACCAAATTGGTATCCAGCCAGGCCTGGGCGTGAACACGCTGGTCGGCCATCACGGCGTAGCGCTGCCAAAAGGGCTTGGGCAGGCTTTCCCAGCCCACTTCCGAATACATCGCCAGCCAGCGCATTTCTTCCGGCAAGCTGGGGTCAGCCGTGGTTTGCAGTGTGTCGGTGTAGGCCTGGTAGGCGCGCTTTTCCAGCGCGTCCTTCAAGGGCCTGTTCATGATCAGCACCGAGACGTCGTCATTGACCTTGAGCTCGCCCCGGGCGCGCAACTCTTCGCCGCGAATGTAGTCGCGCGAGGCACGGCCGCGCTCCATCTTCCAGGGTTTCCCCATCACCGAACCCTTGAGCGCAAAGCCCTTGCCGCCTTCCGTGCCGGTATATGAGAAACCGCGCGTGCCGGCCCACTCGGAAACCGGGTCTTCCACAGCCACCGAATCGGCGGCATCCGCCTTACCCGCAACAAAGACTTTCTTGAGCCGCTCGAACATGGTTTTGACTTTTCTCTTAAAGTGCAGCAGACGTTGCGTGAACACCGCGCAGGTATCACATGGTAGTGAAGGAAGTATCAATGATCAATGTTTACTCATGGCCTACGCCTAACGGACACAAGGTTCACATCATGCTCGAGGAATGCGGGTTGCGCCTGGGCCGCGACTGGCAGGCCATCCCCGTCAACATCGGCACCGGCGACCAGTTCAAGCCCGAATTTCTCACCATCAGCCCGAACAACAAGATCCCGGCCCTGACTGACCCCGTGGGGCCTGATGGCAAGCCGATTTCGGTGTTTGAGTCCGGCGCGATATTGCTTTACCTGGCCGCCAAAACCGGGCAATTTTTACCCAAAACCGACCGCCTCAAGTTCCAGGTTTTGCAGTGGCTGATGTTCCAGATGGGCGGCGTCGGCCCCATGATCGGCCAGACCCACCACTTTCGCCAGTACGCACCCGAAAAGATAGCCTACGCCATCGACCGCTACACCAACGAGACAAAACGGCTTTACGGCGTGATGGACAGGCAGCTGGCCGGCAGTAAATTCATCGCCTGCGACGAATACACCGTCGCCGACATCGCCATCTTTCCCTGGCTGCGCAACTGGCAAAACCACGGCATTGACTGGGCCGATTACCCGTATTTGAAGAAATGGTTTGACCTGATCGCCGAACGCCCCGCCGTGCAGCGCGGTGTGGCGGTAATGGCCGATTTGCGCCGCCCCATCACAGACGACAAGGCCCGCGAAGTCCTGTTCGGCAAGACGCAGTACGAAAAGCGTTGAGTTGAACCGAGACCCGGTACTCGGTACTCGGTACTCGGTACTCGGTACTCGGTACTCGGAGCATTTTCCGATATTTGGGATCAGATCGCGTAGCGAGAACGCGTCAGCAAGTCCCAGCCGCACCGCAAGAACCGGAACGTACTCCATGTACGTGAGCGAGGTCTGAGGGCGTCTCAGGTTTGATACGCAGCCAACCAAAATCGGCCGATGGCAAGCGTAGCGAGGGCCCGTCAGCAAAGCCAAACCGTACCACAGCGACCGGAGCGTACTCCGGGTACGTGAGGATCGCGAGGAACGTATTGGCTTTGATCACGCGTTCGCAGTAGCGAGATGGCCCAAATTGGCCTGCCCGGAGGGGATCGAACCCCCGACCCTCAGCTTAGAAGGCTGATGCTCTATCCAACTGAGCTACGGGCAGCTATGAACGCCAAAGCTGAATGTAAAGGCGGATGTGAAAAAAGCCCACCAGGGTGAGCTTTTTAATGGATTCTTGGTCGGAGTACAAGGATTCGAACCTTGGACCCCCTGGTCCCAAACCAGGTGCGCTACCAGACTGCGCCACACTCCGACTAGTCAAATATTATAGCCCGAA
>JAJKJM010000161.1 GCA_021153985.1 Polaromonas sp.
GACTGACCTGGGCGGCTGGAGGAAGAGTTCCCTGCAAGCCACAAGCTTTCAGGGTGAAAACGACAGTCAAGCCATTTAAAGGAGCTTGTTATGCGCCTCACGACCAAAGGCCGCTTTGCGGTCACAGCAATGATTGATTTGGGACTGCGTCAGAACAACGGCCCGGTTACCCTGGCCGCCATCAGCCAGCGTCAGCAAATTTCCCTGTCTTACCTCGAGCAGCTCTTCGGCAAACTGCGCCGCCACGAGCTGGTTGAATCGACCCGTGGCCCCGGCGGCGGTTACACCCTGGGCCGCAAGGCTTCCGAGATCACCGTAGCCGACATCATCGTGTCGGTGGACGAGCCGATCGACGCTACCCAGTGCGGTGGCAAGGAAAACTGCCTGGGCGAAGGCGGCCGCTGCATGACGCACGAGCTGTGGGCTTCGTTGAACAGCCGCATGGTGGAGTTCCTGGATTCCGTGACCTTGCAAAAACTGGTGGAAGACCAGTTGGCCAAGGGCGTGGTGATCGAGAACACGCCCCAGGTGAAAAAAGCCATTTTCACAGCGCCGGCCGTCAAGCCGATTCGCGTGAACGCACCGAACTCGGTCTTCGCACTGGGCAATGCATTTTCCAAATCCTGATGGAGGCCCGCCGGGTGTTTGCCCGGTGCCCCTTTTTGTGACCCCGACTGCATTGACTTCATTGATCGCGCTGCCAGCCAGCCTGTGAATTTAAAGAGCTAGCCACATGGACACCCCACACTTTCCCATCTACATGGACTACAGCGCCACAAATCCCTGCGACCCGCGGGTAGTGGACGCCATGATTCCCTGGTTGCGCGAGCATTTCGGCAACCCCGCTTCGCGCAGCCATGCCTGGGGCTGGGAAGCAGAAGCCGCCGTCGAAAAGGCGCGCGAGCAGATCGCCGACCTGATTGGAGCCGACCCGCGCGAGATCGTCTGGACCAGCGGAGCAACCGAGTCCAACAATCTGGCCCTGAAGGGTGCGGCTCATTTCTACAAGACCAAAGGCAAGCACATCATCACGGTCAAGACCGAGCACAAAGCCGTGCTGGACACCTGCCGTGAGCTGGAGCGCCAGGGTTTTGAAGTGACCTATATGGACGTGCAAGCCGACGGCCTGCTTGATCTTGAGGCGCTCAAGGCTGCCATTCGCCCCGACACCATTCTGGTCAGCGTCATGTTCGTCAACAACGAAATCGGCGTGATCCAGGACATCCCGGCTATAGGCGCGCTGTGCCGTGAAAAAGGCATCATCTTCCATGTGGATGCCGCGCAGGCTACGGGGCGTGTCGATATCGACCTGGCCACCTTGCCGGTCGACCTGATGAGCCTGACCTCGCACAAGACTTACGGCCCCAAGGGCATCGGCGCCCTGTATGTGCGCCGCAAGCCGCGCGTGCGCCTTGAAGCGCAGATGCACGGTGGCGGCCATGAGCGCGGCATGCGTTCGGGCACCTTGCCCACGCACCAGTGCGTCGGCATGGGCGAGGCCTACCGTATCGCCAAGGCCGAGATGCACGAAGAGAACAAGCGCATCCGTGCCCTGCACGAGCGCATGCTCAACGGGCTCAAGGATGTGGAAGAAGTGTTCCTCAATGGCCATGCCGAGAAACGCGTGCCGCATAACCTGAACATGAGCTTCAACTTCGTCGAAGGCGAATCGTTGATCATGGGCATCAAGGGTCTGGCCGTATCCAGCGGTTCGGCCTGCACGTCAGCCAGCCTGGAGCCCAGCTATGTGCTGCGCGCCCTGGGCCGCAGCGACGAGTTGGCCCACAGCAGCCTGCGCATGACGATTGGCCGCTGGAGCACTGAGGAAGAGATTGACTACGCGGTCGCCACCATCAAGGAAAACGTGGCCAAACTGCGCGAACTGTCTCCCTTGTGGGAGATGTTCAAGGATGGTGTTGATTTGTCCACCATCCAATGGGCTGCTCACTGAGCACGTCAAACAGCTTAAAGAGGTAAACAAAATGGCATACAGCGAAAAAGTGGTAGATCACTATGAAAACCCCCGCAACGTCGGCTCCTTTGAAAAAGGCGACGAAACGGTAGGCACCGGCATGGTCGGCGCACCGGCTTGCGGCGACGTGATGAAGCTGCAGATCAAGGTCAACCCGGTCACTGGTGTGATCGAAGATGCGCGTTTCAAGACTTATGGCTGCGGCTCCGCGATTGCGTCAAGCTCGCTGGTGACGGAGTGGGTCAAAGGCAAGACGCTGGACGAAGCGGCCAGCATCAAGAACAGCGCGATTGCTGAAGAGCTGGCGCTGCCGCCCGTGAAAATTCACTGCTCCATCCTGGCGGAAGACGCCATCAAGGCCGCCGTGAATGACTACAAGCAAAAGCACACGCTGATCAGCGCATAACCGCATTGCCCGTCACCTGTTTTATTGTCGAGTGATTTAAATGTCCGTTACCCTCACTGATGCAGCCGCCCGGCACGTAACCCGCTATATGAGCAAGCGCGGCAAGGGTGTCGGCGTTCGCCTTGGCGTGAAGACCACCGGTTGCTCCGGCCTGGCTTACAAGCTGGAATACGCCGACGAAATCGCACCAGAGGACGTCGTGTTTGAAGACAACGGCGTCAAGGTGCTGGTTGACCCGAAAAGCATGGCCTACATCGATGGCACCAAGCTGGACTTTGTGCGTGAAGGCCTGAACGAAGGCTTTAAATTTATCAACCCCAACGAGCGTGATCGTTGCGGCTGCGGCGAAAGCTTCCGGGTTTGACGGGCGAGCGGTCCATCGCGTGCTGCACCCTTATCAAAGCCGCCTCCACTGATTGTGCTGGCGGCTTTTTCTCGGCATAAGCTCGGCATGAATCTTCAATCCAACGACTTCGAACTTTTCGGTGTTCCCCAGCGCTTCGCGCAAGATCGCACTGCGCTTGACTCGCGCTGGAAGGACCTGCAGCGAGAGGCACACCCTGACAAGTTCGCAGCTCAGGGCGTGGCCGCCCAGCGTGTGGCCATGCAGTGGTCGGTGCGCATCAATGAAGCCTATCAGCGGCTGAAAGATCCGCTCAAGCGGGCGAGCTACTTGTGCGAACTGAATGGCGCCCCCATCAACGCCGAAAACAACACGGCTATGCCGCATGACTTCCTGATGCAGCAGATGCAGTGGCGCGAAGCGCTCGATGACGCTGAGACTGCGGAGGATTTTGAGGAAATAGCCTCGCAGGCCTTGTCCAGCATGCGCAAGCGGCTATCAAAAATAGAGCAACTGCTGGACGTGGACAGGGATTTTCCTGCTGCGGCCCAGCAGGTCAGAAGCCTTATGTTTATTGAGCGCTTTGCCAGTGAGGTTGATGCACGCATCGACCAACTGGGACAATAGGAACCTGTTCAATGTCTTTTTGGAGTCGCACAAGTACCTTTTCGGGATGGGACGTAAGGCGCGGTGCACCGCCAATAGCTGGGCTATTGGCAAGCGCCGCAACGCCGCAGACCGCCCGACAAGGCACTTGCCCGAAGGGTTGGAGTGAAATCGGGCGATTGGACACCCCGGCCGCTTGCATGGGCATCAGCCCATGCGGCGCATCCGAAGTATCCACTCATCCCGATTGCATTCCAATGCGATCTCCAAAAAGACATTGAACAGGTTCCAAGGCATTACAGAAAAAGTACGACACCTGCGCATGGCACTCCTGCAAATTTCCGAACCCGGCCAGACGCCGGACCCGCACCAGCGACGCATCGCGGTGGGCATTGACCTGGGCACCACGCACTCGCTGGTCGCCAGCGTGCGCAGCGGCATTTCTGAATGCTTGCCCGACGAGCAGGGGCGAGTGCTGCTGCCCAGCGTGGTGCGTTACCTTGAAGGCGACAAACGCCAGATTGGCTACGAGGCTTTGGCGGCGCAGGTGGACGACCCGCGCAACACCATCTCCTCCGTCAAACGCCTGATGGGCCGCGGCATCGACGACATTGGCAGCCGCGCCCAGTTGCCCTACGAGTTGAATGACAAGCCGGGCATGGTCACCCTGCAGACAGTTGCGGGCGAGAAAAGCCCGGTCGAAATCAGCGCCGAGATTCTGGCTACGCTGCGTTATCGAGCCGAAGACACCTTTAACGACGATATTTATGGCGCCGTGATCACGGTGCCTGCGTACTTTGACGATGCCCAGCGCCAGGCCACCAAAGATGCCGCGCAATTGGCCGGACTGAATGTGCTGCGTCTGCTCAACGAGCCCACGGCCGCCGCCATTGCTTATGGGCTGGACAACGGCAGCGAAGGTGTCTACGCCGTCTACGACCTGGGCGGCGGTACCTTCGATATTTCTATCCTGCGCCTGACGCAAGGTGTCTTCGAAGTCGTCGCTACCGGTGGCGATTCCGCCTTGGGCGGTGACGACTACGACCGCGCGCTGGTTGATTGGGTGCTGGCCAAAGCCGGGCTCGCGGCAGATACGCTCACGCCCGCCGACAAAGCCGCCCTGCAGCGCGCTGCCCGCAACTGCAAGGAGGCCCTGTCATCCGCCGACCCGGTGCCTTTTTCCGTGCAGCTGGCGAAGGCCCTCGTCAACTTTGAGATGAAGGCGGAAGATTTTGAAACTGCCACCGCCCATTTGACGCAGCGCACCCTCACCGCCGTCCGCAAGGCGCTGCGCGATGCCAAGCTGACGAAAGACGATGTACAAGGCGCCGTGTTGGTGGGGGGCTCCACCCGCATGCCGCAGGTGCGCAAGGCGGTTGCCAGCTTCTTCGGGCGTGAGCCGCTGGTCAACCTCAACCCTGATGAAGTCGTAGCCCTGGGGGCTGCTATTTCTGCCAACCAGCTGGCGGGCAACAACACCGGCGCCGACCTCTTGCTGCTGGACGTAATCCCGCTGTCGCTTGGCATTGAGACCATGGGCGGATTGGTTGAGCGCATCGTGCCGCGCAACCAGACCATCCCCACAGCCATGGCGCAGGACTTCACCACCTACCAGGACGGGCAGACCGCGCTGGCGCTGCATGTAGTGCAAGGCGAGCGCGACCTGGTGGCCGACTGCCGCAGCCTGGCCCGCTTCGAGTTGCGCGGTATCCCGCCCATGGTGGCCGGCGCTGCGCGTATTCGCGTGACGTTTACCGTCGATGCCGACGGCCTGCTCAGCGTGAACGCAAAAGAGCAGGTCAGCGGTGTTGAGGCGCGCATCGACGTGAAGCCCTCCTATGGCCTGTCGGACGACGAGATTGCGCGCATGCTGCAGGACAGTTTTTCTACCGCCCAGCAAGACATGCAGGCGCGGGCGCTGGCTGAAGCCCAGGTGGATGCCGACCGCATGATCCTGGCCACGCAAAGCGCCTTGGCGGCGGATGCCGATCTTCTGAGCCCCAATGAGCGCGCGCAGATCGACAGCCTGATCGTCGGCCTGGCCGACACGCGTGCGCATGGCGACGCGGCCGCTATAGAGGCGGCCACCCAGGCGCTGGCCAAAGGCACCGAAGCCTTTGCCGCCCAGCGGATGAACCGGGGCATCAAACAAGCCTTGGCCGGTAAGAACATTGAGGCCATCTGAACGGATTGACAACCATGCCCATCATCAAAATACTGCCTCATCCCGAATACTGTCCGCAGGGCGCTGAAATCACGGCTCCGGCCGGCACGTCCATTTGCGAAGCCCTGCTCGACAACAAGATCAACATCGAGCACGCCTGCGACCTCAGCTGCGCCTGCACGACCTGCCACGTCATCGTTCGCGAAGGTTTCAAATCGCTGAACGAGCTCGACGAGAGCGAAGAAGACCTGCTGGACCGCGCGTGGGGCCTGGAGCCCAATTCGCGCTTGAGCTGCCAGGCTTTCCTGGCCCAGTCCGATGTGACGGTGGAGATACCCAAGTACTCCATCAACCATGCAAAGGAAAACCATTGAGTTTTCGGGGCAGTCCGGGGCGAACTCTCCCCGTGCAGCGGCGATAATCCGTCCATGCGCCAAATCGTCCTTGATACCGAGACCACGGGTCTTTCCGCCGAAAACGGCGACCGCATCATCGAAATCGGCTGTGTTGAACTGGTGGCCCGCAAGCTCACCGGCAACAACCGCCACTTCTACCTGAACCCCGAGCGCGACAGCCACGAAGACGCACTCAAGGTTCACGGCATCAGCAACGAGTTCCTGAAGGACAAACCCAAATTTGTGGCTGTGGCCGACGAACTGCTTGAGTATCTGCAGGACGCCGAGATCATCATCCACAACGCGCCTTTTGACGTGAGTTTCCTCAACAAGGAACTCGAGCTCATCGGCAGGCCGCCCATCAAGCATTGCGTGGCCAAGGTCACCGACAGCCTGATGATGGCCAAGGAGTTGTTTCCGGGCAAACGCAACTCGCTGGACGCGCTGTGCGACCGGCTGGACGTCGACAATTCAGGCCGCACGCTGCACGGCGCCTTGCTGGACGCTGAACTCCTGGCCGATGTCTACATCAATCTCACCCGTGGCCAGAATGCGCTGGTGATGGAGGTAAGTGACAGCGCCCGGGAAGGCGATAGTGACGCGCCCCAGATTGATCTCAGCACCTTTGACCTGCCGCTGTTGGCTGCCAACGACCAGGAGATCGCCGACCATGAAAAGCTGCTGGTGGATATCGACAAGGCCAGCAAGGGTAAAACGGTTTGGCGTGTTTTGGCGGCGTAACCCATAAAGCTGTTCGAAAACAGCATATAATCTTAGGCTGACCATAGGGCGGTTAGCTCAGGGGTAGAGCACTGCATTCACACTGCAGGGGTCGCAAGTTCGAAACTTGCACCGCCCACCAGAATTTTGAAGAACAAAAAAGGCCAAGGCTTGCGACTTGGCCTTTTTTCATTTCGGCGCCATTCGGCGCCGTTTTTCAGTGGGCTAGAGCACTTCGCTCGCAAAATCTGCCAGCCGCGAACGCTCGCCGCGTGCCAGCGTGATGTGCCCGCCGTGCGGCCAGCCTTTGAAGCGGTCGACGGCAAAGGTCATACCGGAGGAGCCTTCGGTCAGGTAAGGCGTGTCGATTTGCGCCAGGTTACCCATGCAGATGATCTTGGTGCCGGGGCCTGCCCGGGTGATCAGCGTTTTCATCTGTTTGGGCGTCAGGTTCTGCGCTTCGTCGATGATGACGTACTTGTTCAGGAAGGTACGGCCGCGCATGAAGTTCATGCTCTTGACCTTGATGCGTGAGCGGATCAGCTCGTTGGTGGCGGCACGGCCCCATTCGCCGGAGCCGCTATCGGTCTTGCCCAGCACTTCCAGGTTGTCGTCCAGCGCACCCATCCAGGGGCCCATCTTTTCCTCCTCAGTGCCCGGCAGAAAACCGATGTCTTCACCCACGCTGACCGTGGCCCGCGTCATGATGATTTCGGTGTAGCGGCGGTCGTCCAGCACCTGCGTGAGGCCACTGGCCAGCGCCATCAGCGTCTTGCCTGTGCCTGCCGTGCCGGCCAGCGTGACGAAGTCCACTTCCGGGTCCATCAGCAGGTTCATGGCGAAGTTTTGTTCGCGGTTGCGCGTGGTGACGCCCCAGACGGCGTTTTTGAGGTGGTTGTAGTCCTTCAGCGTCTTCAAAACAGCGGTTTTTGCCCGGATTTCCGTCACACGGGCATACAGCGGCGGCTCACCGGGGGCTTCAAAGAACACAAACTGGTTGATCAGCAGGCTGCCCACAATAGGGCCAGTGATTCGGTAGAAAGTGTGGCTGCCTTGCTGCCAGCTTTCGATGGTCTTGCTCTGGCGCGTCCAGAAGTCCGCGGGCAGGGCCAGTGAGCCCGAATACAGCAGGTCGCCGTCTTCCAGGGTTTTGTCGTTCTGGTAGTCGTCAGTGGCCAAGCCCAGCGCGCGTGCCTTGACGCGCATGTTGATGTCCTTGGACACCAGAACCACTTCGCGCGGTGCGTATTCCTTGCGCAGGGCCTCTACCACGCCCAGGATCTGGTTGTCGGCCTTGCCTTGAGGCAGGCTCATGGGCAGCGTGTAATCCAGCGGTTTGGTCTGGAAGAACAGGCAACCCCCGGCTTCCGGGTGGCCGGTGGTGTCCAGCTTCAGGCC
>JAJKJM010000162.1 GCA_021153985.1 Polaromonas sp.
CCGGTGGGGCCAATCAGCAAAATATTGCTCTTGGTCAGCTCGACGTCGTCCTTCTTGGCTTTTTCCTTGTGGCGCAGGCGCTTGTAGTGGTTGTACACAGCAACCGCTAAAGTTCGCTTGGCCGGTTCCTGGCCAATCACATAACCATCAAGCGTTCCCTTGATCTCTGACGGGGTGGGCAAATCGGTGCGCGTTTCGCGGACATCTTCGCCGGCTGGCAGTTCATCACGAATGATCTCGTTACAGAGATCGATGCACTCGTCGCAGATAAAAACCGAGGGGCCAGCGATCAGTTTTTTGACTTCATGCTGACTTTTGCCGCAAAAAGAGCAGTGCAAGGTCTTTTCGCTGGAGGAGCCTTTTTTCTCGGCCATTGGTAGGGATGCCTTTAAGGTGCCTGGAAGGGAACTGTTACCTAATGATAACCAATAAAAAAACGGCGTTTCTGTTACAGAAAACGCCGTTGTTGCAGTGCAACTTGAAGGGCTTTAAGCGGTTTCCCCGCTTGAAGCCGCTTCGAGGGACTAGCGCTGCCTGTCAGGGCCGCTTGGCGATCACCTGGTCGACCAGGCCATACTCCTTGGCCTCGTCCGCAAACATGAAATAGTCCCGTTCCGTGTCGCGCTCGATCTTTTCAACCGGCTGACCGCAATTGGCCGCCATGATTCGGTTGAGCTGGTCGCGCGTTTTGAGGATGTCGCGGGCGTGGATTTCGATGTCAGTGGCCTGGCCTTGCGCGCCGCCAGAAGGCTGGTGAATCATCACGCGTGAATTAGGCAGCGAAAAGCGCTTGCCTTTGGTGCCTGCCGACAGCAGGAACGCGCCCATGCTGGCGGCCATGCCCACGCATAGCGTAGAGACGTCGGGTTTGATGAACTGCATGGTGTCGTAGATTGCCATGCCGGCAGTCACGGAGCCGCCTGGGGAGTTGATATAGAAGGAAATATCCTTGTCCGGGTTTTCGCTTTCCAGGAACAGGAGCTGGGCCACCACCAGGTTGGCCGTCTGGTCATTGACCGGGCCGACCAGGAAAATGACGCGCTCCTTGAGCAGGCGCGAGTAAATGTCGTAAGAGCGCTCGCCGCGGCCGGACTGCTCGATGACCATGGGCACCATGCCCAGGCCTTGCGCATCCTGGGCGCCGGCTTGCGGGCCGGTATAGGCGCCGCCGTAAATACTGTTTCGGACCATCATGTTTTCTCCAGAGATGTTTGTACTGTACCCAAAAAATCCCGCCGGGATTTTCGGCGAAGGCCAACAACCGCCACCCGGGTGGTTATGCCGTAGCTCAATGAAATTGGGGCCTGCGCCGCAAAGCGCAAGCCCCAATGCCGGGAAAGATCAGGAAAGCCTGGGAAGAATCAGTTCTGACCCATCAGGTCGTCGAAGGAGATGGCTTTCTCGGTGACCTTGGCCTTGCCCAGCACGAAGTCGGTGACGTTGTTTTCGATCACAACAGCCTCGACTTCGGCCATGCGACGGTTGTCGCTCAGGTACCAGCGCACCACGTCTTGCGGCTTCTCATAGCTGGCGGCCAGCTCTTCGATGTGGGCCTTGAGCTGCTCTGGCTTGGCCTGCAGGTCGTTGGAACGCACCAGTTCAGCCACCACCAGGCCCAGGCGCACGCGCTTTTCGGCTTGCGGGCGGAAGATTTCTTCAGGAATCGGCGCCTTGTCGGCGTCTTTGATGCCGCGTTGCTTGAGGTCGGCGCGGGCGCCTTCAATCATGCGGTCCAGCTCGGCTTGCACGCTGGACTTGGGCAAATCGAGTTCGGCGTTAGCCACCAGAGCGTCCATCACGGCGTTCTTGTTGCGGGCCAGCAGGCGGAACTTGACTTCGCGCTCGAGATTCTTTTTGATGTCGGCGCGCAGGCCTTCGACCGTTGAATCGGCGATGCCCAGGGACTTGGCCAGCGCTTCGTTGACTTCGGGCAGGTGAGCGGCTTCGATCTTCTTGACCGTCACGAGGAAGTCGGCTTGCTTGCCGGCCACGTCTTTACCGTGGTAATCGGCCGGGAAATTCAGCGGGAAAGTCTTGCTTTCACCGGTTTTCATGCCGCGCACGGCGTCTTCGAACTCCTTGAGCATCTGGCCGTCGCCGATCAGGAACTGGTAGTCCTCGGCCTTGCCGCCGGCAAAGGGTTCGCCGTCGATCTTGCCTTCGAAGTCGATGGTGGCGCGGTCGCCGTCTTGCGCCGGTGCATCGGCCGCGCGCTGGGCGAAGGTGCGGCGCTGCTTGCGCAGGATGTCCAGGGTCTTGTCGATGGCTGCGTCGCTGACGTCAGCGCTGACCTTTTCGACTTCGGCGCCCGACAGGTCGGCGATCTTGACTTCGGGGTAAACCTCGAACACCGCATCAAACACGAGTTCACCTTCGGGGGCACCCTCTTTTTCGCTGATGCGGGGCTGGCCGGCAACGCGCAGCTTGGCTTCGTTAGCGGCGACGGCAAAAGCCTCGCCGACCTTGTCGTTCATGACTTCGTAGTGCACCGAATAGCCATAACGCTGGGCCACCACGTTCATGGGGACCTTGCCCGGACGGAAGCCGTCCATCTTGACCGTGCGGGCCAGCTTCTTCAGGCGGGTGTCAACTTCCGACTGGATGGTGTTGACGGGCAGCGTCAGCGTCATTTTGCGCTCGAGCTTTTCAAGGGTTTCAACAGTCACGGCCATGATGGTTTCCTAAGATCAAAAATAGTCAAAACAGGTTTTCACCTGGCATGCTGCGGGCTTTGCCGCAACGGCTGAGCGCAGGGGGTGCGGCGGATGCCGCCCACAAGGCTCAGGGTGGTGCGCGGGGCGGGACTCGAACCCGCACATCCTTGCGGACGTCAGGACCTAAACCTGGTGCGTCTACCAATTTCGCCACCCGCGCGCCGGAAATAAAAACGGGAATCCGAAAAACCTCCGAATCCCCGCTTGAAATCGGTCAACTCTCTATTTTAGCCGTTATCGGGCCCGGTTTTTGCGCCGGGCCGGCGGCCAGAGAGAATCAAGCCGGCAGTGGCTTGGCGCCTGTATGTGGCTGAACTTCCAGCCTGTCTTCACGTTTGACACGGAACCACGCTGCATACATGGCGGGCAAAGCCAGCAGTGTCAGCACCGTCGCCACCACCAAACCGCCCATGATGGCCACAGCCATCGGCCCCCAGAACACGCTGCGTGACAGCGGGATCATGGCCAGCACGGCAGCGGCAGCCGTCAGCACAATGGGCCGAAGCCGGCGCACAGCCGATTCGACAATCGCGTCCCAGGTCGGCACACCGCGAGCGCGGTCCTGCTCAATCTGGTCGATCAGGATGACTGAGTTGCGCTGGATCATGCCCATCAGGGCGATCACGCCCAGCAAGGCCACAAAGCCAAAAGGACGGCCCAGCAGGATCAGGGCGGCGGCCACGCCGGCTATGCCGAGAGGGCCGGTCAGGAACACCAGCATGGCCCGGCTGAAGCTGTGCAGTTGCAGCATCAGCAACGTGAAGGTCAAAAACAGCATGATGGGAATGCCGGCGGCGATAGACGCCGAGCCCTTGCTGCTTTCTTCCACCGCGCCCGCCACCTGAATGCGGTATCCCGCCAGGCCTTTGGACAGCCACTGCGCCTCCAGCGCCTTCAGCTTGGGCATCAACTCCTGCGTCACCGTGGCGCCCTGCAAGCCTTCCACGATGTCACTTTGCACCGTGATGGCGTAGTCGCGGTTTTCACGCCACATCACGCCCGGCTCCCAGGTGAACACCGGCTTGGCAATCTGCGTCAGCGGAATCGATTTGCCCGACGCCGTGGGCAAGTAGGCATTACCGATGTCGGTGATCGCGTTGCGCTCGTCCAGTGGCTGGCGCAGCACGATGTCGATGAGCTTGTCGCCCTCGCGGAACTGGCCCACCGGGGTGCCCGACAAAATCGTGCGCGAAGCCTGTGCAATCGACTGGCTGGTCACGCCCAGCGTGCGCGCCTTGGCCTGGTCCACTTCCAGCCGCAGCACTTTCACCGATTCATTCCAGTTGTCGTTGACGCCACGCGTGTTGCTGCTTTGGCGCATCACCGCCTTGACCTCGTCGGCGCGATCTCGCAACACCAGCGGGTCTATGCCCACCACGCGGAACTGCACCGGGTAAGGCACTGGCGGGCCGTTGGGCAACAGCTTGACGCGGCCGCGCACTTCGGGGAACTCGGTGGCCAGCAAGGCGGGCAACTTGATGCGCAAGGACTCGCGCACCTTCAAATCCTTGGGCACCACGATCATTTGCGACACATTGGTTTGCGGAAAAACCTGGTCCAGCGGCAAATAGAAGCGCGGCACGCCCGAGCCCAGCCAGGTGCTGACCGTGCTCACGCCCTCTTCCTTCATCAGGCGCTGCTCCACCCGCTTGGCCGTGGCCTCATTGGCGGCAAAGGAAGTCCCTTCCGGAAACCAGATGTCCACGATGATTTCAGGGCGGCTGGAGTCCGGGAAGAACTGCTGCTGCACCTTGCCCATGCCCACGATGCCCAGCGCAAATATCAGCACCGTGGAGCCGATGGTGATCCAGCGGTGCTGCACGCACCAGTTCACCGTCTTGCGAAAGGTGTTGTAGAACGGGCTGTCGAACATCTCGTGCGGGCTGTCCTTGCCTTCGGCAACTTCCTTCACATGGGGCGGCACCTTGAGCAGCAGCGTTCCCAGATAAGGCACAAAGTACACCGACACGATCCAGCTGAGCACCAGCGCAATCACCGTCACCGCAAAAATCGCAAAGGTGTATTCACCCGTGGTGGACTTGGCCAGGCCGATGGGCAAAAAGCCGGCCGCGGTGATCAGCGTGCCGGTCAGCATGGGCATGGCCGTGATCTCATAGGCAAAGGTCGCCGCGCGCACCTTGTCATAGCCTTCTTCCATCTTGCGCACCATCATTTCGACAGCGATGATGGCGTCGTCCACCAGCAGGCCCAGCGCGATGATGAGCGAGCCCAGCGATATCTTGTGCAGGCCGATGCCGTAGTACCACATGGCCAAAAAGGTCAGGCTCAGCACCAGCGGAATGGTGATGCCCACCACCAGCCCCGGCCGCATGTCGATGTAATAGCGCTTCCACAGCGGCAGCTGGCCAGGGCCGTCGTGCGGCCGCTTGTGAAAGCCCAAAGCGATGAAACTCACGGCCAGCACGATCACCACGGCCTCGATCAGCACGCGCACGAACTCATTGACCGAGGTGGCCACCGCCTTGGGCTGGTTCTGCACGTTCACCATCCTGATACCGGCCGGCAGGGTTTTCTCGATGCGGCCCGACAGCGCCGTGAGCGACTTGCCCAGCGCGATGATGTCGCCGCCCTTGGCCATGGACACGCCCAGCGCAATCACTTCTTTGCCCTGGTGGTGCACCTTCACGGCAGGCGGGTCCACATAGCCGCGCTTGATCACCGCGATGTCACCCAACTGCATCTGGTTGCCTGAGCTGCCGCGTATCGGCATGGCGCGCAGCTGCTCAATGACTTCAAACTGGCCCGCCACACGCACCTGCACCACGTCCAGCGGCGTCTGCACCGCCCCGGCCGACTCGACGGCGTTTTGCTGGCCCAGTTGCGCCAGCACCTGGTTCAAATCCAGCCCCAGCTGCGCCAGGCGTTTTTGTGAGATCTCGATGAAGACTTTTTCGTCCTGCACGCCGAAGAGTTCGACCTTGCTCACGTCCGGCACACGCAGCAGTTGCTGGCGTACATCGTCGGCAAAGGTCTTGAGCTCGGCGTAGTTGAAGCCGTCGGCCTCCAGCGCGTAGATGACGCCATAGACGTCACCGAAGTCATCGTTAAAGAACGGCCCCTGGATACCGCCCGGCAAGGTGCCGCGCATGTCGCCCACCTTCTTGCGCACCGAATACCAGACGTTGGCCACATCGCCCGGCTTGGACGAATCCTTGATCTGGAAAATGATTTGCGACTCGCCCGGCTTGGAGTAGCTGCGTATCTTGTCGGCGTAGGGCACCTCCTGCAGCGTGCGCTCGATCTTGTCGGTCACCTGCTCGGCCACCTGCTGCGCCGTCGCGCCCGGCCAATAAGTGCGCACCACCATGGCGCGAAAGGTAAAAGGCGGGTCTTCATCCTGCCCGAGCTGGAAGTAGGACGCGAAGCCCAGGATCATCAGAACCAGAAGCAGGTAGCGCGTGAGCGCCGGATGGTCCAGCGCCCATTTGGAAAGATTGAAACGGCTGGAAGGCGAAGCCAGTTCGCCGGCAGCGTGGCTGTCGTGTTCAGGTTGCGTCATGCCGGCCTCACTTCGCGGCCGGGGTGGCGGATGCGGCAGAAACCGCCGGCGAAGGGGCTGACGCCGCCGTCGTCGCGATCGATGAGGTTGCTACAGAATTGATAGCTGTCTGTGCAGGCGTAGCGTCGGCCAGGGCCACACTTGGCTGATAAAAACTGACTTTCTGGCCGGGTGACAGCACGTGCACGCCGGCACTCACTACCAGCATACCGGGCTGCAGGCCAGAAGCCACCACCACCTCGTTGCCGTCGGCCGTGGCGATCTGGATCACTTGCGGCTTGAGGGTCATGGTGGCCTTGTCGACCACCCACACGGCGGTGGACTTGCCTTCCTGGCGCAAGGCCGTGGTCGGCAGCTTGATCACCGGCAGGCCGGCAATACTGCCCGCTTCAGGTATGACAGACACCGTGGCGCCCAGCGGCGGCGGCTCTTTGGAATCGACCGACACCTTGATGGTGTAGGTGCGGGTGATGGGGTCGCTGCTGGCGGCCACTTCCCTGACCTTGCCGTCAAATTCGGTACTTTGCGACCACAGGCGGATCTTCACGGCGGAGCCGGTCTTGATGCTGGCCACTTTGTCTTCAGGCACCGAGAACACCACGTCGCGCACACCGTCCGCCGCGATGCGGACCACCGGCGTTCCGGCGGTGACGACCTGGCCGGGTTCAGCCTCAATCGCCGTCACGACACCGGACACGTCGGCGACCAGCGACGCATAGGCGGCCTGGTTGCCCTGCACCGAGAACTGTGACTGCGCCTGCTCCAGTTGCGCCTGCGCCGACTTGAGGGTGGTTTCGCGGCGCTCCAGCTCGGCGCCGCTGATGAAGTTTTGCTCTTTAAGCTCTTTGTAGCGCTTGAAGTCGGCGGCGGCTAGGTCGCGGTTGGTAGTGGCCGCAGCCACTTGGGCGCGGGCCGAATCGGCGGCCAGCCTGAAGTCCTGTGGATCCAGCTGGGCCAACACCTGCCCGGCCTTCACGCGCTGGCCAAGTTCGGCCTGCCGTTTGATAATCTTGCCGCCGACCCGAAAGCCCAGGCGCGACTCCACCTGGGCCTTGACCTCGCCCGAATACTCGTGGACAGAGGAGAATGCGTTGGTGCCTACCGTGATCACCTTGACGGCGCGAACCGGTTCCTCGGGTGGAGCGGATTTGGAACAGGCGGCCAGCAGGACAGCGGCGCTCACCAGGGAGAAAACGGTTTTGTTCATGGTCTGATTCGGGATGAAAACTCGGGCAGGCAGACGGGCGGTCAAGTCGTCAAGCAAGGCTGTTGAAACACCTCCAACAGATCGTTACTGACTGACCGGTTAGTAATCTAGGGTAAATCACTAGGCTTGTCAAGCGACAATCGCCCACATGACCCAAGGCCCCCAACAGCCGCTCCCCGCCCCCGCGTCCGCGCCTTCGCTTCAGGGGGTGTCGCATTATGAAAACTTTCCTGTGGCCTCGCTGCTGTGCCCGCCGCTGCTGCGCCCGCCCATTGCCGCCATTTACTGGTTTGCCCGCACCGCGGACGACATCGCCGATGAAGGCGATGCCCCGCCGCAAACCCGCCTGGACGAGCTGGCCGCCTACCGGGCCGACCTGATGGCCACCGCGGCGGGCTTGACGCCTTCACCGCGCTGGGCTGCGGTCTTCAGCCAGCTGCAACCCCAAATTGCGGAGTTCAGGCTGCCGGTCAATCTGCTGGCCGACCTGCTGAGCGCTTTTGAGCAGGACGTGGTCAAACAACGCTACGCCGACAACGCCGAATTGAACGACTATTGCCGCCGCTCAGCCAACCCGGTGGGCCGGCTGCTGCTGCACCTCTACGGCATCCAGGACGCTGCCTCGCTGCGCATGAGCGACGACATCTGCACCGCCTTGCAACTGATCAATTTCTGGCAAGACCTGAGCGTGGACATCCCGCGCGGGCGCATCTATCTGCCGGCTGACGCCTGGGCGCGTCACGGCGTCGATGAAGCGCAACTGCTGGCGCTGGACGTCAACCCGGCCACTATCAATTTGATAGCTGATTGCGCAAGTAGTACGCGGGCTACCATGCTAAAAGGCTCACAACTTGCCAAGAGAGTTCCCGGGCGCGGCGGCTGGGAGCTACGCCTGGTGGTGCAAGGCGGCCTGCGCATCCTGGACAAAATCGAGGCGCAGGGCTTCAACACTCTGCGGCAGCGCCCCAAGCTCGGCCCCTGGGATGTCGTGGTAATGGGCTGGCGCGCGCTGTTCATGTAGCCTGCACAGGCCGCCGCCGTGCGGCACTGATGGTTTATGTCGCGCACGGCATCCTTCGCAAAGTCTCCTGACACGCCTGCGGGCTTCAACTCCCATGGGACAATTGCCGCATGACGCCTGAGCAGTATGTCCAGCAAAAAGCCGCCGCATCCGGCAGCAGTTTCTATTACGCCTTCCTGTTTTTACCCAAAGAACGGCGCGCCGCCATCACCGCCTTTTATGCCTTTTGCCGCGAGATCGACGACGTGGTGGACGAGGTGACCGACCCCGGCGTGGCGCGCACCAAGCTGGCCTGGTGGCATACCGAGGTGCTCAAGTCCTACGCCGGCGAGCCCACGCATCCGGTGATGAAAGCGCTGATGCCGCTGGCCGCCACCTACCGCATCGAGGCGCGCCACCTGCAGGCTGTGATTGACGGCTGCCAGATGGACCTGGAGCAAAACCGTTACCTCGACTTCCCAGGCCTCAAGCAGTACTGCCATCTGGTGGCCGGCATTGTGGGCGAGGTGGCCGCGCGCATCTTTGGCCAGGCCGATGAGGCCACCACGGCCTACGCCCACAAGCTGGGCCTGGCTTTTCAGCTGACCAACATCATCCGCGACGTGGGCGAAGACGCGATGCGCGGCCGTATCTATCTGCCCGTCAATGAGCTGCAGCAGTTTGACGTGAAGGCGCACGAGATATTGAAGCGCCAATACTCTGACCGGTTTCGCGCACTCATGAAATTCCAGACCGACCGGGCGCTGGCGCTGTATGACGAAGCGCTGGCCATGCTGCCCGAAGCAGACCGCCGCGCGCAAAAGCCCGGCCTCATGATGGCCAGCATCTACCGCACACTGCTGCGCGAAATCGCCGCTGATGGTTACCAGGTGCTGCACCAGCGCGTGAGCCTGACGCCGCTGCGCAAATTCTGGTTAGCGTGGAAAACTCAGGCCTTCGGCAGGGTGGTTTGATGGCTTCCACGCTAAAAGTGAGGCCCCCACGGTCGCTCACTTCGTGTAGCTCCCTGCCCCCCGAGGGGGCCGCTGCGCCTGCGGCCTGGCAAAGCCAGTTCCGCGGCCCCAGCTGGTCTGGGACTCGCAGGACCCGTTATCCGGAAGCGTGCGCATCATCATGAGAGTTGCCGTCATCGGCGCCGGCTGGGCCGGCTGCGCTGCCGCCGTTGAGGCCACGCGCCTGGGCTACCAGACCACGCTGTTTGAAACCACCCGCATTCCGGGCGGGCGCGCCCGCCGCGTGGGCGGCACGGTGGCCGGTGAGGCGGTCGCCCTCGACAACGGCCAGCACATCCTGATCGGCGCGTACGCTGAAACGCTGCGCCTGATGAAAGACCTGGGTATTGATACCAGCGCCGCGCTGCTGCGCATGCCGTTGACGCTGCAGTTCCCCGACGGCAGCGGGCTGAAGCTGCCCAACTTGCCGGCGCCGCTGGACGCGCTCGCCGGCATCATCACTGCGCGCGGCTGGTCGCTGGCCGACAAATTCTCCATGCTCAAGGTGGCGGTCGGCTGGCAACTCAGGA
>JAJKJM010000163.1 GCA_021153985.1 Polaromonas sp.
CGAGCGCTGGATGGCCTGGTTTGTCGATGCGTTGGGGCGGCACGGGGCAGTGGCGGGCGGCGGCCTGGCGCCCTTGGTGCCTGCGCTGGGCGAGTGGTTTGCCGACCCGCTGTTTCGCGGCTGCGCTTTCATCAATGCCATGGCCGAAGTAGGAACCGCCCTGCCCGGTGTGGCGGGCATTGTGCAAAACCACAAGCAGGACATGCAGCAGGTGATCGCCGGTTTGCTGCCTGCCGGCGCGCGGCAGCGGGCCCTTGCAAGCGCCGCCGCGCTGGCGGTTGACGGCGCCATTGTGCGGGCGCAGATGGAAGGCAGCGACGCCGCGCTGGCCGGGCTTCGGCTGCTGCTGGATGCGCTGGACGCTTCCTGAGCCCTTTTTGGGCCCTTCTTGAGCCTTCTCAAGCCTTGGCGGGCAGCCGCGGCTTTTCTTTGGGCTCCGGCCTGGGTGTGCGGCCAGCGTGCTCAATCTTCTTCAGTGCCCCTACGGTCTTTGACGCCGGGAGTTTTCAGCCATTTTCAGGCATCAAATTGGCCTGCAGCCCAATACCCACGTGCACAAGCAGCTCCTTTTTTAATAGCAAGCAGCGTGCCGCCCTACAATGCCGTATGAACCAGAAAAGACCTGCGACCAGTGAATGGGTGTCAAAGATGCTCGCCGTGCTGAAAACCGGCAACACGCCCGCAGCGCTGGCCCAGATCAAGGCCACCACCAGCAGCAAGGATTTGCAGCAATTGCACGCCGCACTGGAAAAAGCGCAACTCCTCAAGCAACTCAAGGCGGTCGATGTCGCGATTGCCGACCAGCTTCAGGCCTTGGCCTCGCCGCGGCTCAGCCGCTCGCCTTAACAAGGCCCCTCTTTTCCATCCCTGCTGCGTCGGTTGACACGGCTTGTTCATCACCTTAATATAGCCAACTAGTTATATAACTAACCGGCAACATGAATACATCACCCGCCGCCCTCAACCAGGCCTTCGCCGCCCTGGCAGATCCGACCCGCCGCGCCATCGTGGCCCGGCTGGCTTTGGGCGAAGCCACCGTCAATGAGCTGGCCGCGCCCTTCAACATGACCCAGCCGTCCATCTCCAAGCACCTGAAAGTGCTGGAACGTGCCGGGCTGATCTCTCGCGGGCGCGCCGCGCAGACCCGGCCGTGCCGGCTGGAAGCGGCGCCGTTGAAGCAAGTCGCCAGTTGGATTGAGCTGTACCGCAGCACCTGGGAAGAAAGCTTTGACCGGCTCGATGCGTTTTTGCAGTCAACTGCCCCGCCACCTCTGCCTACCGCACTCCCACCCTCTGCCTCATCTTCCCCAACTCCCACCAAAGGAAAGAAAAATGTCCGCAAATGACACCGCCTTCTTCATTACCCGCGTCTTCAAGGCGCCGCGGGATCGCGTCTGGCAAGCCTGGAGCAATGCCGCCTCCCTTCAACAATGGTGGGGCCCACAGGGCTGCACGGTCGAGGCCCTGCGCTTTGAGTTCAGGCCCGGCGGCTTCTTTCACTATGCAATGAAGTTCGACGGCGCGCCCACGTGGTGGGGCCGCTTCAACTACCGCGAGATCGTTTCAAGCGAACGCATTGTCTGGCTCAACTCATTCGCCAACGCAGAATGCGGCATTGCGCGTGCGCCCTTCAGCGAGGTTTGCCCGCTGGAGATCGAGAACACAGCGACCTTTACGGAGAAGGATGGCGTGACCACCGTCTCATTGCGCGCGGTGCCTTTCGGCGAGTCCGCCGCGGAGCGCCAGTATTTTGAAGAGTTGAAGCCTTCGCTGGAGCAAGGCTACGGCGGCACGCTTGACCAGTTGGGCGGTTATCTCAAAGCCTGACGGCGTGCAGGGCTAGGCCGGGCGAATCTCGAACTGTGCGTCGCCCATGTAGCGATGCGGACCCAATGCCGCCGTGGTGGCGGCCAGCTCGGCGGCCTGCCACTGGGTGAAGATTTCCAGCTCCTCGGGTGACAGCACATCTTCGGCCGGTGACTCGCCGTAGATGCCGACCAACCTCATGTAGGCGTTGTAGACCGGCAGCACCAGGCTTTCATGGCCCAGCGACTCTTCCAGCGCCGTCCTGAAGCGCTGCTCGGCCGCCTGCAGTTCGCCTTCGGAAGCGTCTTCGTAGGCATACAGCCTCAAGCGGTAACTCACGGCGCTTTCCTTCAAGGCTTGGTGATGGGGGGCCTGGCCGCTGCCGATGTGCCTTGCGTCAGCTCGATACGGCGGCGCAGCTGGTCAGCCGCCCGCGTATCACCGCCCTGCTCTGCCCTGCGCAACTGCACACCCAGCCAGGCCAGCAGCGGGCGCCGCCAGCCTTTCACGGATGCGGTATCAATCGCCTGGTTGATCACCTCCGGGCTGGCCTTGCCGGTTTGCAGCATCACGCCAGCTGCCACCAGTTTCGACAGCGGGTCGGCAATGCCCTGCAGCGCACCGGCATTGCCCCCGGCGGCGGCGCGCTGGGCTTCGGGCAACAACGCGACGCTTTGGGCTTGCAACTGGCCCTTGAGGTAATCGGCATAGGCACGCTGTGCCTCAGTCGCATCAGGGCGCAGCTTTTCAAAACCGGTGCAGGGCTCATCCATCACCAGGCTGGCCACGCGCGTGGCGCAGTGCAGCAGCTCGGCCGTGGCCAGCAAATCGGCGCGGCCTGAGCGGGTGAGTTGTGTGCGTGCGCGCTCCAGCTCGGCCATCTCAACGCGGCTGTTGCCTTCCATATAGGCGGCGACTGAGCGGTCCATCGAACCCTTGGCTTCGAGCTGCCAATCGGGCGGCTGGGGCCCGCCGGCACAAGCGGCCAGCGCGGCGATCATTGCCAATGGCAAGGTGCGTTTGCCGAAAGAAGTCTTCATGGCAGCTTCATCTCCGCATCACGCGCATCTTTGGCAAAAGGCCATTTGCGGCTGATCTCGTTGATCAGGCCTTCCACCTTGCGCAGGCTGGCTTCCACGTCGGCGCGCAACGCGCCCAGGTCGTCGGTGGCGTCTTTGGCGTTGCGTGTCACAGACTGGGCGTCCTGCAGCAGCGCATCGACCTTCTTGAGGCTGGTGCGCGCCTCGCCCAGCATGGCGTTGAGCTGCACCACGGTCGCGCGCGTCTCAGGCATCAGCCCCTTGTCGCCAAACACCTGGGTGTCGGTTTTGGCGGCCAGCCCATCCAGCTTGGTGAGCAGCGAGTTCGTACGCTCCAGCGTGGCGGCAAATTTTTTGGCTTCGGCCTCGCTGCCCAGCAACACAGTCAGCGCACCACCGGGGCCGTTCAGGCGTTCGGTCAGGGTTTGCAGATTGGCCAGGCTGGCGCCGACCGCACCGCCGCTGCCGGTCAGGGTGTTGAGGTTTTCAATCAGGTCTTTGGCGGCGGCGATCACCTTGGGCACTTCGCCTGCTGCATCGCCCAGCAGCACGGTGCGCTCGGCGCCGTCAGGCAGCGGCGGGTCATTCAACAAGCCGGTGTAGGCGCGAATGTTGGTGCCGCCTACCAGGCCGCGCACCAGGGTGAAAACGCTGGTGGTGCGCAGCCAGTGCGCGTCCTTGGCGGCCACGTCGACCAGGATGCGGGCTTTGCCGTCGTTGGCCAGCTCGATGCGCTTGACGCGGCCGATCGGGAAACCGGAAAACGTGAGGTCCATGCCGACCACGACGCCTTCAGAGTCATCGGCAATCAGCACCAGGCGCTGGGTGGATTCAAACGCACCACGCGCATACATCACATACAGCGCCGAGCCGATCACCAGCACCAGCATGAAGATCAACAACAGCCGGGCCTTGAACTCCAGGTTGGCGATTTCCGCCGGCGAGGACTCTGTCTCGCGCGCCGGCTGGAGCGGATCGGGCCGGCCGTGCTCAGGGGGTGAAGGGTCGTTGGGTGAACTCATGGATTGTTTTGGTATTGTTTTTGGTTTTTTTTGAAGAGGTCAATAGTAGTTGCCGACCAGCGAGGCTACTTCAATCAGCAAAATCACCGCGAACATGCGCACAAGGCCGCGCATTTCTGCGCTGGTGCGCACACTGGCCTCGCCCATACCGTACAGCGCCGAGGCCATGGGGATCAGCGACACGGCCAGGCAGAAGAACAGGGTTTTCAGTACAAAGATCAGCGTGACGGAGGGGCTGAACACCTGGCCGAAAAGCCGGGTATACGCGGCAAGACCCGACAGGGAAAAGCCATACGTCGCCATGTAGGCCACTACCAGCGCCACCACGCAACTGAGCGCCGCCAGCGTGATGCCCGAGAACATGCCCGCCACCACACGCGGCAGAACCTCGCGCCGCACCGGTTCAATGCCGCGTTCGCGCATCTCGTCGAGCTCGCCGCTGGCCTGCATAGCCGTGAGTTCGGCGCCATCGGGGATGGTGCAGCGCAGCGCCACAAAGAGCGCGGCGGTCAGCGGGATAAGCTCCAGCACCAGCACGCGGATGACGACCTGCAGCGCATATTGCGACAGGCCGTAGCTCAGCGCGGTAACCAGCACGATGCGCGTGAGCACCACGGTCACCAGCGCACAGAGCAACGTGAACCCGAGCAAAATGGGTGCGGTGTTGATATAGATGTGGCGGGACAGCACCGTGCGGCTTTGCGGGCTGTAGCTGGAAGGCGAGAGGGTCAGCACCAGGATGATCGCGCCCAGTTTCACCAGGCGCCACCATTCGATCAGCCAGTGCTGGGCGGTGCGCCCTGTTTCCGAGAGGCGGCCTTGCCAGAATGTTGCGGGTGAAGCCATTGGGCCATGATACCCGCGGGCTTCTCCCCTGCATGTAGGATGGAAGTCGTTTGCGCGGCCGGGCTTCCCGCCTCGCCATTGCTGTAACCCACCACAACTGCCTCCTTTTCTTTTCACCGCAACACTGTTCAAACATGGCCATCGACACCTGGACCGCCTACTTCCTCGCTTCCATCCTGATCGCACTCTCACCTGGTTCGGGCGCCGTGCTGGCCATGAGCCATGGCCTGAGCTACGGCATGCGGCGCACGCGCGCCACGATTGCCGGCTTGCAGCTTGGGCTGGTCGTCATCTTGCTGGTGGCAGGCGCGGGGGTGGGCTCGCTGCTGGTGGCGTCTGAGCTGGCCTTCAGCGTGGTGAAAGTGCTGGGGGCCGGCTACCTGATTTACATCGGCTGGTCGCAGTGGCGCTCGTCAAACGGCATCGCGCCTGAGGGTGATGAAAAGCTGGCCGATGCCAACGGCCTATCGGTCAAGCGGCGTTTTCTGACCGGCCTGCTCACCAACGTCACCAACCCCAAGGGCATCCTGTTCATGGTGGCGGTGCTGCCCCAGTTCATCAGCCCTTCCCGCGCGCTGTGGCCGCAACTGCTGGTGATGGCGTTGACCACCGTGGCGGTCGACACTGTCGTGATGCACGGCTATGCGTTCGCAGCCAGCCGCCTGCAAAAGCTCTTCAACAACGCGCGCGCCGTGAAGCTGCAAAACCGGGTGTTCGGCGGCATGCTGATGGCGGTCGGCGCGGGCCTCTTTTTCGTCAAACGCAGCCACGCGGCTGCGCACTAGGCTAAACGCATCCAAGGCCGTGCGGGCGGTTTGCTATTAAAAATATAGCGGCATGTTCATGCGGGCCATGGGCTAGAGCCATAAAACACTTAAGAAATCACTGAGGACCTGGCTCAACTCTGCCCAGCCCGCGCCGCCTCCGCCGACACAATCTCCGCCAGCTTGCGCAGCGCTTCGCCAGCCTGTGGGGTGTAGGGCGCGCCGCAGCTGATGCGCATGAAGTGGTCGAAGCGGTTCGAGTTGGAAAACAGCGAACCGGGCGATACGCGTATGCCCTGGCGGATGGCGGTGTTGAAGACGGCTTGTGCCGAGGTTCCGGGTGGCATCTCTACCCACAGCAGCATGCCGCCTCCGGGCACTGACAAGCGTGTGCCGGCCGGAAAGTGCGAGGCAATCGCGTCGGCCATTTGTTCGCGCTGCTGGGTGAGCATGCGGCGCAAGCGGGCCAGGTGCCTGTCGTAAGCGCTGGAGGCCATGAACTCGGCCACGGCGATCTGCGACAGGGTTTCCGTCACGCGGCTTTGCGCGTACTTGAGCATCTGGATGCGCGCCTGCCAGCGCCCGCCGGCGATCCAGCCCAGGCGCATGCCGGGCGCCACGCTTTTGCGCAGCGAGGCGCAATGGATGACCGAGCCGCTGCGGTCCCAGGCTTTGGCGGCCTTGAGCGGAATGTCGTCGCGGCCCATCACCGCGTAGGTGTCGTCTTCAATCAGCGCCACCTGCTGGCGCTCGCACAGGCGCACCAGCTTTTCCTTTTCGCTGTCGGGCATCACGCAGCTCAGGGGGTTGTGGAAATTGGGGATCACCACCACCGCCCGTATCCGGTCATGCGTCTGGAAGGCCAGGTCCAGCGCCTCGACTGAAATGCCCTGCGTCGGGCTGGTCGGGATTTCAAGCGCGCGCAGGCCCAGGCTTTCCAGGATCTGCAGCAGGCCGTGATAAGTCGGCGACTCAACCGCCACCGTGTCGCCCGGCTGCGCCACCGCGCGCAGGGCGATGTTGATGGCCTCGATGCAGCCGTTGGTGACCAGGATGTCCTCTGGCGCCAGTTGCATGCCGGACTCCAGGGCGCGTTTGGCCAGCACGGCGTTCAGCGGCGAATCGCTGAGGAAGTCGGGCGGGCTGGACAGCAGCATGGGCTGCTTGCGCAGCGCGCGTATGGCGGCGTTTTTCAGGGCGTCGGCTGGGTACATCTCAGGCGAGCCGTAGGTACCGGCCAGGTTGGTGACCAGCGGATAAATCTCGCACTTGGCCACGTAGTCCGACACCCGGTCGTGAATGCCGACGTATTGCGCCGGGTCCAGCTTGCGGCCCGGGTCGGGCTCGCTGGGCGGCGGCAAATCAACCCGGCGGCGCTTGAGCACGAAATAACCCGAACGCGGCCGCGCTTCCAGCAAGCCCTCGTCTTCCAGCGTGTGGCAGGCCTCCACGGCTGTCGACAGGCTGACCTGGTGCAAGCGGGTCAGCGCGCGTACCGAAGGCATGCGCTCGCCGGGCATCAGCACACCGGACTGGATGGCCTGCCGGTAGTGACTGGAGAGCCGGAGATAGAGGGGTTGCGCGTGAGATGGCGCTTGGGGTTGCACGTCCATAAGCCAAATGATCCGTGAAGGGTGAATTGGGGCACAGCCACAGATGGGGCGAAATCAGACCATAACAGATGCCAAACAGACACTCTGTACCGATACAGAAAGGGCTGGCGTGCATCTGTCGGGAATGCAGAGCTTTCCTTAATCTAGTGGCGTTCCCTCCCCTGATTGACCATCCCCTGATTGACCACCCCCTGAATGGAGCCGCCATGAAACATCTTCCCGCCTCCCGTCAACTTGAACTCGACCCGGGTGAATCCCTGTTTTTTCACAGCAAGGCTGGCAGCGCGCTGATCAGCACCGCCGGCACCCTGCTGGTGACGGGCGAGCCCCGCTGGCTGGGCGAGCAGGTGGTGTGCAGCAGCGCAGTCCTGGAACCGGGGCAGGCCCACACCCTGGCCCAAGGCGGCTGGGTCACCCTTACAGCCCAGCACGGCGGCGCGGTGTGTGTCGTCAAACAGCCTAGCCGCGCACAGCGCTGGGATGCATTTGCGGCGGCCTGCACCGCCGTATTCAGGCGCTTTTCAGGCGCCGCCCGCACCGCGCGCAGATACCGCAGCGCCAAACCGGTTTAAAGCCGTCACGGTAAATTCGATCCCTGTCTCCTTTTAACTTTCACCCGCGCCCATGACCACCTCCGCCTGGCTCCTCTTCCTCACCATCTCACTCGTCACGGCACTCAGCCCCGGGCCGGGCATTTTGCTGGCGGTCTCCAATGCCGTGTCATGGGGGCCGCGCAAGACGCTGTGGAGCTCTGCGGGCAATGTGCTGGGCGTGTTCTCCGTCTCTGCCGCGGCCATGGCGGGCCTGGGCACCTTGCTGCACACCTCGGCCTGGCTGTTCGCGGTGCTCAAAACCGTGGGCGCGGTCTACCTGGTCTACCTCGGCTGGCGCCAGTGGACGAGCAAGACCTCCATGTTCGATGCACCTTTGCCCACCGACACGCAGCCTGAAAAAACCAATGCCGCGATGTTTCGCCAGGGCCTGCTGGTGGCGCTAACCAACCCGAAGAGCATCCTGTTTTTCACCGCCCTCTTTCCCCAGTTCATCCGTCCCGAGGCGCCCGTGCTGCCGCAGTTCCTGGCGCTGACCAGCGCTTTCGCCACCTGCGTGCTGATCTCGCACGTGACCTATGTGCTGCTGGCCCGCCATACCCATCGCTGGTTTGGCACGCCGCGCCGGGCGCGCATCTTCAACCGCCTGAGCGGCGGCGCGTTTGGCCTGCTGGGCCTGAGCCTGCTGCGGCTGAAAAGCCCGCAATAAAAGCCTGTACATAAAGGAATCACAACCATGACCGACTCACGCGACACCCGGTTCGCCGCCATTGAAAAAGCCCTGGGCTACAGCTTTGACGGTGAAATCAAGATAGGCGGCAATTACACGTCCACCGTGCAGCACGGCGACGTGATTTATGTGAGCGGCCAGGTACCGCGTGTGGGCAGCACGGTCGTTGTCACCGGCCGGGCCGGGGCCGAGGTGTCACTCACTCAAGCCCAGACCGGGGCCAAAGTCTGCGCCATGCGCGCGCTGGCGTTGCTGAGGCAAAACCTGGGCAGCCTGGACCGCATCAAACAGGTCATGCGGGTGACGGTTTACACGCAATCGGCCACAGACTTCACCCAGCAAAGTGAGGTGGCCAATGCGGCGTCGGAGGTGCTGCATACGGTGCTGGGCGCCGCGGGCATTCATACGCGCACTTCGGTGGGCGTGGCGCAGTTGCCCAAGAACGCGACGGTCGAGGTCGACCTGATTGCAGCCGTTACGCCGGCGTAAATCCGGAAAGTCGATCCCGTCAACGGCCCGGCAAGAGACGAATCAGCTTGCCGTTGCTGTTGTCGGTCAGCACATAAAGCAGCCCGTCGGGGCCCTGCTTCACGTCCCGGATGCGCTCGCCCAGGTCGGCCAGCAGCTTGCTTTCTCGCATCACCTTGCCGCTGTAGGGCGCCGACAGCTCAATCCGGTCGAGGTAGCCAAACTTGAGCGAGCCCACAAACAGGTTGCCCTGCCAGGCCTTGCCGTAGCGCTCGCTGGTCAAAAACGCCATGCCTGACGGCGCAATCGACGGCACCCAGTAATGCAGCGGCTGCTGCATGCCGGCTTTTTCGGTGATGCCCTCACCGATCTTGCCGCCGCCATAGTTCTCGCCATAAGTGATGACGGGCCAGCCGTAGTTGGCGCCGGGCTTGGGAATGTTGATCTCATCGCCGCCCTGCGGGCCGTGCTCGTGCATCCAGAAGGTGCCGTCGGGCGCCAGCGTCGCGCCCTGGGCGTTGCGGTGGCCGTAACTCCATATTTCAGGCAAGGCCCCGGCACGGCCCACAAAGGGGTTGTCTTTGGGCACCGAGCCGTCTTTGTTGATGCGGACGATCTTGCCATGGTGGTTGTCCAGTGTCTGGGCGTCCTCCTTGCGGGAAAAGCGCTCACCCAGCGTCAGGAAGAGCTTGCCGTCGGCATTACCTCCGCTGCGGCTTTCAACGATGCGGCAGCCAAAGTGCGCGGTGCTGGCGAACTTGGGCTTCTGGCTGAAGATGACCTTGAGGTTTTCCAGCCGGGTGTCGTCGGCGCTCAAGGTCGCGTGTGCCAGCGCCGTGCTGTTGCCGCTACCGGATGCCGCCGGTTCCGAATAGCAAAAGTAGAGGGTGCGGTTGCGGGCAAAGTCACTGTCGGCCAGCACATCGAGCAAACCGCCCTGCCCGCCGGCGGCCACCGGGGGCACCCCTGACAGCGGCGGCGAGGCCTTACCGCCCGTGATCAGCCGCATCCGGCCGGGGCGTTCCGTCACCAGGAAGCGGCCGTCTGGCAAAAACGCCACGCCCCAGGGGTTTTCAAGCCCTGCCACCACCGTTTGCGGCTGCACAGCCTGGCTTTGGGCCGGCTGGCTGGCCAGCGCCGACAGGCACACCGCTATCAAAACAGGAGCTAAAAGTCTATGCAGGTATTGGGCTGAAGGCATATTTGACCCCTAAATTGCAACAACCTGGCTGACCAGGCTGGATTGACATGCCATTGCACCCGAAAACGCCACGAACTGCCGCCTTTTATCCGCCGGTTCGTATGCAAACATAGTATTTGAGTGAAAAGCAAGGGTTTATGCGTACGCAAAACCGTTACAAATCAATGGCTTGAAAACGTTATCAAGAACCGACATGAGGTTGACGTAGGACAGATCTGTCAAGTATCCTAGGCGCCATGCGAAAAATTGCCCCTGCGCTCATCATTGCCTCTGCCGCCTGGCTGGCAGCGGGCGTGCAGGCGGCCCCCGGTGGTGCCGGCAATTCCAACGACGACATGGACAGGCTGCTGGCCGACAAGGGCCTGCTCACGCAGATTGACCACGTCCGCCAAAGCGTCAGCAACAAGGCTTCCGAGCTGGTCGTCAATGCCATGGGTTTCCTCGGTGTGCCCTACAAGCGCGGCGGCAACACGGTGGAAACCGGTTTTGACTGCAGCGGCTTTGTACGCGCCATTTACGAACAAAGCGTCGGCCTTTTGCTGCCGCGCCGCGCCGAGCAGCAAGCCGCCGCCACACAGCGCATCGACAAAACCGAACTGCAGCCTGGCGACCTGGTGTTTTTCAACACCATGCGCCGCGCCTTCAGCCATGTCGGCATTTATGTCGGCGACGGCAAGTTCATCCATTCCCCCAAGCCCGGCGCCGAAGTCCGTGTTGAAAGCATGGGTGTGAGCTACTGGCAGCGCCGCTTTGACGGCGCCCGCCGGGTGACCCCGCAAGGCAGCATCCCGCAAGCCACGGCCGCACAGCGCACGGCGGTATCGCAGGCTTCGCCGCAACCGGGAGCCCAGACGGCCCCCGATCTGCAGGCGGCGATCAGCACAACGCCCCAGCCGACGGCAGCGCAGCAAATGCAGCAAATGCAGCAGGTGCTGCAGCAAGAGCAATTCCGGCGCTAAGCCGTTTCGCTCTCTTCTCGCTCGCTCGCTCGCTCTCTTCCCGTCCCCTTTTCGGCCGCCCGCACCGGGCCGTCTTCGCCGCCAGTCCTTATTCCTTTTCGCGCTCGTTTTTCGGCGACATGTCCAGCTCGACCGCCTGGCCGTTGTCGATGGCCTCGCCGGCGCTGGAAGGCGAACTCCTGGCCATAACCGGCTCACCTTCACCTGTCAGCATGCCGGCCTGGGCCAGTTGAAGCTCCGGGCCCTCAGCCGGTGAGTTCTCTGCCACGTTGTTGCCGGACGGGATGACCCGGTTGTTCTCCGCGTTGGACGACAGCTGCTGGTTGCCCTGGGGTTTGCCGTTCACGTTGACGAGGCCGCCACCCGAATTCGTGACCTGGCCGAAGCTGCCGCTGACGCTGCCGCTGGCCGCGTTCATCGTGACCTGGGGGGATGAGCCGGACAGCCGGGCATCGCCCACGGCGGTTACCGCGACCACAGGCGCCACGACATTGGCGACCACGGAATCGCCGGCCAGCGAGGCGGAGCCCGAAGCCACCACCACCACATTCACGTCGCCCTGCACCGCCTGCACGACCACGTTGTTGCCGGTGATGCTTCCGGTAATGTCACCGGTGCTGCTGCTGATCTGCACATTCCCCTGGCTGGTGGTCGTACCGGTCACATCGCCGACGGCGGCCACCGCCACTTCGCTGGCCGTCACGTTGGCCGAGACGTCGCCGCCGCTGGTGACCTGCACGGCGCCCTGGCTGATGGTGGAGCCGCTGACGTCGCCACCGGCGTTCAAGGTGTTGGTGGCGCTGGCGTCCTGGCCGCGCAAGGTATGGTTGCTCAGCGCGACATTGCCCAGAGCGCTGATGCCGTAACCCTTGACCCAGAGCGTGCTGTCAAGGCTGTAGGCGTTGGACACCACCTCCAACTGGCCAAGCGCGTTGGCCTCAGTGCCGCCCGACACCATGTGCACGTTGCCGCGGGTGGCGCCCGAACCCGCCAGCAGGCTCAAGGCGCGGGCCGCGCTGCCGGCGTTCTGGATGTCTCCATTGAGCGCGATGTTTGCGCCCCGCGTAGCCAGCGTCGTGTCGCCCAGCAGGCTGACCGGCGCATTGAACACGATGCCGCCTGCAGCGTCGGCCATTACCGTGCCGCTGATGCCCGAGCCGCCCGCGCCGGCATTGAGCCGCAGGCTGTGCAGGGTGGTGCTGCTGAAGTAGAGGTTGTAGGGGTTGTTCACCACCACGTCTTCGGCGAAGGTGCCTGCACCCACACGAATATTGGCCCCGCTGCCGGCCTGGCCCAGTGTGTTGCCGATGGACATCGCCTGCGTACCGCCGCCCAGCAGGCTGCCTGTGCCGACGTAGAAGTTCTGCGTGGCCTGGGCGCCGTTCCAGTCCTGGACGTAGCTGGAAGCGGCGCTGCCCAGATTCACGGCGAAGTCATAAGCGTTTTGTTGTGAAGCCTGCAACCAGGTGTATTGGTTGTTGCTGCCGGCCGTACTGGCGTTGCGCACGGCAAAATCAAAGCCCGCGATGCTCAGCGTGCCGAAGTCGCGGCTGGCCGACTCGTCCTGCATATAAACGGGGTTGCGCTCAGTGAAGCTGTTGTTGCCCGCCACCGTGATGTTGTTCATCTGCTGGTTGTAATAGCGGTTGGACTGGTAGAGCGCCAGGCCGCCCCAGGCGTTGTTGCGGGTGGTCGAATTGGTGATGGTCACGTTGGCGCTGTCGGTCAGCTGGATGCCGGCGCCCTGCGTACTGCCGCTGTTGTTGCCCACGGGCGCGCCATCGGCCGTGACGCGGTCGATCACCGCGCCGTCCACGCCGTTCAGGTCCAGCTCGGCCCGGCCGGCGCCGCGGCTGGTGACATTGCTGATGGAAAAATTGTGCAGCCTGGCCGATGCGCCGCCCGTGGGCGCCACCTTGATGCCATAGGACGCGGCCACGTCGGCGACGGGGCCGTAGAGCGTGAAGTCCCTGAGCGACACGTTGTCGGCAGTCACATTGATGCCGTAGTTGTTCACCACGCCGCGCGCATCGATGACCGTAGCGCCCTGCCCTGCGCCAGCCAGTGTCAAGCCCTTGTTGACCTTGAGCGTGGCGGCTTGCACATAGGTGCCGCCGGCCACGTTCACCGTGCCGCCCGTGACCACGGCATCTACACCTGCCTGGAGTGTGTTCAGCGGCGCACGCGGGCTGCCCTGTGCGCTGTCTGAACCGGTTGTGGCTACCGCCACATGCGTGCGGTTGGACGAGGTATAGCCCTGGTCCTGCACAGACCAGCCGCCGTTGGCCGCGCTCAGGGCCAGCAGGGATTGCTGCCAGGCCAGAGTCGGGCTCGCGGCAATCGGGGTGTTGGGTAAGTTCGAGCCGTCCACGTGGCCGTTCAGGTGAAGATTCAGGCCCCATTCATTGCCCACCGGCCCCTGGCTGTTACCCGCGATGGTGATGCCGTCGGCGTCGGTGTATTGCACAGAGATGGCGCTCTTGGTGTTTTCAATCCGGTTGCCCGTCACGCTGCCGGTGTTGCGCCCATCAATCAGGATGCCGTTGCGCACGTCGTGGATGTTGTTGTTGCTGATCGTGAACCCGGTGACGCCGTTGGCCACCGCGATGCCGCGGCTGATATTGGAGCCCCAGCTGTAACTGAGATACGGCTGGCTGACCGGCCCGGCGATTTCCAGACCGGTGACAGTCACGTTGTTGGCGCTGATGCTGATACCGTTGACCTCTGCGGCGTCAGGCACCACGAGCCTGGCGCCGGCCTGCCCGGTCAACGTCAGGTTGGCCTTGTTGAGCGCCACCTGCTCGGCATAGTCGCCGGCGTGCACATCGACCACCGCCCCGGCCCCGGGTGTCCCGGTCTTGGCGATGTTCACGCCGTCCTGGATGCGCGCCCCGCTGTACACATCGACGCGGTTGGCGTTGCCGCTCACGTTTGTCGCCTGCAGCGCCGACTTAAGCACGACCGTATGGCCGTTCACGACGATGGCGTTGCTGGCCTGCTGCACGCCTTCCAGATTGATCACGCCAGACAGCAGGTTGGCCGCGTCGCCGACGCCCAGGCGCAAGGTGGCGCCGTTCAGGCTGGCGCCTGCCGTGTTGGACACGCTGGTGCCCGTGGCGCCCGTGGGGATGGCGAACTCATAAAGCCCGTTGTTGAATGACAGCGTAGCGGCCGTGCTGCCGGCCAGCGCGATGGTGCCGCCGGTGGCCGTGATGCTGCCCTGGTTGGTGACTGAAGGCGCCACCAGCGCCACCAGCCCGGCACCTTGCGCGGTGATGGTGATGCTGCCCTGGTTGGTGATGCTGCCCGTAGCGCCGGTGATCTGCGCGTCGCCGCCGCCCATGAAGTTGCTCAGGTCAATATTGCCCGTGGTGGCGATCAGCGAGCCGACGTTCACGGTGGCGGTCTGGCCGAACATCACACCGTTCGGGTTCATCAGCATGACGGTGCCGTTGGCTGAGAGGCTGCCCAGGATTTGCGATGGGTTGGCATCGCCCGTGACCCGGTTGAGTATGGCCGGCGTCACGCCGGGCTGCACAGGCTGAACAATCTGCACCGCCTTGCCGGCATCGATGTTGAAAGATGCCCAGTCCACCACGGCCCGCGGGCTCGCCTGGTTGATGGTCAACTGGTTGCCGGACACGGTACCCGACGCATTACCCCTGATCACGTTTCCGTTTTGCGGCAGCCCGGCGCCGCCGGCAATGTCGATGGTCCAGCCCGCCGGAGAAAAAAGAAGTGCCGCCGCTGCGGGCAAGGCTTTCAAGGCGAACGATTTTCGGCGGGAGGCCGGAAAACAACGATGGGAAGCCGGGAGATGGGAGTCAGCTTGCATGGAACACCTCTTGAATGCAAAAAGGCCAATGAACGAATCACCGCAATTTCAGAACCGCACGAGCAGCGAGCCCATCAGGCGAGGGTCTTTGCCCCGCCCCTGGTAGCTCGCGATGGATTTGGTCAGCGGCCAGGCCGCCTCCAGAGCGGCCACCACATTTCTTTCCAGGAAAAGGCGCAGCCCCAGGCCGGCGGACGCCAGGCTCTGGCTGGCAGGCGTGCCGGGCGTGACGCTGCCCACCTTCCACACCTTGCCGATGTCGTAGAAGCCAAAGACCTGCCATGACCTGACACCTGCCGTATTGGAAGCGCCGACGTAGCGCGGCTCGATGCGAAAAGCCAGAGCCCGTTCACCGACCACCTCGGCCGGCTCGTAGGCCCGCCCGAAGCGCCGCCCGCCCAAGGCGTATTGCTCTGACGACAACAGCGGGGCATTGGCCCACTGCCCGCCGGCGCCCACCGTGAGGGCCACGTTCGGGCTCAGGAACTGCGAGCGTTCGTAGTCGAACGACAGCTTGTTGAACACGCCCTTGGCGCCGGCCCGGCTCTTGAGCAGATCGGACTCCTGCGTGCCCCCCAGGCCCTGGCTGAAGTCCACATCCAGCGCGTTCTGCCCATCCAGGCGGTCCAGCACCCGCCAGCTGATCCCCAGGCGCAGCGCACGGATACGGTCTTCGATCACGCGGGTGCCCAGCACGTTGGTATGAACGTCCGAATGGTCGTATACGGCGCGCGCGGTGACACTTTCATTGCGGGTTCTCAGCAAAGGGTAGGAAGCGGACAGCGAGGCCGTGTCCGCATCGCCGCGCACATCAAACGGCGCAAGGACATCGCCCGGCTGCGTGCGCGCCCTGGACACCGAGGCAGACAGCTTGAGCCCCTCGGTCGTCACGACCTGGCTGTAAGACAGCTGGGTATAAGACATCTCGGAGTTGCCGGTGCCCACACCGACAAAACGCCACTGGTCATTCACGCCCAGCAGCTGGTTGCCGGTCACCGCCACGGTCGCCTGGCCCGGCCCCAGGTATTTGGAGCCGTAGTTGTCGATGGCGGCAAACCCTTCCATTTTTTTCACGCCGGCCACCAGCGTGAGGTCGGCAGCGCCCGGCGCCTTCGAAGGCGCGAGCACGCTGCGCAATTCGACGCCGGGAAGGTCATTGGCCAGCAGCAGGTAATGCTCCAGCACGGCGCCTTTGATGGGCCGTGAGGCCGTGATGCGCTCGCCGATCAGCGCGAGCTTTTGTGCAATGCGGGGGTCCACGCCCTCCGCTGTCTGGATGTTCACCCGATCAATGTAGCCCTCAATCACCCGCAAGCTGAGCGTGCCATCAGACAGCGACTGCGGCGGCACCACCACGAGGGACAGGATGTAGCCGGCATTCCGGTACATCGCCGTGAGCGCTGAGGCAAGCTCCAGGATGTCGCCGCCAGTGATTTCGCGCCCGGTGTAGCTGTCAGCGCGCGCCTGCAATGCGTTGCCTGGCAGCACGGTCGTGGTTTCGATGCGAATGCGCTGGAGCGTGACGCGGATGGACTTGAGTGAGTCGGGCACGGGCTCGACCGGCTCGCTTCGCAATTGCGCGGGTGGAGGCGCCGGCGTGGCCTCGGGCTGGAAATCAAAACGGTCGCGAAGCCGGCCTGGATCTATGGTGGGCGGCGGCTGTTGCGCCAGCGAGACGGCCGGTACGGCTATCAATGCACCAAAGGCATAGTGAAGAACTCGGTGCATGCCAACACCATCGGTACGCTTCATTGTCTATCCTTGCGCAAAATCTTGATTCACGGGCTCCCTGAAAAACCCTGGCCGAGTTTTCGGCTCTGTTTTTCGTGAATTAATTCACGGTAACCAATTGTGAAACTTGATACAAGGCAGAAAAAGTGATTAATAACGCTCACCCTTGTGGCATTCTTCCAACCCGACTTTTTGGGCATGAATTCTTGCGTGTTACATGTCCACGCCATTTGCCTGCTTTTGGGGCAGAAATTCGGGCGGTGTGAATACCTCCGGCTTATCACCGATTGACCCTGCACCGCATCGGTGCCAGCCGGTTTTTAGAAAAAACTTCAGATTTTCTGTGTAAAGTTTTGGCGGCGGCAGCACTTTGGTGCCGCCCTCCCTTCTGCTCTTGCGCAACGGCCCACCTTGCGCCGCTTTGGCCGCACAGGTACAAAACAAACAGCCATCGGCCTTGCCGGTGTGCTGCAGATAGAAGGAGCTACGACATGCCCAACTCGCTCATCATTCCCTGCCTGCGCTACCGCGATGCGGCGGCCGCGATCGATTGGCTTTGCACGGCATTCGGTTTTGAAAAGCAGGCCGCCTACCCCAACCCGGACGGCTCCATCGCGCACGCGCAGCTCACGCTGGATGGCGGCATGGTCATGCTGGGGTCGGTGGGCAAGGTGCCCACCGAATGGGGAAAGCTCATACGCCAGCCGGACGAAGTCGGCGGCGTGGAAACCCAAAGCGCCTACGTTTGCGTGCACGACGCGGACACGGTGTACGCGCGCGCCAAGGCCGCGGGCGCAGTCATCGTGATCGACATCAAAGACGAAGACTACGGCGGGCGCGGTTTCAGTTGCCGCGACCCTGAAGGGCATCTCTGGAGCATAGGAACCTACAACCCCTGGTGAGGCCGCCCGTCGCCTGCCGCATGCTCCCATTGTTTAACGCTTCACTGTCCCGGTGCGTTATAAGCTGCAAAGTAAACCCAAAAACAGCCCCGGGACAATTGCAGTGAAAGTACACGTCTACACCGATATCGACACCCTGTTCGGCCGCGCCTGCCGCGTATGGATGGACACGCTGCTGGACGCCGGGCATGACGTTGAATTCATTGACCTGGGCACCCACACCGATGCGCCCCTGCCCAGCGTGGGCGCCGCCGACGTCAACCTGCTCGTGGCCGGCATCTATGCGCTCCCGCGCTTTGCGAAGTACGGACTGCCCCGGCACGGAAAACACGTGCTCTGGATGTTTGATCCGCTCACCAGCAACGAGGCCTCGGTGCACCGCCACAAGGCCGGCCTGTTCGATGCGCTGGCGCCAAACCTGCACGCGGTCATGGCCATGGATTCGTCCATCGAGCGGTATGTGGCGCAGCATTGCCCCACGCTTGCGGTGTTCTACCTGCCCTACCTGGTGGCTGGCAAACACGTGCGGGCACCGCTTGCCGAAGCAAAGCGGAACAGGGACATCATCATGCTGGGGGGCGACACACCGCGCAGGCGCGAAGCCGAGAAACGCTTCCTCGCCTCGCCTGCGTCCGGGGCGGCCGAGTTCATATGGAGCGGCATGTGGGGCGCGGCCCGCGATGCCTGCCGCGCCGGCTCGCGCATCAGCCTGAGCATCCACGCCGATGCAGAGCACACCTACTTCGACCAGTTCCGGGCATTTGAAACCTGGGCCTTGGGTACCGCCGTGGTGTCCGACCATTTCGAAGGCTGGGAAGATTTCGGCATCGAGCCGGGTGTTCATATGGCAATGGCGGCCCCCGAAGACATGCCGTCGGTATGCGCGGAGCTGCTGGCGGACGTGCCGCGGCGCGAGGCGATGGTGCAGGCCTCGCAACAACTGCTGCGCGAGCGGTTTTCTCCGGCTGCATGGCATGCCCGCATGCTCTCCATGATCGAAAGCGTCGCCTGAGCGCTCGGGACATTTCGCAGCAGGAACTGATCGGCCTGCGCCTGGCGAGTCATCGGCTGGCATCGCCCGCGTCTTTCAAGCGCGTCGACCAGGCGGTGCAATGGTTCGGCGCCGTGCAGGCGCAGGAATACACCCATGCCCGATGGGCTGTGGGCTCCCGCTTCGCGCCGGCAGCTGCCGTCACCGATGCCACCATTGAACAGGCTGTGGCCAAACGCAAGGTGGTTCGCACCTGGGCCTTGCGCGGCACCCTGCATCTGGTGGCGGCAGCCGACGTGCGCTGGTTGGTGGCACTGGCGGCGCCCGCGCTGCTCACGCGCACAGCCGCCGCCTACCGGGAAGTCAATCTGGATGCGGCCGCTTTTCGCAAAATCCTTCCCGCCATCCGGCAGTGCCTGGAGGGCGGCCGGCAATTGACACGCGAGAAGCTTTTTGCAGAACTCGCTTTGCGCCGCATAGACACCGAAGGCCATCGCGGCGGCCGCATCATGTACCGCGCCGCGCAGGCCGGGCTGATCTGCCTGGGCCTTCCGAGCGGCAAGCAGGCCACCTATACCCTGCTCGACGAATGGCTGCCGCAACCAGCCGAAGCACCCGAGCTCTCGCGCGAAGACGGCCTCAAGCTGCTCGCGCAGCGCTACTTTGCCAGCCACGGCCCGGCCACGCTGGCTGATTTCACCTGGTGGTCCGGGCTGGCCGCAGGCGAAGCCCGGGCGGCGCTGGAGATGGCCATGCCTCACCTGAAAGAAGCGCTGCATGCGGGCCGCAAAGTCTGGTGGTCTGCACGCCTGCCGGTTCCACCCGTGCCGCCTGCTTCATCAAACAGCGCTCCGGTAGTGCATCTTCTGGCTGGCTTTGATGAATATCTTTTGGGCTACACGGACCGCACAGCCATCGTCGACAAGGCGCAAGCCGGCAAAGTCATGACGCCCAACGGACTCTTTCGCGCGGCGCTGCTGGTCGATGGGCGGGTGGCTGGGACCTGGCAGGCCGACCTCAAAAAGGACGCACTCATCCTGCGCATTGCCCCCTTCGACCCTGCGGTGCTGTCGTCCCGCAAGGCCAGCGCCGCGCTGCACGAGGCGGCACAGCGCTACGCGGCGTTCAACAAAGTCGCGCTGGCGGAGATTCGGCAGGACCCAGCGCCGAAGTCATCGTAGTTATTCGTAGTCATTCGTAGTCATTCTCATCAGTTCATCGCAGCCTGCGGCAACTCGCGACGTGATGACAAGGGTTTACCCGGTCGAACTTTGTCTGTGATCGCAAGTCATCACATTACTCGGGTATAGGGTTTCATGGTGCATTCGACAGGCGCAGTCGCTACTATCTGCCGAGCCTGTCAACAGGTCCTGTCTTCGCCCATCCTGGTACCTTTCAAATATTGAGGAGTGCATCCATGGCAAAACTGAACGTCAACGGTGTCGCGCGTGAGTTTGAGGCGGAGGAGGACACACCGCTGCTGTGGGTCTTGCGCGAGCAGCTCGGGCTGACCGGCACCAAATACGGTTGCGGCATTGCGGCCTGCGGCGCCTGCACCGTGCACCTTGACGGCGTACCCACACGCAGTTGCGTGCGGCCCATCTCCACGGTGGGCTCCACCGAAAAAATCGTGACCATCGAAGGCCTGTCGCCCGACGGCTCTCACCCCGTGCAAAAAGCCTGGGTCGCACTCGATGTACCGCAGTGCGGCTACTGCCAGTGCGGCATGGTGATGGCGGCAGCGGCGCTGCTCAAGGCCAAACCAAGCCCGACGGACACCGACATCAACGAAGCCATGAGCAACATCTGCCGCTGCGGCACCTACAACCGCATCCGTGCCGCCATCAAGGTGGTGGCCGCGGGCGGCAACACCAAGAGCGCAGCACTCTCCATCCAGCACACCGACGGGAGCACGACATGAACGCCCCCTCCTCTTCTTCCTCCTCTTCCTCTCCCTCTTCTGCGGTATCTCCACGCCTTTCGCGCCGCCGCTTCCTTGCGTCGAGCGCATCGGCCGGGCTCGTCGTCGCTTTTCACATTCCCTTTGGCAGCACTGCTTTCGCGCAAGGCGCAGCTTCACCCGAGATCAACGCCTGGGTTGTCGTGCGCCCCGACGACACGGTGGTGATCCGCATCGCCCGCTCTGAAATGGGCCAGGGCAGTTTGACGGGCCTGGCGCAGCTTGTGGCTGAAGAGCTGGAATGCAACTGGGCCAAAGTCACCACCGAATACCCCACCCCCGGGCAGAATCTGGCGCGCAACCGCGCGTGGGGCAATTTCTCGACCGGCGGCAGCCGCGGCATCCGCGAATCGCACGACTATGTGCGCAAGGGCGGCGCCACCGCTCGCATGATGCTGGTGCAAGCCGCAGCGGATGAATGGAAGGTACCTGCGTCGGAGTGCCGCGCCGCCAACAGCCTCATCACCCACACGCCCACCGGCCGCACCGTGACGTACGGCAAGGTCGCTGTAGCGGCAGGCAAAGTCACGCCGCCCGCCGAGGTCACGCTGAAGGACCCGAAAGACTGGAAGCTGGTGGGCAAGCGCCTGGCGCGGCTCGACACACTGGACAAAGTCACGGGCAAGCAGATCTACGGAGCCGACCTGAAGATGCCCGGCCTGCTCAACGCGGCCATCAAGGACTGCCCCGTGTTCGGCGGCAAGGTGAAAAGCTTCAACGCCGCCGCCATCGAAAAGCGCCCCGGCGTGAAGAAGGTGCTGGCAGTTGGCGACAGCGCGGTGGCCGTGGTGGCCGACACCTGGTGGCGCGCCAAGACCGCCCTGGAGGCCCTGCCCATCGAATGGGACTACGGCCCCAATGTCGCGAACTCCAGCGCCACGGTGGCGGCGATGCTGAAGGCCGGGCTGGACGCACCCGACGCAGCTATCGGCAACCAGAACGGCGACGCCAAAGCCGCACTGGCCTCGGCTGCGCGCAAGATCGAAGCGGTGTATTCCTACCCGCACCAGAACCACGCGACCATGGAGCCCATGAACGCGACGGCGCGCTGGACACCGGAGCGCTGCGAAGTCTGGACGCCCACACAGAACGGTGAGGCGGCGCTGGCCGCCACCTCTGAAGCGGCAGGCCTGCCGGCCAGCAAATGCGAGGTCTACAAGATCCATCTGGGTGGCGGCTTCGGGCGGCGCGGCGCGGTGCATGACTGGGTGCGCCAGGCCGTGGACATTGCCAAACAAATGCCGGGCGTGCCGGTCAAGCTGCTGTGGTCGCGTGAAGAAGATATGCTGCACGGCCGCTACCACCCCGTCACGCAGTGCAAGCTGCAGGCCGGGCTCGATGCCCAAGGCAATGTCACCGCGCTGCACATGCGCATCTCGGGCCAGTCCATCCTGGCCGGGGTGTCGCCGCAAAGCGTGCGCAATGGCCTGGACCCGGTGACCTTCCAGGGCCTGAATGCACCAGGGCCCGAGGCATCCATCGGCTACAGCTTTCCCAACCTGCTGGTCGATCATGCGATGCGCAACCCCAGCGTGCCGCCCGGCTTCTGGCGCGGGGTGAACCTGAACCAGAATGCGGTTTACCTCGAGTCGTTTATCGATGAGATCGCCTTTGCCACAAAGCAAGACCCGCTGGCCTTGCGGCGCAAGCTGATGGCCAATCACCCCAAACACCTGGCCGTGCTCAACGCCGTGGCCGAACGCGTGAAGTGGAACGTGCCGCCGCCTGACGTCGGCGGCCAGAAGGTCTACCGGGGCCTGGCGCAGACCATGGGCTTCGGCAGCTATGTAGCGGCCTGTGCCGAGGTGTCGGTCAACAACGAGGGCGAGCTGAAGGTCCACCGCATCGTGGCCGCCACCGACCCGGGCTATGCCGTCAATCCGCAGCAGATCGAAGCGCAGGTGGAGGGTTCGTTTTCTTACGGCCTGTCGGCCGCGCTGTTCGGCGAGTGCACACAGAAGGACGGGCGCATGGAGCAGGACAACTTCAGCACCTACCCCGTCGTGCAGATGCAGCACATGCCGGCGGTGGAGACCATCATCGTGGCCTCGGGCGGGTTCTGGGGCGGCGTGGGCGAGCCGACGATTGCGGTCGCGGCGCCGGCGGTGCTTAACGCCGTGTTTGCGGCGACGGGCAAACGCATACGAGACCTGCCGCTGAAGAACCACAGCCTGAAGAAGGCCTGAAGAACCCATGAACTGGCAAGGGGCCATCGCAGGCGGGATGATGATGATGGCGCCCTGGAGCAGCTTTGCGCAGCAGCCATTGCCGGCGATCAACATCGTCGGCGACGCGATCCCGCAAGCACTGACAAGCACGCCCGGCGACGCGCTGCGCGGCCGTGCCATCGTTGCAAACCGCCAGCAGGGCCTGTGCCTGCTGTGCCACACCGGCCCTATCCCCGAAGAGCGCTTCCAGGGCAACCTGGCGCCCGACCTTTCCGGTGCCGGTTCACGCTGGAGCGAAGGTCAGCTGCGCCTGCGCATTGCTGACGCACAGCGCCTGAACCCGGCCAGCATCATGCCGGCCTATTACCGCACCGGCGGGCTGGTGCGCGTGGGTGCCAACTGGCAGGGCAAGCCGGTGCTGGATGCGCAGCAGATTGAAGACGTCGTCGCCTTCTTGTTGACGCTGAAATGAGATGAACTTATGACCCTCCCGGACGGCTCCCCCTCCTTGAACCGGCGCCACATTGTGGCGGGCGTTGCCGGCATGGGCCTCAGCGTCGTTCTGCGCCCCGCAGCGGCACAGGCCAATGAACTGGCAGCGGCGGTGGCGGCCTATACCCAAGGCGCCCCGGTGCGGGCCGGCAAGGTCAAGCTTGATGTGGCCGAGCTGGTAGACAACGGCAATGTGGTTCCCATCACCGTCACGGCCGAAAGCCCCATGACTGTGGCGGACCACGTCAAAACCATCGCCATCTTCAACGAGAAAAATCCGCAGCGCGATGTGGCCCGCTTTACCCTTGGCCCGCGCGCCGGAAAAGCCAGCGTGACTACGCGCATACGGCTGGCTACATCGCAACAGCTGGTGGCGATTGCGCAGATGAGTGATGGCAGCTATTGGTCTCACACCGTGAACGTGATCGTGACCTTGGCTGCTTGCATAGAAGGTGATCCCTGATGGCCCGCACCCTCATCAATGCCCCTACCACCGCCAAACGCGGCGACGTCATCGAAATACGCGCCACCATAGGCCACCCGATGGAAACCGGTTTTCGCCCCGGCGAAGATGGCAAGACGCTGCCGCGCAACATCATCCAGCGCTTTAGTTGCAAATACGACGGCGAAACCGTTTTCAGCGCCGAGCTGTTCTCGGCCGTGTCGGCCAACCCGTATATCGCCTTTCATACCGTCGCCACCGACAGCGGCACCCTGGTGCTGAGCTGGGAGGGCGACAACGGTTTTGCGCAGTCTGAAAGCATCAGCCTGACTGTCACGGCATGACGCGGATCGCCTGCCTGTTGTCTTTGCTGGCGTTCGTGCTGGCAGGTCTTGCAGGCGCGCAAACAGCGCCACCCAAAGACAGCCGCCGCTCAGGCTACGACTTCATGGGTGCTTCCACACAAGCCATGCAGAAAGACGACACCCTGAACCCCGGCATGCTGTGGGTCAAGGAGGGAGAGGTCTTATGGAATCAGCCCGCAGGCGCCAGCGGCAAGGCCTGCGCCAGTTGCCACGCTTCAGCGCAAAGCAGCATGCGCGGTGTGGCAGCGCGCTACCCGGCGTTCGACACAACGCTGGGCCGCCCGCTCGCCTTGAGCCAGCGCATCAACCAATGCCGCCAGCAGCACCAACAGGCCGCCCCGCTGCGCGCCGAAAGCCAGGAGCTGCTGAGCCTCGAAAGTTTTGTGGCTCTGCAGTCGCGCGGCCTGCCGATGGCGCCGCCCGACGACGCCCGGCTGGCGCCGTTTCGCCAGCGCGGCGAACAGCTCTTCACGCAGCGCATAGGCCAGCTGAACCTGTCATGCGCACAATGCCACGACGGCCTGGCCGGCGGGCGCCTGGCCAGCAGCGTCATCCCACAGGCGCACCCCACAGGCTACCCGGTGTACCGGCTCGAATGGCAGGCGATGGGCTCATTGCAGCGCCGCCTGCGCGGCTGCATGAGCGGCGTGCGCGCCGAGCCTTTTGCGTACGGCGCGCAGGAGCTGGTGGAGCTGGAGCTGTACCTCAATGCGCGTGCAAAAGGCATGCCGCTGGAGTCGCCCGGCGTAAGGCCTTGAGCATCAGGGCTTCTCAGCTTGTCTTCGCGGATCGCCGCATACGCGTGCTGATGGTGAAAGCCTGAGGCCGTTCGGTCCCGACCTTCACCAACCCAGCAAGTAACAATTGCAGCGCTCCGGGAGAACCGGTAAGTCACGGCAGCCGACTATCGGCAATGTTCGATTATCGATAGTTAGCGCGTTGCGGTTTCAGTCAGCGAGCCTCTCTCGCGCGGGCGTGGTGAAGAACAGTCTCATGATCCGGGCAAACTTCCCGGCGCTTCAAGTCGAATGACTGAGCGGGTTACATTAATCTCCTATTTGCTGTGGGGACACGAAATGGAGAGCGAGGAGATACTGACGCGCACGGTGGCCGCACTGCGTACCCTCTCCGCCAATGATTTGCAACGATTGGCTGAGGACATGGCGTGTGTTGCTTTGCCCAACGTCGACAGTCAGACGTTGACTCGCCGCGGACGCAACGAGGAAGCGCAAACGACGAAGGGGTGGCCCGACGCGTATGTCGTCACGGCTCCGAACGCTGTGTTCGGAATTGAGGCAACTAGGCAGGGAACTTGGGCCAAGCACCTTGCTGAAGACCTTGAGAAGGCGAAAGATCGAGACGAATTCAATCTATCTGGATATTTCTTCGTGGGGGGGTACCCAGACAACGATCCGCCCTCGAAAGAAATCGCCAATTGGACAAAGAAGTTCATCGACCTCGGGATCCCGGCAAATAAGATCACAATCTTAGTTGGAAAGCATCTCGCGCTTGAGCTGCAGCAGCCGAAGTACGCGCAGGTCCGCCAATCAGTACTGAAGATTCCCAGTACCCCGGACGCTTTCCGACTGCTCTTGCCGGGCCTATTACAGGAGGACAACCTCGGGGAATTTCAGCCGACCGAAGACGACTTCAGCAACGACCGAGTCAGAACGCCTGGTGTCTTGATCGAGCTGACTAGTCGCCTCGAAAAAGACTTCTATGTTGTCGTACGCGGATTCGGAGCAGCCGGGAAAACTACATTGGCTCAACTTGTTGCGAGAGCCCGCAAGCCGCTGACTAGCTACTACCTTGACCTGGCGACCCTTGCTGCAAGTGATACCTCAGATGCAAAGATGGACCTCGTCGAGTGGTCAGCCGCTGGCGTCCTCTTTGTAGTCGACAACATCCATCAAAGCCGCTCCGTCGCTCAGGATCTGTATCAGCACTGGAGGCAGTATGGTAAGCCCAGGAATTCCAGACTATTGTTGCTAGGACGCCATACGTTATCTGAAGCGTCCAATTCAGTCTTCCCAAATCCACTGCTCCTGATACCCGGCGAGGACGAAATGTTGGGCGTGGTCGGCCGCCTTTTCGAACGCGAAAATCTTAAGGTGCCGTCACTGCCGACGGGAATTCTCAAGCAATGGGTCGACCTTTTCGGCGGGGGTAACGGACAAGGGATCGACCTGATTGCTTTTAGCGCAGCAGTCCATGGGCGCATGGCCGATTTCAAGATGGGCAACTACAGGTTGTCCACCCACGATTCAGTCGAAGCTGTTCGCACCAGGTATTTGAGCCGGCTGTCTGAGCGTGAGCGAGAAAATCTCCTCCGTTTGGCAGCTCTTGCGGCTGACGAGATTCCGCTACCGCGTAACGCGCTGCCTCACCCCCAAGAGGGCCTAGATATCTCGCAGAAGTTGGGGACAGTGGTCGTCCTTCGGTTTGGGCGCCGCGACGTGCGCAGTTCGTATGCCTTAATCCACCCCGCACTCGGTAGTTTGATTGCTGCTGCGGTCACCCCACAGCTCGATGTCAGAAATGAACTGTTGTCGATAGCAACATCGCTCCCAGGCATAGGTATAAGGCTGCACTCGATTGCGAAAGTGCCGCTTCAGGAGGTGCTTCGGGACCGGATCCTTTCAGCCCTCGGCGACGTTAGTTGGGTAAGTCACTGTCACACGCTCGTTGAGCTGACAGCTGTGCTGCGCTGGATGTACTTAAAGCGCCTGTGCTCGGGTCCGCCCGGAAGTTCCCCCTTCGCAGGGAAACAATCTGAGTTTGATCTTCATTTGCTTGAGAGCCAGCACCTGGTTTCTCTCATCCGCAACACTCGCGCACTCAGCACGATCAATGACCTGTTAGCGCGCCTCCGCGACCTCCAGTTGGACCGCACAGTCGGCTGGCTATTCTCGGACTCAATGCTTCTCGTAGTTGCACAGGACTTTGCGTCTTCGAATACATCAGAGATTGTGACGTTTCTGCTGCATCATCCAACGCCTGGAAAGGTGCTCAACGAATACTCACTTAACAGGTGGAACGATTTGCAAGATGCCGTTCCGGCGCAAACCGTCACTAATGCTGTGTCGTCGTTTCGTTACTTGGAGAAGCTCGGACGAGGTGAACTCGCGGTTACTCCAGCACGGAAGATACTCGCGACACACGACGATGTGCTGCTTCGCAGTGGCGCCCATCTGGCGCACGTTGCCCATCTGATCCGTTATGCCAAGAACAATGAATCGGCGGCTAGCTTTGTGGGTTGGCTACTGAATAGTTCGAACATGCGCAGAATGTCGCAAAGGGGGAGCATTCGACACCTCAGCGGCGCGCTGCTTTCCCTCGCGAATCATCTCGCAATCAGCCTGCGAATTTCAGTGTTGGACGTTCTCGAGTCCCGCGTCACGGGCGAGATAAATCAGTTGACGGGACGAGCAGAGCCCAAGGCCGCAATTCCAACTGACGCGGAAGTTATTTGCATGCTGGGGGGTTATGCGGCACTCGGCGGCTCGCGCGCGTTTGAAGCGCTGAGGGTCGCCGATTTTACTGGGACGGCCGACTTATTTTCGAGCAAACTCTTGGACGCGGCTGCAGAAACAATGGGCACGTATGAGTTGCAGCTTTGGCTCGGAATTAAGGCTTGTTTTACCCACGGGATCAAGTTAGCTGAGTTGCCAACGGATCGACTTGCTCGCTTCGCGTCAAGGTTGAGTCAAAGTAGTCCGCCGACAGACTCTGCAAGAGTGCTGAAAGCGGAGCTACTCGCATGGATCGAGACGCAACAGCCCGCTGAAAAGTGACTAAGAGGCATTGCCAGCGCAATGACGCCGAATGGACAGCGCATTGCTCGCTATTCTTAGCGGAAGTCGCACTAGTCTTTTACTTTCGTGCGAGCGACTGCACTTCACGTAGCAACCGCCGAGCGTCTCGCAAATCGTGGTCGACCTTCTTGCTTTCTGCTTGTGCCAACCGTCTATTTTGCGGTGAAACGCCAATGCGGCTCATGACCTCAACAACGGCAGCATGCCTATCCATAGCGGATTTCATTCGGGCTAGCGCCACTCGAAGGTTTGCTTCGGCATCATTTTCATTGAGCGTACTCGCCCCTGCAACGGGTTTGGCAACCATGTGGTGTCCTCCTTAGTAGATCGTGCGTCAACGAACTCGGTGGAGTATGCGGGCGGCGCCTACCACGGTCCCGTCGCATAAGTTCGGAGGCTCCGAGTCGACTTGTTCCGTCAACTGAGTCACTATCACGTGCCCCATTCAGGAGGGCGATTCCGTACCCCGCCCCCCTCCGACCTTCTGGAGCATCGCGGGCTGCCGCCTTCGGACCAATCATATTTCCTTGGCCTCTGCTTGATGCAGGAGACCACAACGGATATCTTCGTAAAAGTGAACTCTCGCGGCGGCGTCAAAATCTGGGTGGAACCGTGAACCGAAGAGGAATTGGTCGACATATCGTTCTGACTTCCCTCTACCGTTTGTCTCGCCCGCGCGGAACTGCTGGATTGTTGCCGTGCGCATGCTGTCAATTGCAAGAACAATGAAAAAATCTCGATTTACTGTAGAACCCAGTCTGACATCAAGCACGCAGGCAAGCGCGCGACTATATCGCGATTTGGTCGCGCACATTTGGCCAGAACCAGCCGTTCTACCTTGCTGGTCGACTATCGACAATATTGCATTTTCGATAGCCAACGCTATTGCCGCAAAAAAATCCCCTCAAGAGCTCGTTAGCCGAGCGGGGACCTGCAAAAGCAAAAAACCCGGACCGTAAGGCCCGGGCTTTTGTTTTTACGCTGCGCTGCTTACTTCCGCGCAGGCGGCAAGTCGGTGCAGCTGCCATGCGCCACTTCCGCCGCCATGCCCATGCTTTCGCCGAGCGTGGGGTGCGGGTGGATGGTCTTGCCGATGTCGACGGCGTCGGCGCCCATTTCGATGGCGAGTGCGATCTCGCCGATCATGTCGCCGGCGTGGGTGCCGACGATGCCGCCGCCCAGGATCTTGCCGTGGCCGTGCGCTTCCGGGCTGTCGTCAAACAGCAGCTTGGTGAAGCCTTCGTCGCGGCCGTTGGCGATGGCGCGGCCGGAGGCTGTCCAGGGGAAGAGGCCCTTTTTGACCTTGATGCCTTGGGCCTTGGCCTGGTCTTCGGTGAGACCGACCCAGGCGATTTCGGGGTCGGTGTAGGCGACGCTGGGGATCACGCGCGCGTTGAACGCGGCGCTGGCGAGCTCCTTGTTGCCTTGCAGTTCGCCGGCGATGACTTCAGCCGCCACGTGCGCCTCGTGCACCGCCTTGTGCGCCAGCATGGGCTGGCCCACGATGTCGCCGATGGCGAAGATGTGCGGCACGTTGGTGCGCATCTGGATGTCAACCGGGATGAAGCCGCGGTCGGACACGCTGATGCCGGCTTTTTCGGCGGCGATCTTTTTACCGTTGGGCGTGCGGCCGACGGCCTGCAGCACCAGGTCGTAGGTTTGCGGCGCGGGGGCGCCCTCGCCTTCAAAGGTGACTTCAATACCGGCCTTGGTCGCTTTGGCGCCCACGGTTTTGGTCTTGAGCATGATGTTGTCAAAACGCGGTGCGTTCATCTTTTGCCAGACCTTGACCAGGTCACGGTCGGCGCCCTGCATCAGGCCGTCCATCATCTCGACCACATCAAGGCGTGCGCCCAGCGTGGAATACACGGTGCCCATTTCGAGGCCGATAATGCCGCCGCCCAGGATCAGCATGCGCTTGGGGACTTCCTTCAGGGCCAGTGCGCCGGTGCTGTCTACCACGCGAGGATCATCCGGCATGAAGGGCAGGCGCACAGCTTGTGAACCCGCGGCGATGATGCAGTTCTTGAAGGCAATGGTTTGCTTCTTGCCGGTCTTTTCCTGGCCCTCAGCGCCAGAGGTTTCTTCGACCTGCAAATGATTGGCGCCGACAAATTGGCCGACGCCGCGCACGGTCGTGACCTTGCGCATCTTGGCCATGGCCGTGAGGCCGCCCGTCAGTTTGCCGACGACTTTTTCCTTGTGCGTGCGCAGCTTGTTGATGTCGAGCTTGGGTTCGCCAAAACTCACACCCAGGCTGTCGAAGTGTTTGACTTCGTCCATCACCGCCGCCACATGCAGCAGCGCCTTGGAGGGAATGCAGCCCACGTTCAGGCAGACGCCGCCCAGCGTGGCATATCGCTCGACCAGCACGACCTTCAGGCCCAGGTCGGCGGCGCGGAAGGCGGCGGAGTAGCCGCCAGGGCCCGCGCCGAGAACCAGCACGTCGCACTCCAGGTCGGCCGAGCCCGCAAAGCTGGCGGCTGCCGGAGCCGGGCTTGCTACAGTTTTAGGAGCTGCTTGCGCAGGCGCTGCCTGGGCTGCAGCCTGTTTTGGTGCTGAATCTGCGGCAGCCACAGCACCGGAAGCTTCGATCGTCAGCACGACCGAGCCCTGCTTGACCTTGTCACCGACCTTGACCTTGATGTCCTTGACGACGCCGGCAGCGGACGACGGGATTTCCATCGAGGCCTTGTCGCTTTCGACCGTGATCAGGCTTTGCTCGGCCTTGATGGTGTCGCCGGCCTTGACCAGCACTTCAATCACGGACACTTCGTCAAAATCGCCAATGTCCGGCACCTTGATGTCTACCAGGCTGGATGCACTCATTTGGAGGCTTTCAATTTAAGGGTGAATATGTCTATCGGTCCGGCGGAGTTCTTGTCGAACTCGCAGCCTGCGTTCAGGCCGGCCATGGCTACTTCGCGTGCGGTTTTGGATTTGTCCCAGGCGGCATGCATGGCGCCCAGCGCGAAGCTGCGGCCCGAGCCGATGCCCCAGAATTCCTTGAACTCAAACACTTCGCGGTAGCTGTAAAGGCCGTAGATGCCGCTGGCATTGGCGATGACCACGGTGAACTGGCTGGACTCGTAAGGGTCGTTGTCGTCTTCCTTGGTCTGCAGGAAGAACGTTTCTTTCAGCATGGGGTGCAGCTTGACGAAGGTGTCGAACACCTCGTCGCGCGAACCCAGCTTGAGCTGCTCTTTGGGCAAGGCCGCCATGGCCTTGCGCAGCACCGGAAAATGCGCCACCGTGCCGGCCATGCCCACATAGCTCAGGCCGGCAGGCGTGTCGACCTTGAAGATCTTGCTGTTGGCCTCAAACCGGTGCGTCAGGCTGGTATCACCGAAGGTCACCAGCGTGTCGGCCGCGATGGCAACCTGCCCCGCCTTCTTGACGACTACAAGTGTTGTCATACTGCGCCCCCGTTTAGAGCAGGACGCGGCGGAAGTCGGCCAGGATCTGACCCAGGTAAGCGTTAAAGCGCGCGGCGCCAGCGCCGTCGATGACCCGATGGTCCCAGGCCAAAGACATCGGCAGCATCAGGCGCGGCTGGAAGGCCTTGCCGTCCCAGACCGGCTCCATCTGGCTCTTGGAGACGCCGAGGATGGCGACTTCAGGCGCGTTGATGATGGGGGTGAAGTAACGCCCGCCAATGCCGCCCAGCGACGAGATGGTGAAGCTGGCGCCCTGCATCTCGGCTGGCGTCAGCTTGCCATCGCGTGCCTTCTTGGCCAG
>JAJKJM010000164.1 GCA_021153985.1 Polaromonas sp.
GACGGGCAGGAAGCCGGGGAAACTGCAGGCCACATGGCCAGAATTGCCACTTTGGCCGTTTCAAGCCACACCGGCCACCTGTGCGGCGTTTTCAGCCATGCAACCTTCAAGTCCAGCCAGATCGCCCCGCGTGTTGACTGCGGTCAAGCGATTCCTGACCATGGCGTCCTATGATCTTTTTGGATAAATAGTGACCAAAAGACGGTCATAGCCAAAGAGACAGATCGAGACATCATGGAATTTGAAATACCGGAATCCCTGGCCAACACTTTGCTGGGGATGATCAACGCGGAGTCGCCGCTGGCCCGGCGTCTGAGCGAGCACGGCATGTCGCGCGGCAAACGCGTGGTGCCCAGCGGCCTTTTTGACTTCACCACGCTGAATACGCTGTACGGCCTGTGCCGGGCGGCCAACGAGCGCGAGCTGCTGTTCCAGATGCTGGCGCTGGACAACATCCACGCCGCGCCTGCCGCGCGCAAGATCCCGAGCCTGGAACTGCTGATCCCGGGCCTGATCGCCTGGTTGTCGCGCGATATGATCGATGGCTGGCTCTACAAACGCGGCAAAGACGGCGTCCTGCTGCCCTGGCTGGTGCATTCGATGCGCTATGTGCAGCCCACCGACGGCTCGGCCTACGTGGTCATCGGCCTTCTGGCCAACACCGTGCAGGCCGCGGGGCGCGAGCCCATCACGGACCCGCGCATGCGGCGCACCGGCATGACTTACGGCATCAGTTTTTACGCCGACGACATCAAGAACCACACCATCCCCGAGCTGATGACCGGCGACGGCTTCTACAAGGAATGTGCCGAATTCAAGGCCGAATACGAGGCGCACGCCAAACGCTTCATGCAGCTGCAGCCAAGGTTTGGCGCGCAGTTCACGGTTTCAGGCTCGGCCTGGATGATGGACAACAACCCCCGGCCGCAGCTGGAATGCCGGCGGCTGCAGGCCGGCACCAGCGCGCGCTGCGTGAACGACGAGGAGTTGCTGGAGCGGCAGTTCGACACCACGGCCGATGCGACCTTCTGGCGCGAAAGCGGCATCGCCGAAGGCTTTGAGCGCGTGCCGCTGCACTGCTACCTGCATCTCTTTCACCTGGACTGGCACCGCAACCTGTGGGTGCATGTGCAGAACGTGCGCGAGTACCGCTACAAGCCCGCGCTGCGCGACAAGCTGGTGCTGCCGCAGGCGCACCGCGACCTGATTGACATCCTTACGGCCGACCGCAACTTTTTGATGGAGGACATCGTCGAGGGCAAGTCCGGAGGCACCACCATCTTGTGCAAGGGCGCGCCGGGGCTGGGCAAAACGCTGACCGCCGAGGTGTATGCCGAGGTAGTCGGCAAGCCGCTGTACCGTGTGCATTCGGGCCAGCTTGGCGTGACGGCCGGATCGGTCGAGGCCAACCTCTCGAAAATTTTGCAGCGCGCGGCGCGCTGGGATTCGGTGCTGTTGCTGGACGAGGCCGATGTCTACATCCGCAGGCGCGACAACGACCTGCAGCACAACGCCATCGTGGCCGAGTTTTTGCGCACGCTCGAGTACTTCAACGGCCTGCTCTTCATGACGACCAATCGCGTGGCCGATATTGACGACGCCATTTTGTCGCGCTGCATCGCCGTCATCCAGTTCGAGACACCCAGCCCAGAGCAAGCCACGCAGCTGTGGAAGTCGCTGGCGCAACAGTTCAACGCCGAGTTGCCCGACGAGCTGATCGAGCGGCTGACCGTGACCTACGCCGCAGCGAGCGGGAGAGACATCAAGGAGTTGCTCAAGCTGACCTCGAAGTTCTGCAAGGGCAAAAACGAACCGCTGAATGAAGACGCGTTTGCGCAGTGCGCGGCCTTTCGCTGCATCGGCCAGACGCCGAAACCTTAAGGCGAGCGCCGTGATCGACATGTCTCTTCTGGGGTGCGCGCTGTTGGGGCGGCTCTCGTTTCGCCCCGGTGCACGGCCGCAGCAAGATGCCTTGCCTGCGGGGCGGCATAACCTGGGCATCGCCGAAGAGCGCGATGCGGTGCTGATCGTGCCCGACGGCCTGAGGCCCGATGCGCCGGTGCCTTTGCTGGTGATGTTCCACGGCGCAGGCGGCAGTGCTGACAAGGTACTGCCCTTCCTGATTGACCATGCCCGGCAGCGCGGGTTTTTGCTGCTGCTGCCGCAGTCGCAGTTTCCGACCTGGGACCTGGTGATAGGCGGCAACGGGCCCGACCTGGAGCGGCTTGAAAAGGCGCTGGCGGTAGTGGCCTCAAGATTTGCGATAGACCCCACGCACCTGGCCTTCGCGGGGTTTTCCGACGGCGGAAGTTATGCCCTCTCGGCAGGCGTGACCAACGGCGACATCGTCAGTCACGTCATCGTTTTCTCAGGCGGCTTCATGTCCGTCTTCACGCAGGAGGGAGCGCCCCGCATTTTCATCGCGCACGGGCTCGAAGACGAGCAACTGCCAATAGAAACCAGCGCCCGCCCACACGCTGAAAAACTCAAGGCCGCAGGTTACGACGTGACCACGGTGGAGTTCAAAGGCCCGCACCGGATCGAGCCGGCTGTGGTGGCGCTGGCGATGGCGTTTTTTCTGGGGCCGCTGATGCCTGAATAAAGACTGCTGACAGGCTCTGCGCCGCAAAGCAGGCATGGGAATGAAAAAGGCCGCTTGCTGGATGTCAGCAAGCGGCCTTGGTCGTGATGGTGCTGGGGTCACTCGAATGATGTCCGCCAACCCGCATGAACACTAGGTTTCGAAATGGAAAATGGCATTTTGCCCCCCCATCTGTACCCCCAGTTTGCCACGGATACCCATGTATCCTCGCCCACTCTTAACGGTGCGGTAAATGCGAATTCAGCCAACCCGCTGCCGCTCCGAATCCTTCTTGACAATGGATTGGGGAAATTTCAGCAATAAATCGGGTATCCCATTCATCAGGATTTTTCCAAAATCCAGACTCCATGGCAACGTTTGAGACTTGAACACAAATCCCATTCCCCCTGGTATGAGTGGTGTGCTTTTATAACAGAGCGAAGCCTGGAAAATTCGTTGAATGCAAGCCTATCCGGATGGCTGAGCTTTGTCGGCAGCTCAGTAACTTGAAGATTAATAATCCAACATCACCATGCGCCCAGCTTCAACAAGCTTGCTACATGTACCGCAAGCGCGTCATCCCGCTGACCTTCTAAGTCCCAAATTTTCTGCCTTAATGCGTCAAAAGTGCGCCACCGCATCCCTTTGGGCCGCTGCCAGTTTTCACCCAGCCGCTTTTCAAGCTTGCACTGTTTGCGCCACATCCGGTCTAAAGAATCGTCGGACTGAGAGCTGTAAGCGACTCGCTGACATGGTCGGCATGCGAACCGCCCACTGCGCAGATACAACAATGCAACTCTCCGAGAGCAACGCGGGCACCCGAACCAAGGGCGACTCCCCCCATACGCGCACGCGGTGCGGACTATAGAAACGTCATCGGCAACAGTGTGCCGCTCACCGTTGAATGTGTGGGTGTATCGGAGGGTGACGGCGTGAGAAGAGAATACGCTGACACCGATTGAGCCCGTTTGCGTCTCTCCCCTATGCCAACTCCAGGAAAAGCCGCTGCCGGGCATTAAAAGGTCTCTGCGCGCCCAATCCCGCACATCAATTCGCTGCAGGTGTTCAGCCTTAACCTTGTAGCCAGGCCTTCCAGCCCCTAAACGGGATCCGCCTCTAGACATGCTTATGATCCTGAAATTGATTGTTTTACCTAATTGGGGGCACCCATGAAACCGAGACACTTAGTTCGCAGCTTACTTTTCTTCACTTTGGTCCTCATTTGCAATTTTGCGAATGCTGAGATTCTTCATGGCGTATTTCCTCTCGATACGCTAAAGGCAATCAAGGCCAAGTATCCCAATGCTCGTTTTGACCGCGTCAATGCCGCATGGGTAACTGAGAATGAAGCCTTCTTCCAAATGACTGGCAGCGGGTTTCCAGGGACGTTGTACGTTGCATTCACTGATAGCCGCCCGACCGCCAAGAAGTACCTTCTTGAGAAGTGCATGTTTCCAGCTCAAACGACTGACGCGATTTGCGCAGTTAGAAAGAAAACTTCCGAAGAAAATGATGACGATGCATTGACTACTAGTTGGGTGCGCTGGGTTCCCCCCTCGCCTATTCCCCTAGACCGGTATAAAAGCAAATACGGCGAACCAACTTTTGAATTTGCAAAAGACTCGATGGCACCCACTGCCGAATGGAAATCTGTCGAACTATCAGCTCGGCTATCCGACGATAAAAAAATGGTTCTCACCATCGAAACAGCATTTACGCGCGCTGAACTCCGCGCAGCCTGGATAAGGGATTTTGGTTTTGTTCCCGATTTCTTGAAAGACGAACCTGCCCCAAAACAAACTCCGAGACCAGCGGCAAGAAAAGTGCCATAGAACTACAAGCATCACAGAATACGAAATCAATTGTCTAGATGACAATAAATCAAACAAGCAATACCGAGAGATGGCTTCTCTAAAAAGGTGTCCATCTGTGAAACCTTCAATTGCCACAAAGACACACCTACAAGTCCACTTATGAAACGATAGGGAGGGTTTCAAGGTCGGCATGGTTTCCCTAGTGGACTTGTGGGGCTGTGCATGTTTCAGAGGTGGACAAAGGACCGCGTTTTTCTTGGGGTTCCCGCCCACCATTGGGCTGCGTCCAGTCCCGCTTGGTTTTGACGGCCGGCACGGGTAAAGGTATGTTGACCCGATACGCCTTGGCCTTAAATGCTGCCAATGCCTCATGGTCAAACTTCCTTGAAACATCCAGCGGAAACCAAGTCAGGGCCATCAGTTCGCAGGTGCTTGGCATCCGGCCTTTGCGGGTCACGTACAAAAACCCGGCTTCAATCAGTTCACACTTTGCACGCCACAGCGTTGTGCGCGACCTCCAGCCACGTTTACTCACTATTGACCATGCCGCCATCAAGTCACCGTTGTTATCGCCCCTGTACTGCCCGGCTAGCTCCAGCAACAGCTTGCAGGCGTGTGGACTGAGCGCGGTAAAGGCTGGGCACTCGAATACGCTGCGCACGATCCCGACAAAGGGTTCGTTGTACTTGGAGCCCTTGAAGTTAGCGCGGCCCATGCAAAACCCTCCAGCGCGATCCTAGCGCGAGAAACCAGGTAGAGGTGGCCAACTGCCACAGCCGGAAGCAAAACGCCTGTAAAGAATTGATCTCACAGGGTTGCGCCCTGATTGACTTTGCGCCGTGCTTGGTGTCGGTCATAGCCAGACCCTTAAGCCGTAGCCAGGTCGGTCCGCTTTGCGTGAAGGCGGTTCACTAGCTCCCTGATTTCAGCCTCTGACTTACCAGCAATACGCGCCGCGTTGATGGCCTGCACCTCCTCCGATGGCCAGCCTTTCGAGCGTTGCCCAATGGCGACGCCCGTGGTGAATAGCCCCGCCTTGATGGCGTTATAAATGCTCGCGTGGGAACGGTGCCCGGTTTCAGCCTTAACGGCTGGCATTCTGAGAATCGACATTGCTACCCTTTCTTAACCGGCCTTATCCGCCGTTGTTGCGATTGGGTAATAGTGAATCCATGCGACCATTTCTCTATGGAACATTTCCTCAAGTTCGGCGAAGGAATGTTCCTGCTATTGTCTGAGCGCCTTACGCACATCGTCAGCGCTGCAATCGCAGTCGGCGACAAGTCCGACAATTTCGGCAAACAAGTCTTGCGGAACCTGCGATCCAAATTTGAAAGCACTAAACACCAGACAGTTTTCAAGTTCGCGGTGAAGGCGATGAATTAGAAAGGTTTTCATCGCCCCTTTCGCCCGAACTTTGGTTGGTAAACGCTCGCTAGCGTCATTGCTTTGAGATGCTTGCCGGATATAGTCCACCGCCCAAAGAGGTGTGATGCCAGCGCTTTTTAAATAAAATTGGGCGCGGCTTTTCTGCTGGTATTCAAATTCTTGATTCCACTTTTTTGGAGAACTGAACCAACCGAAAAGCGCGGATATCTGTTCCTGCGTAAGACTAGAGAACTGAGAAAATGCGGTATCGGTATAGGTGCTGTAAGCCACCTGCTCTAGCAATAGCAAAAGTTCGTCGCTAAGCTTCTCGATTTTTCTCTGATGAGCTTTTCTCTCAGCCGTAGTGAACTTTGGAAGACGATACCAATCGTCTATTGCCCGCAATATTCGTGAGGGGAAACCACCATTCGCGGGTGAGTAACTGAATCCATCATTCGCGAGGTCATCACGTTTGAGAATATGCCAGAGCTTCTGAAAAGCCGGCTCAGAAACAAACCGCCGCATGACTAAATGCATGCGGCGCAGGTGATCTTCTCCCACGCGACCACTTCTATAGCCAGCCTGTTTTGCGCGTTGTTCAATCGCCTCGGGTGAGAGTTTTTCTTTTTGATAGTCGGCCAACCCCACTTCAAAATTCGTCAACCATTCCACCAAGAATTGATCCTCAGCAATTTTCAGCTTCAGTTGTCGGTGCTGCTCTAGCGCCTCAGTTCTGTATTTCTTGTAGTTCATACGGCGCTAGGCTGGACAGTTGCGGCATCAAGCCGCCTTGATTGAGATCACATCAGCCCCACGCGCCAACTTATCCAGATAATCGGCCCATAATTGAATCTGCTCAAATCGCTGCTTAAGGTACTGCGTCCGGTTATAGCTACGCCCGTTCGCATCCTTCACCGCGTGGGCCAGATTTGCCTCAATGGCCAAGGGATCAAGATTTAGTTGATCAACCAGCATCGTGCGCGCCGTTGCCCGAAATCCGTGCCACGTTTGTTCCTTGCCGAAACCAAGCGCGTAGAGGGCGCTGCGTACCGAGTTGTCAGATATGGGCCTGTCATGGCTGCGCTCCCCGGGGAACACATAGCGCCCGTGCCCGGTCAGCGCATGCAGGCTGCTGAGCATTGCTACCGCCTGGGTTGGCAATGGGACAGTATGAGCTTCGCCTCGCTCTTTTTCCAACTTGGTGCGCTTCATCTTCATACTGGGGATAGTCCAGAGCGCACCACCCAAGTCAAGCTCTGCCCACTCCATCTCGCGCAGATTGCCGGGTCGCTGGTACAGCACAGGGGCAAGCTGCAAGGCCGTACGCACGATTGGTCCGCCTTTGTACTGCTTAATAGCCCTGAGCAATTCACCCAGCCGCATCGGGTCAACGATGGCCGCGAAGCCCTTGCCACGATACGGGGTTAGACGGCCTTTCAAGCCTTCCGTAATGTTGCGTTGCTCATTGTTGGTAGTGGGTAACCAGTAATCCCATACCTGCCTCGCCAGCATCAACACTCGGTCTGCCGTTTCCACCGCGCCCCGCTCCTCGACCTTTTGCAGTGCCGCCAGAAGCTCCATGGGGTGAATGTCGGCCATCGGTCGCGCACCAATCCATGGGAACAGGTCGCGCTCGAATTGCCGCAGTGATCGTTCTGCGTGGCTGGCGCTCCACTGAGGCGCTTGCTTGCCGTACCACTCTAGCGCTATCGCCTTGAAAGTGTCTCCATCCGCTCGCGTCGCTCTCAGCTTTTCCACTTTGCGCACCTGCACAGGGTCGCGGCCTTCGGACTTTTGCAGCTTTGCAGCATCACGGGATTTTCTTGCCGCCGTCAGGCTCACGGCTGGATAGCTGCCTAAAGCCAATTGCTTTTCAGTTCCCCCTATCCGGTACTTCAAAAACCAGCGTTTTGACCCCGCCGGGCTCACTTGCAGGTACATCCCACCAGAATCGGAGAACCTCGCCTGCTTCTTGCCCGGTGGGCATACTGCGTTTCGGCATTGGGCATCGGTAAGCATGGGACAAGCTCCTATCAAGGCAGGCGGAATGGGGGTACAAGTCCTAGTCACTCCCCATTTCGATTGATTTCCCCCCGCTTGTACCCCCATACTCGCTTGCCTGTCAATAGCGCCCCGTATAGCTCAATGCAATCTAAACTATTGATTTGTAAAAGAAAAAGGCCGCTAACTGCATGTTGTTAGCGGCCTTTATATTGGCATATGGTGGAGCTGGGGGGATTTGAACCCCCGTCCGCAAGCCTTGTTCGGGCAGATCTACATGTTTAGCGGTCTGATTTGAGTCTCGCCACCTGTGTCGCGCAGTCGCACGCTACACAGGACGCCAGCACCCTATTTTCTTGCCCCGGGTTAAGGTACCCAGCCCGGAGCCAGCCGATGAAATTATCTTTACAGCCGGGAGCGTTTAACTTGCGCTAAACACCCCTTGCCCAGCCCATCGGCCTGCTGTTGTAAAGCTCACTGGCAATTAAGCAGCGAGTGCGAAACGTTCGTCGTTTGCAGTTAGTTTGTTTGAATCTGTTTTACGAGCACACTCAGCTCGACATGCACCACACCGCGTCCGAACCCACGTCGAAACCAATGCAGCCCCAGGAGGCCTAGTTTACGCCATTCGCAGCAAATTCAAGAGGGCGCCGGGCGCGGCGATGGTGGCATCGGCTTTCCAGCCGCCGGTGTCAGCCGTTTTGCCGAGGTAACCGTAGGCTGCCGCCACGGTAGGCATGCCCGCCGCGCGCCCTGCAACGATGTCGCGCTCGTCATCCCCGACGTAAATGCAGCGTTCAGGCGCGACATCAAGCTGGCGGGCAGCCTCCAGCAACGGCGCCGGGTGCGGCTTGGCATGGGGGGTGGTGTCGCCGCTGACAATGGTCTGGGCGGTGTTGAAGAGCGGCATGGCTTTGGTCAGCGGCACGGTAAACCGGGCCGATTTGTTGGTGACCACTCCCCATTTCAGGCCAGCCTGGCTGATTTGCGCAACAAGTTCGGCCACCCCGTCAAACACCGAGGTGTTTTCGGTCATGCGTGACTCGTAGTTGCGGAAAAACTCTTCCCTGAGGTCGGCGAAACGGGCATCGTCGGGCGTGAGGCCGAAAGCGATGGCGATCATGCCGCGTGCACCGGCGCCGGCCATGGGGCGGTAAAGCGCCAGGGGGAGTGACGCCAGCCCGCGGTCTGTACGCATTTTGTCGGCGGCGGCGCCCAGGTCGGGGGCGCTGTCGATCAAAGTGCCGTCCAGATCGAACAGGACGGCGGCAATGTTGTTGAACATGTCTGGGGCGCTAACTAATAAGAAAGAAGACAAAGGCAGGATGAGGGGGCAGCATTCGGGGTTTCGGCGCGAAACTCCGCCCAGGCTTCAGCTTTTCTGCGTGGCCAGCATGTAATTGACGCTGGTGTCCGCGCTGAGCCAGTAGTGGCGTGTCAGGGGGTTGTATTCCATGCCCCGGGTTTGCTCCAGCGAAAGGCCCGAAGCACGGCAATAACCGGCGAGTTCGCTGGGTTTGATGAGTTTGGCGTACTCATGGGTGCCGCGGGGCAGCATGTTCAGCACATATTCAGCACCCACAATGGCGAACAGAAAGGCTTTGGCGTTGCGGTTGATGGTGGAGAAAAACACATGGCCGCCGGGTTTAACCAGCGCGGCGCAGGCTTTCACGATGGAAGATGGGTCGGGCACGTGCTCCAGCATTTCCATGCAGGTCACCACGTCAAAACTGCCGGGTTGCTCAGCCGCAAGCGCCTCTGCGCTGATTTCGCGGTATTGAACCCCCTCGGTTTGAGCCTCAAGCGCGTGGAGCTGGGCGACTTTGAGGGCTTTGGTGGCCAGATCAATGCCCAGGACATCGGCGCCTTTGCGCGCCATGGCGTCGGCCAGGATGCCGCCACCGCATCCAACATCCAGGACGCGCAGTCCTTTGAGGGGAACCAGGCCTTCTATCCACCCCAGGCGGAGCGGGTTGATCTGGTGCAGGGGGCGAAATTCGCTTTCGGTGTCCCACCAGCGGTGGGCCAGATCGGAAAACTTGGCCAGTTCGGCGGGATCAAAGTTATCGCTTATAGACATGAGCCATTATCGTTGAGGCATAAAAAAACCGCGCCGTAGCGCGGTTTTTGAAGTGATCCGGAAGGATTACTTGTTGGCGCGGGTGCCAACGACTTCGATTTCCACGCGACGGTTCTTGGCGCGGCCTTCGGCGGTCTTGTTGTCAGCAACTGGCTGTTTCTCGCCCTTGCCTTCAGTGTAGACGCGGTTTTTCTCGATGCCCTTGGACAC
>JAJKJM010000165.1 GCA_021153985.1 Polaromonas sp.
AAGCGGAGGGACGCAGCAAGTAGGGTCGCCTTTTCTTTGGTGACTTTCTTTTGGCGAAGCAAAAGAAAGTTACTCGCATGCCGGGCGACTCCCGGCCAGCAGCTCTCAGCAAAAAGCGCAACGACCGAACAACCCAATCGCTATCAATTCAGGAGCAACAACCCAGTACACCGTCTGGGCTAAAAGCCTATCTCCCATAGAGAGGGGTAAGGGGATCACAGATCCCCATAAACCGGCTCACACCGCACATCCGTCTTCACAGAAGAAGCAATAAAACAAGCCTCATGCGCATCATGGTGCATCTTGTCCAGCTCAGCACGCGTCGGCAGCTTCTCGCCGGAGAACGTCACCTCAGGGTGTAGGGTGACCACTGTCATCGCCACCTTCCCCTCAGCATTCTTCTCCATCACACCCGTCGCCGCATCAAAGTAACGGTCCACGCAAAACTTGCGCTTGACCGCCATGGTCAAAAACCACAGCATGTGGCAGCTGGAGAGCGAAGATACAAACGCCTCCTCCGGGTCCAACGCCGACGCGTCGGACATCGGCAGTGGCACGACGGTAGGTGACGACGAGCCCGGCACTTCCAGGCCGCCGTCAAAGCGCAGCACATGGCGGCGGCTGTAGCGGTTGTCCAGGAAGTTGGCGTCTTTGCGTTCCCACAGGGTTTCGGCGGAGTAAAGCGACATGGCTGTGTTGGTGAAGTTGAAAAAATTCAGTTGAAGAAAGCACGCAGCGCCTGCGCCGTAGCCTCGGGCTGCTCTTCGGGAATGAAATGGCCGGCGGGGAGGGATTCTCCTGATACTTCGCCGCTGCATTGCGCTTCCCAGAGGGCCATCGGGTCGAACATCCGGTGCACCACACCGCGCTCGCCCCACAGCACCAGCAGGTCGCAAGTGAGCTTCGCACCTTGCGCGCGGCCTTCGCGGTCATGCTCCAGGTCGATGCCGGCGCTGGCGCGATAGTCTTCACAGGCTGAGTGCAGCGCCTCGGCGTTGCAAAAGCTGCGCTCGTATTCAGCCAGCGCCTGCGGTTCGATGTAGTTCAGGCCCGCGCTGCCCCAGCCGCCCAGCTTGGCGTGCAGATAGGCCCTGGCCGTCTCCGGGTGGTTGGCACCCATCATGATTTCGGGCAGCGGCGCCGGCTGCAGCATATGAAACCAGTGGTAGTAGGCGCGGGCGAAGGCCATATAGGGTTCGGTCATGCTGCGGCCCTCGTACATGTCCAGCGTGGGGGCGATGTCGATGACGCAGAGTTTTTGCACGCGGGCGGCGTAGTCCAGCGCCAGCCGGTGCGCCACGCGCCCGCCGCGGTCATGGCCGCACAAAAAGAAGCGGTTGATGCCCAGCGCGTCCATCACGCCGGCCATGTCGTGCGCCATGTTGCGTTTGCTGTAGTTGCTGTGGTCGGGCAGGCCCGCGGTTTTGGAGGAGTCGCCGTAACCCCGCAGGTCGGGCATCACCAGGAAGTAGTCACTCGCCAGGCGCTGCGCCACGCGGTGCCACATCACATGCGACTGGGGAAAGCCATGGAGCAGCAGCAGGGCCGGGCGCAGCGGCTCGCCCAGGACGGTTCTGGAAACGCGTGCGTTGATGGAGGCGCCGTTGACCTCGAAACTGCGTGATTCAAAGCCGTCAAACCAGGGCATGTGCAACTCCTGTTGGGATCAATGCTGGCGCCGAACTTAGTAGCGCGTCGCCATATATTTTTGCAGATTCGCGCCCGCCGTTGCACGCACTTTGCTGCGCAAAAAGGGCGTCCAGCCCAGCAGCAGGCCGGGCGTGCCCAGCGCCTGGCGCGACCACGACCAGAAGTTAAAGCGGTCGCGGTGGCGGCTGATGAGCCCTTGCTCATTGAATTCAAACTCGCCGTCGATGATGTTGTGCACCATGCGCCCGGTGGCGCTGAAGCGGTAGTCGGCCTCCCAGTGCGACTTGCCGGTGCGGGCGCCGGCTTCGATGCCGCTGTACGCCAGCTTCCACACGTCGGCGCCTTTGGCCTTGGTGATGTCGCACAGCATGTGCCACATGCCGCTAACTTCTTTGTGGCCGCGCAGCGAAAACGCCTCGTCGTCAAACTGGGCATCGGGTGCATAGCAGGTTGCCATGGTGTCCGAATCGAGGCGGGCAAAGGCGGCGTAGAACTTCTCGAGGGTGGCCTGGTTGGGGTGCATGGTGTCTCCTGGTCGGGTTGGGTTCGCGAACTCTATAGCCCCTCGGGTCGCCCCGGCGTCTCTCAGGTGTCAGCCGCCGGTCGCGCGCAGCAACTCAAGCAGCCGCTGTACCGCATGCTGCACCGTGGCGCTGCGCACCGCGGCGCGGTCGCCGTCAAAGCGCTTCATTTCGCTGGTGAGTTGCCCGCCCACCTGAAAACCAAACCATACCGTACCTACAGGCTTGGCCGCGCTACCGCCCGTCGGGCCGGCCACGCCTGTGACGGCGACCGAGACTTGTGCGCGGGAGTGGGCCACGGCGCCGGACGCCATCGCGCGGGCGACTTCTTCGCTGACGGCTCCGTGCCGCTTGATCAATGCGGGGTCCACACCCAGCAATTCGGTCTTGGCTTCGTTGGAGTAGGTGACAAAACCGCGCTCAAACCAGGCGCTGGAGCCCGCCAGGTCGGTGCAGGCGGCCGAGATCATGCCGCCGGTGCAGCTTTCGGCGGTGGCCAGAAGCCACTGCTTTTTTTGAAGCAGATCGGCCACTAGCCCAATAGGCGTATGGGTAAGCAGATCCTCTTTTGATAGCAAATCGCTGTTCACCAGAAGAACCTCCAGATCGCAATCACCAGCAGCGTGCAGAAAGCCGCCACGAAATCGTCAAACAGGATGCCGAAGCCGCCGCGCCAGTTAAAGCCTTTGAAAGCCTGATCCGCCCAGGCCACCGGGCCGGGCTTGACGGCGTCAAAAAAGCGGAACAGCACAAAGGCGGCTAGCTGCGCCCAGAAGTCCGCCGGCATGACCAGCCACAGCACCAGCCAGAAGGCGACCACTTCGTCCCAGACGATGTTGCCGGGGTCCAGCACCTTCATGGCTTTGGCGGTGACGGTGCAGGCCCACCAGCCGATCAGGGTGGAGGCAGCGATCAGCCAGCCCATGTCGGCCGGTGTCAGCCATTGCTGCAGCACCAGAAAGGCCAGCCAGGCCCACAGCGTGCCGGCGGTGCCGGGCGCGACCGGGCTGAGCCCGGAACCAAAACCCAGGGCGATGAAATGTGCAGGGTGTGCCAGCAAGAACCTGGTGGTGGGCCTGGGGGGCTTGGGCGCTGTCGGCAGCGAGGTGTCGGTCATGGTGAGAGGGAGGTGAGTCGCCGATTTTGTCACAGCCGATTCACAGAGAAGCTGCACAGTCCAGCGTTTACGCACTGACGCAGCGATGCGCTGCACTTGATGAGGGAATGAGGGAATCCGGCAATGAACAAGTCTGCTTTGAAACAAATGAACGCACTGACCCTGGCCGCGGCCTGCGCGCTGTGCCTGGCTGCCGGCAGCGGCCGCGCCCAGACAGCGCCTGCCGTAGAAGCCATTCTGGCCGGCCATGCGTCGCTGGCCGCCACCAGCGCCGTGCCTGCGCCGCGCGATGCGGGCGCATTCTTTGCCACGACGGGCAAATTTGCCAACGGCAAACGCCAGCGCAATGAGCAACTCGGCAGCGAAAGCGCCAACACCTTTGTGGGCGACCCCAAATACCCGCGCGCCTCGGGCGGCGCGCTGCCCATGAAGGGTCAGTCGGTTCAGGGTTTTTCGGGCATTGTGTCGTCGGGCAAGGGTGAGTTCCTGACGCTCACCGACAACGGATTTGGCAACAAGATCAACTCGCAAGATGCCTTGTTGATGGTGCACAAGGTATCGGCCGACTGGGCCAAAGGGCAGGTCATTCGCCGCAGCACCACCTTCCTGAGCGACCCCAACAAGCGCGTGCCTTTTCACATCCAGAACGAAAACACCCGGCGCCGTTACCTCACCGGCATTGATTTCGACCCCGAGTCGCTGCAGGTGGTGGGCAATGAATGGTGGATAGGCGACGAGTTCGGTCCGTACGTGCTGCGCACCGACTTCCAGGGCCGTGTGCTGGGCGTGATCGAAACGGTGATCAACGGCAAGCTGCATGCCTCGCCCGACCATTATCTGCAGGGCCGCCTGCCTAACCTGCCGGGCGAAGCGCTGTTTGAAGTGCGCCGCTCCAACGGTTTTGAGTCAATGGCCAAATCGCCGGACGGCAGCAAGCTCTACCCGATGTTTGAAGGCCCGCTCTATGACGCGGCCACCAAGAGCGTGGAAAAAGCCGGCGACAAAACCTATGTGCGCATCAACGAACTGGACGTCGCCACGCGCAGCTACACCGGCAAGCAGTGGAAGTACCTGCTCGAAGAAGTGGGCAACGTGGCGGCTGACTTCCAGCTGCTGGACGCCACCACCGGCCTGGTGATTGAGCGCGACGACAGCACCGAAGGCGTGGCACCAGCCTGCCCGAATGAAGCACGAACCGACTGCTTTACCCGGCCGGCGCGCTTCAAGCGCGTTTACAAGATCGACCTGTCAGCCGCCGATGCGGACGGCTTTGTGCGCAAGGTGGCCTATATCGACCTGACCCGCATCGCCAACCCCAAGCGCCTGGCAAAGCTGGGGCCCAACGAAGCCGTCTTTGCCTTGCCGCACCTGGGCCCTGAGGGGCTGGCGATTGTGGATGCCACGCACATCGTGCTGGTGAACGACAACAATTTCCCCTATTCATCGGGCCGCGAGATCGGCAAGCCGGATGCCAATGAGTTGACTTTGCTGGATATTCGCGCGCTGGTCGAGGCCAAGTAAACCAAATAAGCCGGAGCACCCAGGCAGGCTGGCGGGGTCAGGCGGCGGGAGGCTCGCGGGTCAGGTCTCTTCCGTGGCTGAACCATTCGGCCCAGTAGTCGATACAGGCGCGGACCTTGGGCAGCCGGTGCCGCCCGCCCAGCGTCACGGCGTGAATGGGCACGGGCTGTTCATCGACAAAATCGGCCAGCACCGGCACCAGCAGGCCGCGCCGCACCAGGGGCTCCGCCGCCAGCATGGCAAAGCGCGCAATGCCCAGGCCCTGCAGCGCCAGCTGGCTGGTCGTGCCGGTGGAGTCGGCGCGCCAGCAGCCTTCCGCCGTGATCACCACAGGCTGGCCGTCGATGATGAAGGGCCAGCGGTTGAGCACGGTGGCGCCGCTGTTACTGATCAGGCGATGCTGGGCCAGGTCGTCGGGGTGCGCGGGCGTGCCATGGGCTTCAAGATAACCCGGCGTGGCGTACAACCTGCGCCCGTGCATGCCGATCTGGCGCATCACCGTGTTCTCGTTGGTGTGCGTGCCGCTGCGGATCGCGATGTCGACACCGTCGCGCACCATGTCCACCAGCCGGTCGTCCACTTTCAGCTCCACACAAATACGCGGATGGCGTTGGTGCAGGCCCTCCAGGCTGGGCACCAGCAGGTACTCTGCCATCACGGTGCTGGCTGCCACGCGCACCCAGCCGCTGGCCTCACCGCTCTGGCTGGCGAATTCGCCTTCCAGGTCGTCCAGCGTATGCGTCATGCGCCTGCAGTAGCCGAGAAAGGTTTCGCCCTCGGGCGTGAGGGTCAGCGCATGCGTGCTGCGGTGCACCAGCCGCGCGTTGCAGGTTTTCTCGATGCGGGCAATGGCGCGTGACACCTGGCTGACGGGCACACCGCGCGTGCGGGCCACGGCCGAGAAGCTGCCCAGCTCGGCCACCCGTGTGAACAGCTGCATGTCGTCAAAGTTCAGGTTCCGCATGGCGGCCATATTACCTATCGCGGCGTATTTTGGTTTTGCGCCTGGTGCAAGGCGCATTTGCGGCAGAGGTGGTTTCCGGGGGGAGCAGTTTTGCGCACAGTAGCCCTATGCCCAAACAGCCTGTCTATCGGACCCAAGGGCCAACCCCGAAAGGACATCCTCATGAACTACCTCTACACCGCAGCGGAAGAAAACCGGCTGGTCGATGCCGCCGTGGCCGAGGCGCGGCGTTTACGCGGCCTGGCGGCCGCTGAATTCTGGTCGTCGGCGGCCCGCTGGGTTGGCCGCCATACGCACGGCCTGGTGCCTCGTGTAGGGGCAAACGCCGCCGCGCGCCCTCAGGCGAAGTGGTCGAAGGAGGCGTAGCGCCGCTGCATAGGCGCGCCTGCCGCATCCAGCAGGCGCAGGCCGGGGTCCGCGTCGATGCGCCCGATACGGCTGACTGGCGTTTGTGCCTGCAGGGCTGCCGCTTGCACGGCGTCGCGGGCCGAGGCCGGTGCGGTGAAGGCGAGCTCGTAGTCGTCACCGCCTGCCAGCGTGTACGCCAGCTGCCTTTCGGGATCAATTCCGGCTCCAGCCCAATCAGCGCTTTGGGAAGTAGCTATTAAATTTATAGCAATCGCGGTGTCAAGCGTCGCACCCGCACCCGAAGCCCGCAGGATGTGGCGAAGGTCGCCGAGCAAACCGTCGCTCACGTCGATGGCCGCCGAGGCAATGCCGCGCAGCGCCTGGCCCAGGGCCACGCGTGGCGTGGGCCGTTCCAGCCGTTGCCTGGCCTGGGCCAGCAGGCCGTGCGGCAAGATGACGGCGCCGCGCAGCGCCTCCAGCGCCAGCCGGGCATCGCCCAGCGTGCCGCTGACATACACATCGTCGCCCGGCCTGGCGCCAGAGCGCAGCAGCGCCTGGCTTTTGCCATTTACCACGGGTACTTCGCCAAATACGGTGATGCAGATATTGAGCGGCCCCTGCGTGGTGTCACCGCCCACCAGTTCGCAGCCGTGCGCATCGGCGAGCGTGAACAGGCCTTGTGAGAAGCCGGCCAGCCAGGCTTCGTCGGCACGCGGCAGTGAGAGCGCCAGCGTGAAGGCCAGCGGTTTGGCGCCGCAGGCGGCCAGGTCGCTCAGGTTGACGGCCAGTGCCTTGTGGCCCAGCGCGGCCGGGCCTACATCGGCAAAGAAGTGCCGGCCTTCGACCAGCATGTCGCTGGAAATGGCCAGCTGCGTGCCGGGCGCCGGCTGCAGCAGCGCGCAATCGTCGCCCACGCCCAGCACCGCGCGCGCCGTGGGCCGCGTGAAGTAGCGTGCGATCAGGTCAAATTCACCCATGCCGCAGAGCATACAGGCTGCGGCCCCGATGAGGCTGCCGACAGTTCTTAGCGCTGCTGCAGGTGCGTGACACCGCCGCGAAAACGCTCGGCCGCCTGGCGTATGACCTCGGCCAGCAGGCGCTCTTCGCCCTGCCTTTCGCGCAGCCAGCGCGCGTCGTTGTCGGCGCGCTCGACGCTGGTGCGCAGCAAGTGCAGCGAAGCCCCCGCGCCCATGGCGGTGGCGTGGCGCTCGATCTGCGACATGGTCTGCAGGATGTGCTCGCGCAGCGGCATGTGGCCGCCGGTGGCCGGGTCTACATACACCGCGTCCAGCCCGAAGCGGCAGGCCTGGAAGCGGTTGTAGGTGTAGACCAGGTAGTCGTCTTCGGTGGGTACGAAGGGCTGCTCGTGCATGAACCACGAGGCCAGCGACTGCACAAAGCCGGCCAGCGCGGTGGCGCGCTCCACCGTGAGCGGCGTGTCGAACACACGGATCTCGATGGTGCCGAACTCCGGCTTGGGCCGGATGTCCCAGTAAAAATCCTTCATGCTCTTGACCACGCCGGTGCGCGTCATCTTGTCGAAGTAGACCGTGAAGTCGGCCCAGGTCAGCGCGAAGGGTGCGCGCCCCGATAGCGGAAAGGCAAACACCGAGTTGAGCCGCGCCGAATCGAAGGCAGTGTCTTGCCCCTGCACATAGGGTGAAGAAGCCGACAGCGCGATGAAGTGCGGGATGTAGCGCGACATGCGGTGCAGCGTGAGCAGTGCGCTGTCGGCATCAGGGCAGCCCACGTGCACGTGCTGGCCGAAGATGGTGAACTGCTTGGAGAGGTAGCCGTAGAGTTCCGACAGTTCGCGAAATCGCGGCTTGTCATAAATGCGGCGCTCATGCCATTGCTGAAAAGGATGGGTGCCGCCGCCCACCACGGCGATGTTGAGCTTGTCGGCGCTTTTGACCAGCGCGTCGCGGATTTGTGAGAGCTGGCCCAGCACCTCCGAAGCGTTGTGGCAGATGCCCGTCGAGATCTCAATCATGCTGGACGTCATCTCGGGCACCACTGCGCCGGGCAGCGGTATCTTCGACATCAGGCGCAGCATGTCCTCGGCATAAGGGGCAAGGTCGTAGTCGTGCGTGTTCACGAGCTGCAGCTCAAGCTCCACGCCGAGCGACAGCGCGGCGGATTTGTGAAACGGTTCAAGGCTCATGGACAGGTCCGGATGAGGGGCCGCGCGTCAGCGGCGCCCAGGGTTTGGAGCTTTCGCCGGCGCGGTAGATGGCCACCGTGGCCAGCACCGCGCCCAGAACCTCCATCAGCAAGATGGCGGGCAGGGCCACTCCGGCGATCTGGCGGCCCAACGAGCCCGAAGCCGACACAAATTGCGAGACCAGCAAGAGCGCGACAGACGACATCGGCGACATCGCGCAGCCCACCCACAGGGCCTGCTTCCAGCTGGCGCCGCTGCCCACATTGCCGATGGCGACGCCGGTGATTTTGGCGGCGACGCGGGCAATGACCAGCGCGATCACCAGGCCGGCTACGGGCCCGCTCCAGTCAGCTTGCGCAGCCACTACCGAGACCAGAACAAACATCAGCATGGTGAGCATGGACGAGGCCGTGCCCATTTGCCGCGGCCAGGACCAGGGTCGCGGGTTGAGCTGCTTGAGCAGCATGCCGCCCAGCAGCGCCGCCAGCGGCGCCGAGCCGCCGAAGTGGGCCGCGAGCGCTGCACCCGCGGCGATCAGGGCCAGCAGCAGGATGGCGGTGTTTTCGCTGGTGGGGCTCATCACGCGCAGCGCGATGCGCAGTGTGAGGGCCAGCACTGCGCCTACCACCACCGACAGGCCCAGCACCACCAGCACCGGGTAGAGTGAGCCGAGCAGGCTGGTCACCCCTTCGGGCCGGTGCATCATGCCCGCGCGCGCGCTGCACAGCGTGAGGGCGTACAAGGTGCTCAAGGTGGACAGCACCATGGCGCGCTCTGTGACGGGTCCGGCGGCGCGGGTATCGATAGCCACGCGCGACAACACGGCCGGCGAAGCCGCCATGGCCAGCAAGGCGAGCGGCTCAGCCACGGCTTCGCGCACGCTCATCGCGCTCAATGCCCAGTACACAAAAATAAACGTCAGCGACGACTCGGCCAGGCTTTGCACCAGCACCATGGGGTTGTGGCGGAACCAGCGCAGCGGGATGCGCCCACCCGCCTCAAACAGCACCACGGCCACGCCCAGCTCCAGCAGGAAGAGCCCGGTGCCCTGCAGCGGCCAGACCGCGCCGTTGAAGCCGGCAAGGCCCGCGAAGCCGCCGACCAGCGAATAGCCCACCACCTTGGGCATGCCGGTATAGCGATTCAGGAGATGGCCGGCAGCGGCAGCCACCGCCAGCAGGATGGACCACTGCACCGTGGGCAGTCCTGCCGATGGCTTGATCCATTCGGCCCAGATGGCCAGGATTTCATTCATACGGGGTTTGTCTCCACTCTCATCAGACTTGTGCAGACAGGCCCGCTTACGTGGGCATGTTGCGCGTTGGTTGGCCAGCCGTTACGGCATGATGCCCGGTGGGTTCGTTGGGAAAGAAACTTGTTGCATTAATTTACCGGCCACTTGCATACAGGCCTGTAGGACAACACCGTGGATGTGGCCGCATGCTCCTCACTGCGCGGAGGGTCTTCACCAGTGGGGAGCCGCGGGACTGGCTTTGCCAGACCGCAGGCCCCGCCCCCTTGAGGGGGGAAGGCGCTACACGAAGTGAGCGTCCGACGGGGGGTGGGTCTAACTCCCTTGGACAGGGGTTAAATGATAAAGAAGCTGCGCGGATGACTGCGCCAGCGCGCCCAGATCGCCGCGCGGATGCGGGCACGGTCCAGGGTGCTTACGTTGTGCGCCTGCAATGCCAGGCGAAACGCCAGGTAAAAACTCACGCCCAGGTTCAGCGCACCGATCAGTGGAATGGCTGCGACGCACCACCAGATTTCAAGGTGTTTGAAGGCCTCCAGGCCCAGTGAGGCGCCGGCCGCAGCAAGCTGGCCTGTCGACAGCGTCACGTGGCGCGCTTGCAGCTCTGCGCCGAAAAAGCCGGTGAAGGCGGGTATCAGGCCCAGCATAAAACCCAGCGCGATGTTGGAGGCAAAGCCCGAGATGTTGTCGCGGATGAAGGACGACCAGCGCGCCGCGCGCTCGACGCCCAGCACGGCGGTGATGCGCGGGTTGTGGCGCATGGCCGAATCCAGGCGGTGCAGCACAAACCAGTTTTCGGTCCAGCCCGCGATCATGGCGGCCGCAAACAGAATGCCGCCGGTAAAACCCGCCCACATCAGCGTGGGGCCCAGCAACGTCAGCGTGCCCAGCACGTGGTGGGCTTCGGCGTTGCTGATCATCGGGTGGCCCAGCAGCAGCATGATCAGCGTGTTGATCAGCAGCACCGCAGGCACCACCATGAAGACATTGCCGAACACCGCCGCCACCTGCGAGCGGACCAGGTGCGTGACTTCGTCGACAAAGGCTTCGATGGTGCCGGCCGAATCGGGCGAGCCGAGGTCCTTGAGTTTGGCCGCCATGGCGGGGGCCGTCATGGCAGGCTGCTTGGTGGCCAGCGTGAAGTGCAGCAACTGGATCAGGATGAAGCTGGCGGAGTACATGACGGCGGACCAGAAGCCGCCCCAGAACGACGACAGGCCCACCGCCACGATCATGAACTTGAGCAGCGTGGTGAAAGCCGTGATGGCGCCGCCGCCCATGGCCTTGCCCAGCATTTCGCGGTATTCGTCCCGCGTGCGGGTGATGTAGGTCTCGCCCGTTTCAGCGCTGCGCTCGGCCACCTTGGCCGACAGCAGCGTGGAATTGGCGCTGATCAGCGCGCCTATGCTTTTTCCCTCTTGCGCCGTGATGACGCGGCGGCCCAGCAGCTTGACGGCGGCCATGGCGGGTTTGGGCGAGAGCAGGCTGTCGAGCAGTTCGCGCACGCGCAGGATGCGCTCTCGCAGCTGGCGCAGGCGAAACACCATGCCTACCGAAATGCCGTTGTCTTCCAGGTGCGTGTAGATGCTGTTGACGGCTTGGCGGCAGGCGTCCAGGCGTTCGCGGTATTGCGAGATGGCGGCCTGCAGTTGCACTTCATCCCGCTGGGGTTTGAAAAACGCATTGCGCAGCTCATCGATGTCGGCCGGCAAGGCATGAAAGGCGCGCGCATGCGGCGTGGCCTTGTTCATGCGCAGGCGGAGTTCGGGCGCAAAGCCCGTGGCGCGAATCTGCGCGGTGCAGTAAGTGAGCGCATCCATCAGGCTGTAGTGCCAGTGCAGCGCATCCAGTTGCGGGCTGGCGGACAACAGCAAGGTCAGCCGGGCAATCTGCGCTTCGTCCAATGCACCCATCCATTGGGCGTCAAAACGGGTGGGCGCGACCAGGGGAAAGAGTTCCGAGGCATCCACGGTTTCGGGCGTGCCGGGCAGCAGCTTGCGGCGCAGGCGCTCTGCGAGCTCGCTGACAAAAGCCGTGCGCGGGGCAAAACCGAAATCCGCCAGCAGGGTGGTGATATCAACCGTCTGGATCAGCGTTTGCCACCAGGCCTGCAACTTGAGCTGCAACTCAGGCTGCCGCTCAACGGCGTCCATGAGGGTCTGCACCCGTGACACGGCGGCCGGCACGGAAGTCTGGTCGCCGCGAATCCATTCAAACAGCTTGATCAGCCAGACGTGGCGTTGGGCGAGGCCGGCATCGGGGTCCAGCGCCTTGAGCAGGGAGGCCAGGTCTTTCATCGGTCGGTCGGCGCCATCGCTCAGTGCAGGACGCGGCCGGCCGGTGCGCCGCCGTTTCCGTTGCCTTGATGCGCCTCCAGCACAAACATCGGGATCGGCACCTCAAAACGCTCGCCGTCTTCGGCGACGAAAAAATAGCTGCCGTGCATGGTGCCGCTGGGCGTGCGCAGGCGCGAGCCGCTGCTGTACTGAAAGGACTCGCCGGGTTTGAGCAGCGGCTGGTGGCCCACCACGCCCAGGCCCTTGACCTCTTCGTTGTGGCCGTTGGCGTCGCTGATGATCCAGTGGCGCGAGATCAGCTGGGCCGTCACCTCTCCGGTGTTGGTGACCGTGACGGTATAGGAAAAGCCGTAGATGTTTTCTTCCGGCGCCGATTGCTCGGGCAGGTACTGGGGGACGACTTCGCAGGAAAATTGGTATTTGGACATGGCTTCAAATTTGAATGACCATGTTAACCGCCTCGTTTGCTGTTGGCCGGGCGAAACAGGCGTTGCGGCGGTCCGGCCGGCTTGCTGCGACAATCCAGTCATGCGAAAAAACCAGCCCCCCACCTACCGCATCGCCCCCTCCATCCTGTCCGCCGATTTCGCCCGCCTGGGTGAGGAGATCAAGGCAGTCATCGCCGGCGGCGCCGACTGGATTCATTTCGACGTGATGGACAACCACTATGTGCCCAACCTGACCTTCGGGCCCATGATCTGCCAGGCCCTCAAGCCGCACGCCAAAAAGGCCGACGGCACACCGGTGCCGGTGGATGTGCATTTGATGGTGCAGCCCGTCGATGCGCTGGCCGCCGCGTTTGCCGATGCCGGAGCCGACCTCATCAGCTTTCACCCCGAGGCCTCGGGCCATGTGCATCGCAGCGTGCAGGCCATCAAGGCCAAAGGTTGCAAAGCCGGGCTGGTGTTCAATCCGGCCACGCCGCTGGATGTGCTGGACTGGGTCATCGAAGACCTCGACCTGATTTTGATCATGAGTGTCAACCCCGGCTTTGGCGGCCAAAGCTTCATTGAGTCGGCGCTGCGCAAGATCGAGCTGGCCAGAAAACGCATCGACGCCTCGGGCAAAGACATTCGCCTGGAGGTCGATGGCGGCATCAAGACCGACAACATCGCGCGGGTTGCCGCGGCCGGAGCTGATACTTTTGTCGCTGGCAGCGCCATCTTCGGTAAACCTGATTACAAGGCTGTCATTGACGCCATGCGGGCAGAACTGGTGAAATGAGCCGGTGCGCATGGTGCTCACCCGCATCCGCGCCCCCCGCACGCCGGTAGCCGATAGGCGGAATTGGCCCGACATTCATGAAAGAGCCGAGTCATGACTGAACCTGTGAGGCCGCCGGCAGACGAGCCGCAACCCCTGCGGCGATCGCGCATCCTGGTGGTGGATGACACCGAGGACATCCGCTACTTCCTGGCAACGCTGCTGCAGGACCGGTATGAGGTGATTGCGGCCGCATCCGGCGAGGCCTGCCTGCAGGCGGCCGTGGCCGACAAGCGCCCCGAGATCATCCTGCTGGACGTGGTGATGCCCGGGATGGACGGCTATGAAGTCATGCGGCAACTGGCCCGCGATGCACGCACGGCCGATATCCCCGTCATCTTCCTCACGGCGCTTTCCAGTGTGGAAGAAGAGCAGCGCGGGCTGGACCTGGGCGCCACCGACTACATCACCAAGCCGATCAGCCCGCCCATCTTGCTGGCGCGCGTAAGGCTTCATCTGGAGCGCAGTGCCAATGCCAAGCGCCTCAAATCCCTGTCCGAGCAGTTGTCGCGCTACCTTGCGCCGCAGGTGTACCAGTCGCTGTTTGACGGCTCGCGCCGGGCGGAAATCCAGACGCAGCGAAAACGCCTGACGGTGTTTTTTTCAGACATCAAAAACTTCACCATGTCGACCGCGCAGTGGCAACCTGACGAAGTCACCTTTCTTCTCAATAGCTACTTCGAGGAGATGTCGCAGATTGCCGCCGAGTATGGCGCCACCCTCGACAAGTTCATTGGCGACGCCATCGTCATCTTCTTTGGCGACCCGCATACGCTGGGCCCGCGCCAGGACGCGTTGCAATGCGTCAAGATGGCCGTGGCCATGCAAAAACGCATGGGCGAGCTTCGCCAGCGCTGGAAGGACATGGGGATTCCCCGGGCGTTCGAGATACGCATCGGCATCAATTCAGGGCTGTGTGATGTGGGCAATTTCGGCAGCAACCTGCGCATGGACTACACCATCATCGGGCGCGAAGTGAACCTGGCCGCCCGCCTGGAGCAGGCCGCGGATCCGGGCGGCATTCTGGTGTCCCGTGAGACGTATGAGCTGGTGAAAGACGATATCCGGCTGGAACCCCGGAACCCGGTGGACGCCAAGGGATTTGCCGAGCCCATCACGGTGTTTGCGGTGCACGCCACCGGTGGAGCCGCCGCGGCGCCAGGTGCCGCCGTTGCGGATGCTGCGGCCAGCGCCCCATTTGAAGCGGCCGCCGCCCGGCTGGCCGCCGCGCAGGCAGCTTCTGCCGACGTGACCCTGCCAGACCACGTTGAGGGCCTTGACCTGGTGGTAGGCCTGACCCGTGCCATGGGCATGAAGACGCTTTATCTCTCGATGCTCCAGCGTTTCCTGGACCGCGGCGACACGCCCGCACGTATACGTGAAGCGCTGGCCGGCGGGGACTTCAAGACGGCAGAGCTGCTCAGCCACTCACTGCGCGGGGTGTCCGCGCAGATCGGCGCCCTGCGGCTGCCGGCTGATGCCGAGGCGCTTGAGCAGGCCCTGCACGACGAAAAGCCGCTGCAAAGCATTGAGGCCCTGCTGGCGCAGATGGAAGTTTCGCTCGGTGAATTGGTGGCGGCGCTGCGGTCCGGATTGCCGCCTGCCGATGCGCAAGGCCCACAATGACTGCCCATGCCTGTGGGATTGGTGTATCTTCCTCTTATGGCGTCTCACGGCGTCTTTCAGCGCTTCAGAAGCTGGAGGTGCCGGCCGAGGTGCCGCCCGTACATGCAGAGGTAAATAAAAGTAAAACTGGAAGTCGAAAAAGCCAGTCATAGAATCGGACAAAGCGCGAGAGCGCACGTCACGACCCCCTTACTCAGGAGAGGAGCTACCGTGCCCAGCAACGATATCTACGCCGTTACTTCCAAAGGCCAGCAGGAACTGCGCGGCGCCGCCACCACGATTTCGCCCGCCGAAGTCGACTTGCTCGTGCGGCTCGACGGCATCCTGTCGATCGGCCAGATCCGCCAGAGCGTTGGCGACGTGGTGGGTGCCACGATCGAAAGCACGATGGGAATGCTCCTTGCCAAGGGGCTTGTGGAGCCGGTTGCGCCTGACCCTTTTGCCGGCTCGCTGCAGCTGCAGCTGAGCGCCACAGCGCTCACGGCCGCGGATGCCGAAGCGGATTTCTGCGCGGCCACGCTCAAAAAATCCAATTATTACGTCCGGATTGCCCGCACGCGCGGAACGCCGCGCCAGCGCGCCCCCGGTGAACGCCTGTCGGCCATCATCGTCGACGATGAAGAGCATCTGGCCAAATTTCTTCATCACTACCTCACTTTCGAGGGGTTTGATGTGCGCATTGCCGGCTCCCGCGCCGAGGTCGTGGCCGAGTTCCGCAAGCCGCCGATTCCCGACCTCGTGCTGCTGGACGTGATGCTTCCCGATGCCGACGGCTTTGACATCCTGCAGCGAATCCGCGCCCACCCGCAGCTCAAGGATGTGCCCGTCATCATGCTGACCGCCAAGGCAAACCGCGAATCCGTGCTCAAGGGTCTGGCCAGCGGCGCCGACGGCTATGTCACCAAACCCGTCGAGACCGAATCCCTGCTTCAGGCAGTCCGTACCGTCCTGGGCTCGCAGTAGCCCGCAGGCACAGCGAGATGGGCCGCTTTTCTGGTAAACCCGGCCTGCAGGCCCCCGAGCCATGAAGCTGCCGTTTCGCACGACTATCAACATCGCCCTGTGCGCCGGGATGTTCCTGATCGCGTTGAGTATCGCGGCGTCCTACATCACCATCAACTCGCTGATCAGCGGTGCCCAAAATGGAAGCCGCAGCGGTGACTCCATCCTTCTCCTGGAGCGCGCCGTCGCGGACTTCAAGGCGGCGGAGTCGCTGCAGCGGCGCTACCTGCTGACCTATTCGCCCAAAGACCTCGACGCTTATCGGGAGGCCCGCGCGCTCAGCCGGCAGACCTTGCTGCGCCTGCATGCGGCGCATGCAGATGCGGATGCAAGCTCCGACTGGCACTTGCTGGAGGATGCCATCACCGGCCGGTTCCAGTTGATAGAGCGGGCCATCACGGCCCGTCAGCAACAGGGCCTGGACGCCGCCGCCGCCCTTGTCAGCAACGACGAGAACCGCAAGTTGCACGAAGACATCGAAGCCGTGGCCGGGCGGATCAAAAGCAGTGAATCATCCGCACTGGAGAGCTCCAAGGATGAAACCCGAAAAACCGCCCAGACGGTCAAACAACTGATCCTGCTGGGCGGGCTGCTGTGCCTCAGCGTTTTCGCCTGGGCCATCCAGAAGATGATGCGCACACAGGAAAAGCGCCGCCGCGTTGAGGCCAGGCTTTCCGACAGCGAGGCCATGAGCCGCGCCGTCACCGAGAGCATGGCCGAAGGGCTGGTGACCGCAACAGCCGAAGGCATCATCGTCAATGCCAACAGCGCCGCGCGGCACCTCTTCGGCTACCGGCTTGATGACATGGTCGGCAAAGAGGTCACCATGCTGCTGCCGGCGCGCTACCGCATGGGGTTCAAGGCTTTTTTTGCTTCGCTGCCCTCCCGCCAGCACGGGTTTCGCGAATGGGACGTCAAGGTTCTGGGCCTGCGCCATGACGAGACCGAGTTTCCGGTGAATGTCTCCTTCGGTGATGTCAATGTGGGAGGCCAGCGCCTGTTCACGGCCATCATCCACGACATCACCGAAAGCAACCGCATCAGCGAAGCCCTGCGCGACAGCGAAGCCCAGCTGCGCCAGCTGACCGACGCCGTGCCCGCGCTGATTGCCTACATCGACCGGGACCAGCGCTTCCAGTTTCACAACCGCGCGTACGAAGAAGCTTTCGGCCTCAGGCGCGAGCAGATCCAGAACAAGACCATGCAGGAGGTCCTGGGGCCGGTGCTGTATGAACAGATCAAGGGCTATATTCATGAGGCCCTTGAAGGGTATTCGGTGCGCTACGAACGCGAGCAGGTGACGGCCAGCGGCGACCGGCGCGAATACGTCATGAACTACTTCCCGCGCTACGGCGAGGGCGATGAGCACGGCATGGTGATCGGGTTCAGTTCGCTGGGCACCGACGTCACCGAACTCAAGCGCATTGACCGCATGAAGAGCGAATTCGTCTCCACCGTCAGCCATGAGCTGCGCACGCCTTTGACATCCATACGCGGCTCGCTCGGGCTGGTATCGGGCGGGGTGGCTGGTGAACTGCCCGAACGGGCGAAAAGCCTGGTCGGCATTGCCAAGACCAATTGCGAGCGGTTGATCCGCCTCATCAACGACATCCTCGACAGCGAAAAAATCGAGTCCGGCAAGATGACCTTCGAGCTGCAGGCGCAGGAACTCGAACCCTTGATGGAACAGGCCATTGCCGCCAACGAAGGTTTTGCGCAGCAGCACGGCGTGACGCTGGCCCTGCACAAAGCCGCCGGAGCAGTCCGTGTCTGCGTCGACAGCGACCGGCTGATCCAGGTGGTGACCAATTTGCTTTCCAACGCCATCAAATACTCACCAACGCGAGGCACGGTGAATGTGGTGATCAGCAATCTGGCCAACCGTGTGCGGGTCGAAATCGCCGACAGGGGGCCCGGCATCCCCGAAGAATTCCGCAAGCGCATCTTCCAGAAGTTTTCGCAGGCCGACTCGTCCGACACGCGCCAAAAAGGCGGCACCGGCCTGGGCCTGAGCATCTCCAAAGCGATTGTTGAGCGGATGGACGGCAGCATCGGCTTTTCGTCCGAGAGCAACAAAGGCACCACCTTTTTCTTCGAGCTGCCTGAGTGGCGCGAAGCCCCGCCCGTCACGGCGCCCATGGGGCTGGTGGCGCGCCCCCGCGTACTGGTGTGTGAAGACGATCCCGATGTCGCTCAACTGGTCGGCATGATGCTCGACAAGGGCGGCTACGACGCCGACATGGCGCACACCGCGGAGCAGGCGCGCGATTACCTCAAGATGGAGTCCTATGCCGCGATGACGGTGGATATCAAACTCCCGTACGAAAATGGCCTTTCGCTTATCCGTGAGCTGCGCGCCAACCAGCGCACCGCCTGGCTGCCTGTGCTGGTGCTGTCAGTCACCGCCGCGGAAGCACGCCAGCACGCCAGCAACCAGGCGCTGGCGATTTCGGACTGGCTGGACAAGCCGCTGGACGAAAAGCGCTTGCTGGCCAGCCTGAAAGAAGCGATCAAGAGCCGCACAATCGGCAAACGCGCGGAATCGGCTTGATGGGTGAGCCTGCGTCAGGCTTGTTACCTTGTTTTGAACGCTATTACCTTGAACCACACCAACTTCGACGCAGCCATCATCGACCTCGACGGCACCATGGTCGACACCCTTGGTGACTTTGCCCAGGCGCTGAATCTCATGCTCGCTGACTTGCTGCCCGACGGCGCTGCGACGGCCAGGCTGGATGCCGCAGTGATTGAGCGGATGGTGGGCAAGGGGTCTGAGCACCTTGTCAGATCAGCACTAAAATACGTTCAAGCACAGATGGTTAGTGCGCATGTTGCTATGGATTTGGTAGCAAATTACGAGCAAGCCTACGCCGGCTACCAGAAGCATTACGCGGGCATCAATGGACGGTATTCAGCGGTGTACCCGGGCGTGGTCGATGGCTTGCGGGGCTTACAGCAGGCGGAGCTGAAGCTGGCGTGCCTGACCAACAAGCCGGTGGGCTTTGCGCGTGAACTCCTCAAGCTCAAAGGGCTGGATGGCTATTTCAGCCAGGTGTTTGGCGGGGATTCTTTTGCGGTGAAGAAGCCTGACCCGTTGCCCTTGCTCAAAACCTGTGAAAGCCTGGGTACGCTGCCGGCGCGCACCTTGATGATCGGCGACTCGAGCAACGACGCACGTGCTGCGCGTGCCGCAGGGTGCCCGGTGGTGCTGGTGACGTATGGCTACAACCATGGTGAGCCGGTGCGGGATGTGGATGCGGATGGGTTTGTGGATTCGCTGGCCTTGCTGGGCTCGCTGGATTTGTCTGGCTTGGTCGCTGAACGTGTGTTGGCAAATACGGCCGTGCAGACGGCCGCGCAAAAGTAGCTATCTAAATTCTGCTGCACCGGTACAAAGACACCTATACCGTGGGCAACCTCGGCGATCAGGGGTGGAGTTCGCAAATGCATCGGGTGGCATCGATACCGCCTTGGTAGCGGTCAACAGCTTCACGCCGGCTGCCGGGGTGAAGCGCCCGATTGCCAAACGCTCCTCCTTCGCAACCGCAACCGCAACGGTAATGACCTCGACTCTTCATGGGGCAATTCGCTGCTCTGGACAGATCAACGCGATATCTAAGTATTAAATCGACCCAATAGCGTTCGAGATCAGTAGCTGATTAGTAGTCGTCTCAGACCTACATTCCCCCGGCAGACAGAAATTCTGCGTAACCAGGGACCGCTCAGACCTGTAAAAAAGCAGGCGGCAGGCAGCTATAGACAGCGCATTCAAACACCGCGCGTCTAAGAACAATCCGAGGGAAATTCAATGCAATATTTTGACAAAGTGCACCTATGCGCACTGGCCGCCGTCGTCCTTGTGGGAGCGTCTTTGGGCACTGCCCATGCCACGTTCCCCGGCGAGAACGGCGATATCGTCTATGGTGTTTACCAGTTCGATTTCAACAACCCGGTCCGCGCCATCAAAAAGGTTCGCCCCGGTTCGGGGATTCCCCCGGTAACGCTGGCGGCGGGGGTCTACCCCGCGGTCTCACCCAACGGCAAGAAAATTGCGTACTCAAGCGGGCCCGCCACCACTTCACAAGAGCGCTTGTACGTGATGAACATGGACGGCAGCAATGCCGTCGATGTTGGACCAGGCTCCATGCCTACGTGGTCGCCCAGTGGAACAAAACTCGCGTATCTCGACCTCTTCCCGACAGCAGGCAACGCGAAGGGCGTGTACATCAACCCGTTGAACGGGCAGGCCCCAACGCTCCTCGCCGCGCTGGATGTGACCGGCCAGGGAGATGAAATGCGGATGAGCTGGTCACCTTCGGGTAACTTCATCCTGGTCTACCAGCCGACCATAGGCAGTTATGTCGGCACCCAGTATGCAGTCAACGCAACCACCGGCGAGGTCATCGTCTACTCGACAAATCCGACGGGCCCCCTGTGGGCGACGTTTACTCCCGATGGGGTTTCGATGCTTGCCGCTTACAAGAATCCCAATTGCATCTCGACGTCCTTTCTTTTTTACAGCACCCAAACGACGCTCTACTGCACCGGCACCACTGGGAGTATCTATGCGCCCAGCCTCTCCCCGGACGGATCGACTGTTGCCTGGTACAAATTTAGCGTCCCGCAAAACCAGCTCTTGTCCGCAGCTGTCCAAGGCACGACGTCCCAAGTCGTCGCCAGTGATGAGGAAATCATGAGTTTTGACTGGGGCCGCGTTCCCCATGCCACGGTGGCCACGACGCTGGCAAGCGGCCAATGGTCCACCCCGGTCCAGATGCCTGACGACAATTACAGCCTCCAAACCTCGGTTGCCGTGATGCCCGACAACGGCGCAGTGAGCCAAACGCGCAGGCAGATGGTTTCCATCAACGCCGACGGAGTGGTCCTTCACCGCATGCAGTACACGAACAATACCTGGTCGCCGTTCACGGTGGTTCCCGGCTTGGGTACCTCTCCTGGCGGCATCGTAGCCAAGCGCGTGGCCGTTGCCGGAGCGATGGACGGCAGCGTGCAGGTCGTCGTGGTCGGCAAAAGCGACCTCGTCTACCACGCCATGCGCTACGCCAATGGCAACTGGTCCGGCTTCACCCCGCTCGGTGGGTTCAACGGCGCTGCGGACTTCGCAGCGCGTGACGTGGCCATCGCCATCAACGGCAGCTCCTCCAGTTCGCCGGGCTACGCGCAGGTGGTCGCCACCGGCTTGGCCGTGGGTGATGTGTTTCACCGGGTGCGCTGGGCCGACGGCTCGTGGACGCCATTCGCCCAAGTGCCGGGGGCCGTGAGTCCCGCGACACGTCTCGCCATAGCCATCGCTCCCGCCACGGCCAGTGCCCCCAACGACTTGTACGTGCTGGCCACGACGAGTCAGGGCGTCCAGCGGCAAATGCGCCGTGCCGATGGCAGCTGGGACAGCTGGGTCAGTGTGGCCGGCGCACCCACTGCCCTCAGAGACCTGTCGTTGACCATAGCCCTGGCCACCAACCAAACGCAGATCGCGAAAGTGTCCTACGTTGCAGCCGATGGCACCGTGTCGCTCCAACAGCGCAGTCAAGCCTCCGTGCGCGACTCGTGGACCCTGCCGATCGTGCCGACGACCGTGATGGCGAACGGCCGTACCGTGTCGATTGCGAACACGGCCACAGGCGCCGATTTCTTCGTGGTCCAAGCCGATCCGCAATAACACAGCGCAAATCGTGAACGGCGCCGCGTCGTCCGCGTTGACGCGCTCGCCGCGCAAAAGCCGCCCTGCAGAAACGACAACGGGGCTTGCGCCCCGTTGAGTGTGTGATACCTACCGCTTGCCTCAGCTGGTTTTGCCCAGCATCGCGTCTTTGAGTTTCCAGTCGGCGGGCTGGGGGCCCAGCCAGATGCGCACCAGTGCGTTGAAGAATTCAAGTTCCTTGAAGGGCTCGCCTTGCGGTTTGCCTTTGACGGAGATCACGGTGCCGGTGCCGGGGATCCAGTCAATGGTGAAGCCTTCGCCGGCCACCAGCTTTTTCTGGTCGGCAAAAAGCTGGCCCATCTTGATGAGGCCGGGGATCAGCTTGGACATCTCGCCTTTGGGGGTGTTCTCTGTGAAGGCGGTGGTAAAGCCCTTGCCCAGCTCGTTGGAGTCAATGTCGCGCAGCAAGGTGATGCTGATGCGCTTGGGGCCAGGCATGGTGTAGACCTCCTCCGGAGTGGCGGCCTTTTTGGGCAAGTACATCGCGGCCACATAGACCTTGAACACGGCCTTGAAGCGTATGCCGGCGCCGTTGAGCTGCAACTTGGTGCCCTGCACCTCGACCGGGTCGTCCAGCTTGACGCCGGAAACTTCCATCGGGGCGGCAAGGGCGCCCCATGACAGCATTAAACCGGCCAGGCCCGCCGTGCATCGCATTGTCAAAGTCATGAGTTTGTCTCCAAGGGTGATGAAATAGAACGAGCGTTCTTTTTTATGTCCCATTTTGACGGGCGCAAAGGGGCTGTCGCAAGAGGGTTTGCGAGATGAGCATTAGTACTAGTGACTTTTTTAGGCGCCCAGGCCGGTAGGTAGGTTGGGCGCCTGCCGTCTTTGCTACACTTTGCCTCTCATGTTCATTCATCGCATCATTCAGACAGGTTGTGGCGACCGGGGAGCCTGGCCCTGGCGTACCTGTCATTTCTCGCACGCCTGAGGCGCATGCGGGCCGGCAAGCTGACCACTCATATTCAGCCAGTTTGCCTTCTGCCCGCCCCGATGCCGCCGGTTCTGCGACACCCCCCCTTTTTCTTTCCTGATGCGTCTTTGCACCCCCGCCAAGCGCATCCCGGCCCCGGTCTTCGGGGCGTTTTGAATGACAGGTGGCTGCGCCTTTGAGCGCGTGGCCCCTTGCGAAGGACCATCGTGATTACAGAACTCGAATTTAAAAGCCTGGCAGGCCAGGGCTACAACCGCATTCCGCTGATGGTGGAGGCGTTTGCCGACCTTGAAACCCCGCTCTCCCTTTACCTCAAGCTTGCGCATTCCAAAGACGGCGGCAAATTCAGCTTCTTGCTGGAGTCGGTTGTCGGCGGCGAGCGCTTTGGCCGCTACAGCTTCATCGGCCTGCCGGCACGCACGCTGTTGCGGGCTTCGGGTTTTGGCGCTGACAGGGTGACCGAGGTGGTGACAGACGGCCGTGTGGTGGAAACCTCAGCGGCCAACCCGCTGGAATTCATCGCCGATTACCAAAAACGCTTCAAGGTCGCGCTGCGGCCGGGCCTGCCACGATTTTGCGGCGGGCTGGCGGGTTACTTTGGTTACGACGCGGTGCGCCATATCGAGAAAAAGCTTGAAGCCACCTGCCCGCCCGACACGCTGGGTTGTCCCGACATCATGCTGCTGCAGTGCGAAGAGCTGGCGGTGATCGACAACCTCTCGGGCAAGCTCTACCTCATCGTGTACGCCGACCCGGCCCAGCCCGAGGCCTACGCCAACGCCAAGAAGCGCCTGCGCGAGCTGAAAGAACAGCTCAAGTATTCGGTCAGTGCGCCGGTGGTCAAGCCTTCGCAGGGCTATCCGGCCGAGCGCGACTTCGCCAAGGCCGACTACATCGCCGCGGTGGAAAAAGCCAAGCGCCTGATCGAAGCCGGCGACTTCATGCAGGTGCAGGTGGGCCAGCGCATCAAGAAGCGCTACACCGAATCCCCGCTGAGCCTGTACCGCGCGCTGCGTTCGCTCAACCCCAGCCCCTATATGTATTACTACCACTTTGGGGACTTCCATGTGGTGGGGGCTTCGCCTGAGATTCTGGTGCGGCAGGAGCAGGTTGCCGAAGGGCAAAAAATCACAATTCGCCCGCTCGCCGGCACCCGTCCGCGTGCCTCATCGCCCGAGGCCGACAAGGCCGTCGAGCAAGAACTCGTCAACGACCCGAAAGAGCGCGCCGAGCACGTCATGCTGATCGACCTGGCGCGCAACGACATCGGCCGCATCGCCAAGACTGGCACCGTGAAAGTGACCGAAGCCTTCTCGGTGGAGCGCTACAGCCACGTGATGCACATCGTCAGCAATGTCGAAGGCGTGTTGCTGGACGGCATGACCAGCATGGACGTGCTGAAGGCGACCTTCCCGGCCGGCACGCTGACCGGAGCGCCCAAGGTGCATGCGATGGAGATCATTGATCGATTGGAGCCGACCAAGCGCGGCCTGTATGGCGGCGCCTGCGGCTACCTCAGTTATGCGGGCGATATGGACGTGGCGATCGCCATTCGCACCGGCATCATCAAGGACCAGATGCTGTATGTGCAGGCAGCGGCCGGCGTGGTGGCCGATTCGGTGGCCGAACTTGAATGGAAAGAAACCGAGGCCAAGGCGCGCGCGCTGCTGCGGGCGTCGGAGCTGGTTGAGGAGGGCCTGGAATGAGCACGGCGACTCACCCAGCCATTGAGCACTGCAGCACCATGACCGACGTGCGCCGCAACATCGATGCGCTGGACGAGCGCATCGTGCCGCTGATTGCCGAGCGCAGCGCGTACGTCGCGCAAGCCGCGCGCATCAAGCAGAACGCTGACCAGATTGTCGACAACGCGCGCATCGAATTCATCATTGACCGTGTGCGCTCGCAGGCCCGAAAAGCCGGCGCCCCCGAGGCCATCGTGGAGGCGGCTTACCGCGCCATGATCGCCGCATCCATTGACTTTGAGCGCGACGAATTCACACGCCTGCGCCAGGAGGCCTGAATCATGAAGCGCAGCAAACTCTTGATGATCGACAACTACGACAGCTTCACCTACAACATCGTCCAGTACTTTGGCGAGCTGGGTGCGGAGGTGGAAGTGTTTCGCAATGACGAGATCAGCGTGGCCGACATCGCTGCGCGCAAGCCTGATCTGCTGGTGGTGTCGCCAGGCCCATGTTCGCCGGCTGAGGCCGGTATCTCGGTCGCGGCGATCCAGCACTTTGCCGGCAAGCTGCCGATTCTGGGCGTTTGCCTGGGACACCAGAGCATCGGCGCGGCCTTCGGCGGCAAGATCATCCGCGCGCAGCAACTGATGCATGGCAAGACCAGCGTGATCACCACCACGCAAGAAGGTGTGTTTGCCAACTTGCCCGAGCAGTTTGTCGTCAACCGCTACCACTCGCTGGCGATTGAAAAAGAAACCTGCCCCGAGGCGCTGGCTGTCACGGCCTGGACAGATGACGGTGAGATCATGGGCGTGCGCCACAAAGAGCTGGCTATCCAGGGCGTGCAATTTCACCCTGAATCCATCCTGACCGAGCACGGTCACGCCATGCTGAGGAACTTTCTGGAGCAGACCGCATGATCCGTTTCTTCGATACTGGCATTGAGGTTGCTATTAAATTAATAGCTGCTTGCCAAGATACCACCTGGGCTGGAGGCCAAAATGATTGTTGATCTGCGTAGCGACACTGTTACCCGCCCGACTCCCGCCATGCGCGAGGCCATGCTGGCCGCGCCGCTGGGCGACGACGTGTTCGGCGACGACCCGGCCGTCAATGCCCTGCAGGAAAAGATCGCCGGCCTGCTGGGCTTTGAGGCCGCGCTCTTCGTGCCGACCGGTACGCAAAGCAACCTTTGCGGCATCCTCTCCCACTGCCAGCGCGGCGACGAATACATCGTCGGGCAGATGGCGCACTGCTACCGTTGGGAAGGCGGCGGCGCGGCGGTGTTCGGCAGCGTGCAGCCGCAGCCGCTGAACCACCACACCGACGGCACGCTGGCGCTGGCCGAGATCGAGGCTGCCATCAAGCCTGACGACGCGCACTTCGCGCGCACGCGCATGCTGGCGCTGGAAAACACCCTGGGCGGCAAGCTGCTGCCCTTTGACTATGTGCAGCAGGCAACCGCGCTGGCGAAGAAACACGGGCTGGCGCGTCACCTGGACGGCGCGCGGCTTTTCAACGCTGCTGTGGCGCAGGCTGCGCAGACGGGCAGCAACCCGCTGGCGGAGGCGCGCCGCATTGCCGATTGTTTTGACAGCGTGTCGGTCTGCTTCAGCAAGGGTCTGGGCGCACCGGTGGGCTCGGCCCTGTGCGGCTCACGCGAGTTCATTGCGCGCGCGCACCGTATCCGCAAGATGGCCGGCGGCGGCATGCGCCAGGCGGGCGTGCTGGCTGCAGCGGCCTCGCACGCGCTGGACCACCATATTGGGCGCCTGGCGCAAGACCATGCGCTGGCCAAACATCTGGCGAATGGGCTGGCGGGCATTGACGGCCTGAACGTGGAGCCGCCGCAAACCAATATCGTGTTTGTGGATTTGACGGGCGCGGCGAAAGAGAAATCGGCGGGCTTGCTCAAACATCTGGCCAGCAAGGGCATTCAGGCCACCGGCCTTTATCGCCTGCGCTTTGTCACGCACCTTGATGTGGACGCTGACGGCGTGGATCGCGCTGTCGCAGCGATTCGCGAATACTTCAAAGCCTGACCAGACACAAAGCCCAACCCGGAACCCTGAATTCCTGAAAGCCTTTATGGACATCCACAACCTGCTTTTCTTTATTGCCGCCGGCCTTCTGCTGAACCTCACGCCCGGTCCGGACGTGCTTTACATCGTGACCCATGCGCTGCGTTCAGGCGCGCGCGCCGGCATGGTGGCGGCACTGGGCATCACGTCTGGCTGCTTTGTGCATATCTTTGCTGCGGCGGTAGGCGTCAGCGCACTGATAGCGGCCTCCGCCACGGCTTTCACCGTTCTCAAGTGGGCCGGCGCGGCTTACCTCGTTTATGTCGGGCTGCGCATGCTGCTGTCGCGCGCACCGGCGGCGGAGGACGCTTCTGCTATGAATTTAGTAGCTGAAAATCAATATGAGGTGCCGGCTACGGCCCTAAAACGCATATTTTTTCAAGGCTTCTGGACGAATGTGCTGAACCCGAAGGTGGCGCTGTTCTTCCTGGCTTTTGTGCCGCAGTTCATCACGCCGGATATGGGGAACAAGCCATTGGCGTTCCTGTTGCTGGGGCTGTTGTTCAACTTCAACGGCCTGTGGGTGGGTTTCGGCTATGCCTTCGCCGCCGCGTGGATGGCCAAGCGGCTGGGCGCGCTGCAGCGAGGGATGCATTGGCTTGAGCGTGTTGCCGGCGCCATGTTTGTCGGCTTTGGTATCAAGCTGGCCCTTTCTGATAATCCTGTGAACTGAGCCTTCTCCTTCAATACAAAAAACGTCAAGAAACGAGACACGCCATGCCCAACACCCACAAAATCACTCCGCAGGAAGCCCTGCAGCGCACGATTGAACACCGCGAAATCTTCCATGACGAGATGCTGCACATCATGCGGCTGATCATGAGCGGCGAGATGTCGCCCGTGATGATGGCCGCGCTTGTCACCGGCCTGCGCGTCAAGAAAGAAACCATCGGCGAGATCACCGCCGCCGCGCAGGTGATGCGCGAGTTTTCCACCAAGGTCAATGTGGCTGACAAGACGCATTTGGTCGACATCGTCGGCACCGGCGGCGACGGTTCGCACACCTTCAATATTTCGACCTGCTCCATGTTTGTGGCGGCAGCGGCCGGCGCCAAAGTCAGCAAGCACGGCGGCCGCAGCGTCAGCAGCAAGTCGGGCAGCGCCGACGTGGTCGAGTCGCTGGGCATCCATATCGGTCTCACACCTGAAGCCATCGCCCAATGCATTGAGCAGGTCGGCGTCGGCTTCATGTTCGCACCCAACCACCATCCGGCGATGAAAAACGTCGCGCCCATCCGCAAGGAGCTTGGGGTGCGCACCATCTTCAACATCCTCGGCCCGCTGACCAATCCGGCCAGCGCACCCAACATCCTGATGGGTGTGTTTCACTCCGACCTGGTGGGTATCCAGATTCGTGCGTTGCAGCGCCTGGGCGCTGAACATGCGCTGGTGGTCTACGGCAAGGACGGCATGGACGAAGTCAGCCTGGGCGCGACCACTGTGGTGGGTGAACTGAAGAACGGTGAAATCACCGAGTACGAAATCCACCCCGAAGACTTTGACATGCCCATGGCCAGCAATCGCACACTGCGCGTGGAAACGCCGGAGCAGTCCAAGGCCATGCTGCTGGGTGTGCTCGACAACCAGCCGGGCGCCGCGCGCGACATCGTGATCCTCAATGCCGGGGCGGCGCTGTATGCCGCCAATGTGGCCGACTCGATGAAGGCCGGCATTGTGCTGGCGCGGGCGGCGCTTGAATCAGGCGCGGCCAAGGGGCGCCTGCAGCAACTTGTTTCCATCACCCAAAAACTGGCAGCCTGAACACCATGTCCGACATCCTCGACAAAATCATTGCCGTCAAGCGCCAGGAAATCGCCGAGGCGGTCCGCAAGAAACCGCTGGCGGTCATGCGCGAAGACGCCGAGTCGCGCGTGCTCACGCGTGACTTTGTGGGCGCGCTGCGCACCAAGATCGCTGCGGGCCAGCCGGCGGTGATTGCCGAAATCAAGAAAGCCAGCCCGTCCAAGGGCGTACTGCGGGCCGACTTCATTCCGGCCGACATCGCACAAAGCTATGCCGAAGGCGATGGCGAGATCAGCGCGGCCTGCCTTTCTGTATTGACCGACAAGCAGTTCTTCCAGGGCAGCATTGATTACCTGAAGCAGGCCCGCGCGTCGTGCGACTTGCCGGTGCTGCGCAAGGATTTCATGGTCGACCCCTATCAGGTGTATGAAGCGCGCGTGATGGGCGCCGACTGCATTTTGCTGATCGCGGCCTGCCTGGATGATGCGCAGATGAAGTCACTGGAAGCGCTGGCGATGTCGATGGACATGGCGGTGCTGGTCGAGGTGCATGACGAGGCCGAACTCGAGCGCGCGCTCAAGCTGAAAACGCCGCTGATCGGCATCAACAACCGCAACCTCAAGACCTTCGAAGTCTCATTGGACGCCACCCTGGACATGCTGGGCAAGGTGCCGGCGGACCGCCTGCTGGTCACCGAATCCGGCATCGCGACGCCGGCTGATGTGCAGCGCATGCGCAGCGCCGGCGTTAACGCCTTCCTGGTCGGTGAAGCCTTTATGCGCGCGGAAGAGCCCGGCCTGGCGCTGGCGCAGTTGTTCGGAAAAAAATAAACGCAGGCCATGGACCAGCTCGACGCCAACCCACCTTCGCCCGACCAACTCACCAGCGCCGACCCCGCCGCGTGGCCGGTGGCGCCCGGCTGGCGGCCGACGACGGATGCTTTTTTTGCCAGCCCGGCCGGTCAGAAGCTGCTGGGTTTTCTGCGAGGCCGGCTGGCGGACGGGGCGACGATTTTTCCGCCCCAGCCGCTGCGTGCGCTGGAACTCACGCCGCCTGAAGAGGTGCGCGTGGTCATCCTGGGGCAAGACCCGTACCACGGCCGGGGCCAGGCCGAGGGGCTGGCGTTTTCCGTAGCGCCCGGTGTGGCCTTGCCGCCTTCTCTGCGCAATATCTTTAAAGAACTGCAGCGCGATCTGGGAACGCCGCCGCCAGCGTTTCCGGCGCCGGGTGGCAGCCTGGTGAAATGGGCCACGCATGGCGTGCTGCTGCTCAACACCTGCCTGACGGTGGAGGAGGCCCAGCCGGCCAGCCACGCCGGCAAGGGCTGGGAGGTGCTGACCGACACGCTGATCCGCCAGGTTGCGGACGGGGACCATCCGGTGGTGTTCATGCTCTGGGGCGCGCATGCCCAAAGCAAGCGGACGCTGATTGACGCAAAGCGCCACAGGGTGCTGGTGGCCAATCACCCGTCGCCGCTGTCGGCGCTGCGGCCGCCGCTGCCTTTCATCGGGTGCGGGCATTTCTCTGACGCCCGGGCCTGGCGCGATGCGCAGCCCAAAAGCTGATTTGCTATTGTTTTAATAGCTAAACACCCGTGTCCTGCATGGGCTGGAGGCCAAAATCCTTTAAGAAATTGGGCCGGGCGCTAGAACGCTAGAACTCCTGCGCAAGGCTGCCTATGTAGTCCCGCCGGATATTGACCGTGCTTTGCTGGCCCAGGGCCTCAAAGTGGCGGCGCAGCCAGCGTTTTGCAGCGCCCTGGCCCATTTCAAACAGTTTTTCGATCATGGCGCCGTCGGCAGACATCTTGCTCGATGAAGGCAGGTTCTCCAGGGCTTCGCCGCCGTCGATGCGGTGCAGCAGCAGGCTTTTGTATTTCTCGCCTTCCTGCAGGCGGCCGTCGGCGAGCAGGCGATTGATGAAATCCATGGTGCGCATTTGCGACAGCAGGCTGGCATTGAAGGTCAGCTCGTTCACCCGGTCCACGATGTCATGCGGCGTATGGGGGACCTCGGGACGACGCAAGGGGTTGATCTGCACGACGATGATGTCCCGGCTGCTGCATTCGTTGGCGAGCGGCAGCAGGGACGGATTGCTGGAGAAGCCGCCGTCCCAGTAGGATTCGCCGTCAATTTCCACCGCCTGGAACAGCGTGGGCAGGCAGGTAGACGCCATCACGGCCTGCAAGGTCAGGCGTTTGCCGGAAAAAATCTCCGCCCGGCCTGTGGTGACGTGGGTGGCGGATACAAATGCCTTGGGCGTGTCGAGTTTGGCGATGGCATGGAAGTCGATTTCCGCTTGCAGCAATTTGCGCAAAGGGTTGATGTCTAGAGGATTGGACTGGTAAGGCGACATCCACTGGCTCACTGCATTGCCGAAAAAGTTAGCGCCCACTTTGTCTGAGGGCCACCCACCCAGAAGCATCTTGCTGATGCCGTCGGCCATAGAGCCCAGGCTGCCCATGGCGGCAACGCCCTGCCAGATTCGGGCGAGTGATGCGCGGGCCGCCTCCCGGGGGTTGGGGGTTCCGCTGTCCTTCTGTCCGGCGGCGGCAAACCCGTGCGCGAGCGCCACGGCATTGACGGCGCCGGCGCTGGCGCCGCTGATGCCGTCGAACTGGATGCGCTCGTCCTGCAGCAGCGCGTCCAGAACGCCCCAGGTGAACGCGCCGTGAGAGCCCCCGCCCTGCAGAGCGAGGTTGACCCGGCGCAGGGAAGACGGTTCTGGCGGCGAGGACGGGGCGGGTGAGGTGCTCATGGCGCTAGTTTGACAGGCGCAAATCCGCTGCAGCCATGAAACGGGCGCGGGAAGCAATTTTTAATGGTTTTTGCCATACCCCGGGACTTCACCCGACATAAAAGCGTGGCATAATCCGAGGTTCGCTTGAAGGATGGGTGCCCGAGTGGCTAAAGGGGGCAGACTGTAAATCTGTTGGCTAACGCCTACGCTGGTTCGAATCCAGCCTCATCCACCAGATTTTGTTTGATTTTTGGCAAGCGGCCGGCGCAAAGTAATCACGTAAAAGTGTGTCGCGTAAAGCGTATTTTGAGTCGCGAGTGATTTGATGTGAGTTGAATTGGCAGAGCTGCGCGGGAGTAGTTCAATGGTAGAACCCTAGCCTTCCAAGCTAATGACGCGGGTTCGATTCCCGTCTCCCGCTCCACAAAACCGTGGTTTTGGGGTGTTGCGGGCTCTGTTTGTTGATCTTGTGCCGGATTGCTGTGAGAGTTTGAAGTCTTTGGCTTTTTGATTTAGCCCTTTTGGCTCAGTGGTAGAGCACTCCCTTGGTAAGGGAGAGGTCGCGGGTCCGATTCCCGCAAAGGGCACCATATTTTGAGCTGGCGCGGCGTACAAGGCGCTGCTGCCGGCTGTAGTTCGTTAACTGGTTTTGTAACTCTTTATAAATTTCTGGAGTTGAAAAATGGCAAAAGGCAAATTTGAGCGGACCAAGCCGCACGTCAACGTTGGCACGATTGGCCACGTGGACCATGGCAAGACGACGCTGACGGCGGCGATC
>JAJKJM010000166.1 GCA_021153985.1 Polaromonas sp.
CTTCCTCGCGATGCTGCCTTACAGCGACCAGCACCGTACCCTGTAAGGAGCGCGACCATGCAAATCATTCTGCTCGACAAAGTCGTGAACCTCGGTAACCTGGGCGAAATCGTCAAGGTCAAAGACGGCTACGCACGCAATTTCCTGATCCCTTCGGGCCGCGCACGCCGCGCCACGGAAGCCAACAAGGCCGAATTCGAAGCCAAGCGCGTCGAACTCGAAAAGGCTGCGGCCGCCAAGCTGGCCGAAATGCAAGCCCAGGGCGAGAAGCTCGGCGGCACCACCGTCAAGCTGACGCAAAAAGCCGGTGTTGACGGCCGCCTGTTCGGCTCCGTCACCAACCACGACATCTCGGCTGAGCTGACCAAGCAGGGCTTCCCTGTCCTGAAGTCGCAAATCCGCATGCCTAATGGCCCGCTGAAGGTTGTTGGCGATCACGCTGTGACCGTCGCCCTGCACACCGACGTGGCAGTGGACATCACCGTCACCGTGTACGGCGAAACCGCTTAAGCGTTTCTCCCTCCGCAAAAAAGCCGCTCGTCGAGCGGCTTTTTTCATTGCTGGGCGCATCGAACGGCTGTGCACAAGTTCCCGGCGTATTTCCACCCGATTTCCCCCGGTTATCCACAGCGTTATCCCGCTGTGATTTGTGCTCACGGCGTACCATTCACGCTCTCCCAAGGAAACCCATGTCAGCCGTACTTTCCACCTATGACGATCCCGGCTACAGCCCTGACCGCCAGATCGCCCAACTGCGTATTCCGCCGCATTCCATTGAGGGTGAATCCAGTGTCCTGGGTGGCCTGCTGCTCGACAACGGCGCCTGGGACCGCGTCGGCGACCTGCTGGTGGACGAAGACTTTTACCGCTCCGAACACAAGCTGATCTACGCCGCCGTGGGCGCGCTGATCAATGCCACCAAGCCGGCTGACATCATCACCGTCTACGAGTACCTGCAGAACCAGGGCAAGGCCGACGAAGTAGGGGGCCTGAGCTACCTCAATTCGCTCGCACAGTACGTGCCCAGCGCCGCCAATATCCGCCGCTACGCCGAGATCGTGCGTGAGCGAGCCATCCTGCGCAAGCTGGTCTCTGCCTCCGACGAAATCGCCACCAACGCCTTCAATCCGCAAGGCAAAGACGTCGCGGCCATCCTTGACGAAGCCGAGCAGAAAATCTTCAAGATCGGCGAGCAGGGCTCGCGCATGAAGGAAGGCTTCCAGAGTATGGACACGCTGGTCGTGAGCCTGCTCGACCGCGTGACCGAAATGGCCGAGAACCCGCAGGACGTCACTGGCGTGCCCACAGGCTTTTACGACCTGGACCGCATGACGTCCGGCTTCCAGGCCGGCGACCTGATCATCCTGGCGGCTCGGCCTTCCATGGGCAAGACGGCCCTGGCCATCAACATTGCTGAAAACGTCGCCTTGCTCGAGGGCCTGCCCGTCGCCGTGTTCTCCATGGAAATGGGCGCCTCGCAGCTCGCGGTGCGTATCGTCGGCTCCATCGGCCGCATCGACCAGACGCATTTGCGCACCGGCGCGCTGACCGACGAAGAATGGCCGCGCCTGACGGAAGCGATTGAAAAGCTCCGTACCGTCTCGCTGCACATTGATGAAACCCCAGGCCTCACTGTGAGCGAGCTGCGCGCCAACGCCCGCCGCCTGGCGCGCCAGTGCGGCAAGCTCGGCCTGATCGTTGTCGACTACTTGCAGCTCATGAGCGTTTCGGGCGGCATGGCCGAAGAGAATCGCGCCACCGCCGTCGGCGAAATCTCGCGCGGCCTGAAGATGCTGGCCAAAGAGTTGCAATGCCCGGTGATTGCGTTGTCGCAGCTCAGCCGCGGCGTCGAATCACGCACCGACAAACGCCCCATGATGAGCGACCTGCGCGAGTCCGGCGCCATCGAGCAGGACGCCGACATCATCATGTTCATCTACCGCGACGAGTACTACACCAAAGAAGCCTGCAAGGAGCCGGGTGTCGCCGAAGTCATCATCAGCAAACAGCGTAACGGCCCCACCGGCACAGTGAAGCTGGCTTTCCTTAACAAGATCACCAAGTTCGAGAGCCTGGCTAGCGGCGGCACCGGGGACTTCTAACGCTGGCGGGTGGCCACCGTTTTCACGCTGTTTTCACGTTTGCTACGCGGCGTGTCGGCTCCAGCAATGCTGGAGTTGTCCTACACCACAGCATTGCCACGCGTCCTACGATGCCCTTCTATCGACCGAAGGCGCCATGCGAACTTTCATACTGCGGCTGGCAACGCACACCCTGTGCGCCTGCGTCTCTGCGGCCGCCTGCATGAACGCGAATGCCCAGCAGCCGCCAAGCACAACGACCACGCGCACCACACTGCCGACTGTCACGATCTCGACCAAGGCCAACCGGGATCCGGTCGAGAAGTCCTACCGCAAGATGATCCGCGGCATGGACCTCTTCGAGAAAGAGCGCGCTACATCGCCTGGTGCATCGCTGCGCTTCAAGCTCTTGCCGCGCAAGCGCGAGACCGACATGGGCCGCATTGAAATGGAAGTCATCGGCTCTACCGAGGCATTTGAAGTGCCCATTGCGCCGGACCATACCTTTACCCTGCCGCGCAACCAAAAAGCCTATGACGAGAACGCGCAGGTGATCCCGAACCGCAAGAGGCAGACCATGACCTGGCGCACCGAAATCCGCACGCCGGGCCTGCCGCCCAACACACGCCGTCTGGGCGATTTGCGGCTTGAATGCCGGGTGGGCATGGAGGCGGGCCTGGTCTCCAACAGTACCAACATCGTCGGCCGGCTGGCCAGGGTGGTCCTGGACACGCCGTCCTATTGCGACCGCAAGGATCCGCTCTATCTTTTCTTTGCAGACCGGCCCCTCTTCAGCGTCACCCTGGTGGCCGGCGACCGAAAAGAGGTCCTGCCGATCAACAAGCTGTACGCCGCCGCGAGCGACGACCCCGGGCTGAACAACGACCTGCCGTATTGCGACTGCGAAGTGCTGGTAGACCGCACCTATGTCTTGCCGCTGGGTGACCGCAGCTGGCCTGACGACACTTTGGTCGAGTTTGACTACATGGAGGATGGCGAATGAAGACGCCGGTGAAGATGTGCGGAAAGCGCGAGCCGTTGTTATACGGCGGCCTCGCACCTTTGCTTGCCGCCTGCCTTGCGCTGGCCGGCTGCGCCAGCCCGTTGGACGAGCGGGATTCCCGCAACGCGCTGCCTGAGTTCAGCAACGCCGCCATGACGATGCAAGGTGCAAAAGACGCCATCGTCGCCGGAAAGTCCACCAAGGCCGATGTAGCCGCGGCCCTGGGCACAGGCACTGTCGTCAAGTTCGACAGCGGCTACGAGGTCTGGGTGTACCGCGCAAAGGCCTACAAGCCGGCGGTCGACGCGCCCGGCACCAATGAGCTGGTGGTCTTGTTTGCGCCCTCAGGCATTGTCAAGAAGACGCGTATCCGAACGGCCCCGCCGGCGGCGGTTAATGGCAGTTAACAGCGGTTGGCCGGCTCAGCGCACGCACTCAAACCCGTATTGCCTGTCGGCCGGCTTGCTGATCATCCGTGCGTGCCAGGCGCCGCGCTTCTGGCATTCAGCCTCGGCGATTTCTCTGGCGTCATCGACCTGTGACGGACGGCCCGAGACGATGATGAGTTTGTCGGTGTTGCTGACCAGCCCGGCAGCGCAGCCGGAGAGCAGGGCGCAGCCGATCAGCAGCGATGAGAGCAGGGACAGTTTGTTCATGAAGATTTCCTTGTTGGGTTTAATGTAATCGCCGCCGCCCGAGGTGCGCACTCATCCCAGGCCCAGCGCCTTGTACACCCGCAGTGCGCCATACGCGTCGTTGGCGGCGTACACAATCTGCGCCTCCGTGAGCCGTTGATTGGCCCAGTTCGACGTGGCGGCTTTTTTGGATTTGAGAAAGCGCTTGTTGAACATCACGGCCACTGCGCCGCGCACGCCCATGTCCTTGCGGTAGCCGCGCTCGCGGAACACCACATTCAAATCCAGCACGCCCTGCAGGTCCACCCCGAGCTTGTGAATGATGCGGCGCTGGTCGTCGCCCAGACCGAAGCCCGCCTTGATGAGGGTGGGCGAACTGAGTAGCAGCCCCACCACGCGGCGGCATTCGGCGTCTTCGAGCTGGAAGATCCAGGCCTTGTCCAGTGCCGAGAGTTGCACGATGTGAGGGCCTTCGGAAGCCTCGTTCCTGGCAAACGTAGGTTTGGACTCGGTGTCAAATCCCAGCACCGTGGCGCCCGACAGCGCTTTCAGCGCGTCGAGGGCCTGGGTGGGTGTGGACACCACTTCAATCTGGTCCAGGCCCAGCCGGTCGAAGGGCTCGAGCAGGGCGATTTCTTCTTTACCGGGGGTGGGATGGCGCTCGGTCATAAGGTGTCCATGCGGAAGGAGGCTAAAGAAAGCTGAGGAAGCTAAAGGAAGGTAAAAATGCAGAATCAGCCAGGGCAAAGCCAAGGCTAGAGCTTACAGTCAGGAGCAGGACATCCCCAGGTCTGCCCCCACTCATCACACCATGGCCGCAGAAAGCATCACCACCGAGCACTACAAGCTCTTTCCATCGCCGCGCAACCGGCATCGCACAATTTTCCTGTATCAGGTCTTTGTGCCGCACTCCTTCATGCTGATCGATATGGAAAGCTATCCGCTCAAAGGCAGGTACAGCCTCTTTGGCGCCTGCCGGCTGGCCGACATGCGTATGGGCCAGCTGGTGACGCTGGAACTGCCCGAGGATGAGGCGACCTTCAAGGCGAAGTTTGTACCGGACTGATGCTTTGCTACAAAAAACATAGCTGACTGCGCCTATTATCATTGGACCTCCGGTGAATTTGGCTCTCGTTTTTGGCACCAAACGCCTCACCTCATTCACCACACCACACCACACCGCCTGCGATCCCAAGCACATGACTTTTTACCAATTGATCGATCAAGCGATCTTCACCGCTTACCGCCTGGGTGGCTGGGTGCTGCTCAATGCCATGGACGACCCGGCACTGCTGGCGATTGTGTTTTGTTAGCCTGAAGATGAAAACCGCCGCGCGCGCCGCCATCGGGTTTGCCGTCTTTTGCGGCCTGGTCTTCCTGAACAACACCAGCCTGTTCACGCCGCTCGCCGGCGGCAAGCCTGTGCTGCTGGCGCACCGCGGACTCGCCCAGCAATTTGACAACAAGGATTTGCGGAACGATACCTGCACGGCTGCGCGCATGCTGCCGCCAACGCACCCCTACCTGGAGAACACGCTCGCGTCGATGCGCGCGAGTTTTGCCGCCGGGGCCGACTGGGTGGAGCTGGACGTGCATCCCACAATCGATGGGCACTTTGCCGTGTTTCATGACTGGACACTGGACTGCCGCACCGAGGGTAAGGGCGTCACGCGGGAGCATTCCCTGGCGGCGCTGAAGCAGCTGGACGTGGGTTACGGCTACACCGCCGATGGCGGAAAGACCTTTCCGTTTCGGGGCAAAGGTGTCGGCCTGATGCCTTCGCTGGACGAGGTGCTAGCCGCCTTTCCCGCGCAAGGCCTGGTCATCAATGTCAAGAGCCGCGATCCGAACGAGGGCGTGCTGCTTGCCGCCGTGCTGGCGCGGCTTGCGCCCCAGCAGCTTGGCCGGTTGATTGTTTACGGTGGTGATGAGCCTGTGGCGCAGGTGCGCGCACGCGTGGCCGGTGTCCGCACGGCTTCCCGCAGCTCTTTGAAGAGCTGCCTCTTTCGCTATGTGGCCTATGGCTGGACGGGCATCGTGCCTGCCGCGTGTGAACGCAGCGCGGTGCTGGTTCCCATCAATGTCGCGCCCTGGCTCTGGGGCTGGCCGGGCCGTTTTCAGGCGCGCATGCAGGCAGCGGGCAGCATGGCCGTGCTGATCGGGCCTTATCACGGCGGCGGGTTTTCGACAGGAATAGACAGCGCGGAGGATGTAGCTCGCCTGCCACCCGGGTGGTCAGGCGGCGTGTGGACGAACGAGCTGGAGGCGGTGGCCGCCTTGCTGAAGAAAAAATAATGCCAAAACGGGCTGCAGCCCAATAGCCACCTGGGCTGCCAGCTCCTGAAACGATAGCAAACCGGTGATTTCGGGCGTCAGCACGCCTGGCGCGTCAACCCTGCAGCTGCCGCGCCAGCAGCACCGCCACATGAATTGCCTCGCGCTGCGCGCCGTCCTTGATCTGGTGGCGGCAGCTTGTGCCGTCGGCCACCACCACCGCGTCGGGCTGCTTGCGCACCGCCGGCAGCAGGCTCAGCTCAGCCATCTGCATCGACACCTCATAGTGGCTCGCTTCATAACCAAAGCTGCCGGCCATGCCGCAGCAGCTGGACTCGATCAACTCCGGTTGGGCGCCCGGGATCAGCTTGAGCACATCGATGATGGGGCTGACCGCCCCAAACGCCTTCTGGTGGCAGTGGCCATGCAGCAAGATGGGCTGGGTTGAGGGCTTGAGCCGCCCCTTGAGCATTTCGAGCTTGCCCTCGGCGGCCTCGCGCGCCAGGAACTCTTCAAGCAGCAGCGCGTGCCGGCTGATGGTTTGCGCCGCGTCGCCCAGGCCCATCACCAGCATCTCGTCGCGCAGCGTCAGCACGCAAGAGGGCTCCAGCCCGACGATGGCTATGCCGCGTTCGGCGAAGGGCAGCAGGGCGCCCACCACCTCGCGCGCCTTGGCCTTGGCTTTGTCAATCATGCCGTTGGCCAGGTAGGTGCGGCCGCAGCACAGGCTCTTGCCGTCGGCCACGGTTTTTGCCGCCACGTGCACGGTGTAGCCGGCTGCCTGCAGCACCTTGAGCGCGGCCAGGGCGTTTTCAGATTCAAAGTAGCCGTTGAAGGTATCCACAAACAGCACCACCGGCCGGGTCGCGGCCAGCACCTCGTCGCGGCTGGCGGTATGGATGCGGCCGTGCGGCGCCGCGCCGGGCCCGCCAGACTCATCCAGGCGTGTCCAGAAGGTGTTGCTGCGCCACTGCGGCAGCGTGCGGCGGGCCGACAGGCCCAGCAGTTTTTCGCTCCAGGCAGCCAGGCCCGGAATCTTGTCGCGCAGATTCAGCAGCGGCGCAAAGCGGCTCGCCCAGTGCGCGTAGTCAGGCAGGCCGGCGATCAGCCGGTCTTTGAGCGTATGGCCGTGCCTGGCCTTGTAGTGGTGCAAAAACTCCACCTTCATCTTGGCCATGTCCACGCCGGTGGGGCAATCGCGCTTGCAGCCCTTGCAACCCACGCACAAATCCATGGCTTCTTGCACGGCCTCGCTGGTGAAGGCGTCCTGCGCGCTCAGGCCTTCCAGCTGGCCGCTCAGCGCCAGGCGCAGCGTGTTGGCGCGTCCGCGCGTCAAATGTTTTTCGTCGCGGGTGGCACGGTAGCTGGGGCACATAGTGCCGGCATCGAACTTCCTGCAGTGACCGTTGTTGTTGCACATCTCCACGGCCTTGGCAAAGCCGTGCGCCGGGTCGCCGCCCGTGCCCGGCGCGCTGGTCTGCTCGGTCACTGGGTCGTTCTGCACGTCCCACGCGCTCCAGTCCAGCGCGGTCTTGATCGGGATGACTTTGTAGCTGGGCGGAAAGCGCATCAGCTGGGTGTCGTCCATCTTGGGCGGGTCGATGATGCGGCCGGGGCTCAGCAGCTTGAGCGGGTCCAGGTAATTTTTGATCTGCGCAAGCGCATCGTTGATCTTCGGGCCGAACTGCCATTCGATCCATTCGCCGCGGCACAGGCCGTCACCATGTTCGCCGCTGTAGGCGCCCTTGTAGTGGCGCACCAGGGCAGAGGCCTCTTCGGCAATCGCGCGCATCTTGGCCGCGCCGCCGTTGTCGCCGCCCTGGCGCATGTCCAGAATGGGCCGTACATGCAGCGTGCCCACCGAGGCATGCGCATACCAGGTGCCTTTGCTGCCGTATTTGCGAAAGACCTGCGTCAACGCATCGGTGTACTCGGCCAGATGCTCCAGCGGCACCGCGCAGTCTTCAATGAAGCTGACCGGCTTGCCGTCGCCCTTCAGGCTCATCATGATGTTCAGGCCCGCCTTGCGCACTTCCCAGAGGTTTTTCTGCGGTGCATCGTCGATCATCTCGACCACCGAGCCGGGCAAGCCCAGGTCGCCCATCAGCTCGACCAGCTGGCGCATCTTGGGCGCCAGCTCGGCCTTGGAGTTGCCCGAGAACTCCACCAGCAAAATCGCATCGGGCTGGCCGATGAGCGCGGTGCGCACCGTGGGCGCAAAGGCCGGGTTTTGCAGCGACAGCTCAATCATGGTGCGGTCCACCAGCTCGACCGCGCTCAGCGTGCCGTCAGTGCCCAGCTGCACGATGTGCTGGGCCGTGTCCATGGCTTTGTAGAAGGTTGGAAAATTCACCACGCCCAGCACCTTGGTGCGCGGCAGTTCAGACAGGCGCAGCTTGAGCGATTTGGTCAGCGCCAGTGTGCCTTCGCTGCCGATCAGCAGATGCGCCAGGTTGACGGACCCGTCGCGCGTGTAAGGCTTTTCACTCTGGTTGTTGAAGATGTCCAGGTTGTAGCCCGCCACGCGGCGCATCACCTTGGGCCAGTGCGCCTCCAGCTCGGGCTTCAATGCGTCGGACAGTGCCTTGACATAGTCGCCCAGCTCGCGCGCAGCACCGCCGGCCGTGCCGTAGCGCCCCAGCTCCAGCAAGCTGCCATCAGACCGCCAGGCGGTCGCGCCCAGCACGTTGTGCACCATGTTGCCGTAGGCAATGCTGCGGCTGCCGCACGAGTTGTTGCCCGCCATGCCGCCCAGCGTGGCCTGCGCGCTGGTGGACACATCCACCGGGTACCACAGGCCGTGCTGCTTCAGCGCTGCATTGAGATGGTCCAGCACGATGCCGGGCTCTACCTCGGCGGTGCGTTCGTTCAGGTCCACCTCGATGATGTTTCGCACGTGTTTGGAATAGTCGATCACCAGGCCCGTGCCCACGGTTTGCCCGCACTGGCTGGTGCCGCCGCCGCGCGGCACGATGGGCACCTGCATGTCGCGGCAGATGTCGAGCGCGATTTTGACGTCGGCTGTGGTGCGCGGCACAAACACGCCCACGGGCGTGACCTGGTAGATGGACGCGTCGGTGGCGTAGCGGCCCCGGTCGGCGGGCGAGAACAGCACCTCGCCCTGGGTTTCGGCGGCCAGCCTGGCGGCCAGGCGGCCTGCGATTTCATTGCTCACACGGGCAACGCCGTCATAGGCCTGGGCTGCGGCCTCTCGGGTGATCTTGAGGGGAAGGGGAGCGTTCATCGCGGCATTCGCTTTTGTGTGGGGGCTATCTGCCTGCCCGTTTGTCTGGATTCAAAACCGGGCTCGGGCCCAGCCTGCAAGGCTCAGGCCTTGGCGCTGCTCTTGCTGTTGGCATTGATGGCGCGCAGCTGCTGCACCACCACATCGCGCTTGCTGGTCAGGTGGCGCATCAGCACGTCGCGCATGGCGGCGCCGTCGCGCGCTTCCAGGGCTGCCACCATCAGCTCGTGTTCTTTCACGGCTGATTTCCATTTTTCTTCGTCCTGGTTGGAGCGAAAGCGCAGTGCCTGCAAGCGCGCATTGACCTGCGTGTAGGTGCTGGTGAGCACCGGGTTCTTGGCGGCCGCGTTGATGGCGCTGTGGATGGCGGAGTTGAGCCGGTAGTAGCTTGGCAAATCGCGGCGGGTATAGGCGGCCATCATTTCGAAATGCATGGCCTTGATTTCGGACAGCTCGGCATCGGTGATGCGCTGGGCCGCCAGTTCGCCGGACTGGGCCTCCAGCCCCGCCATCACTTCAAAGGTATTGAGCACGTCGGCTTCTGTCAGCTCCACCGCGATCGCGCCGCGGTTGGGCAACAGCTCCACCAGGCCTTCGGCCGCCAGCATCTTGATGGCCTCGCGCAGGGGTGTGCGCGAGACGTTGAGGATCTCGCTGAGCTCGCGTTCATTGAGCTTGGCACCGGGTGAAATGCGGTTCTCGACCAGCATCTGGCGCAGCCGGTGGGCCACCTGTTCATGCAGCGCAGCGCGGGGGATGGGGATGATTTCAGCAGCCATGGTTAAATTTTGTATGCAAAAAACCCGGGTGTCAAATCAAACTGTAACCCTTTGGGCTATTGACAAATGAATTTTGTATGCAAAAAATAGGGGCTTACTTCAGGAGCTCCCACGCCATGTTGACGCTTGACTTTCACCCCACGGGCCGTCACTTCTTGCAAATTCCCGGCCCGTCGCCTGTGCCGGACCGCATTTTGCGGGCCATGAGCCTGCCCACGATTGACCATCGCGGCCCCGAATTTGCGGCGCTGGGCCTGAAGGTCCTGGCCGACATCAAGAAAATCTTCCAGACCAAACAGCCCGTCATCATTTACCCGGCCTCCGGCACGGGTGCGTGGGAAGCCGCACTGTGCAACACACTGAACCCCGGCGACCACGTACTGATGTATGAAACCGGCCACTTCGCCGCGCTGTGGCAAAAGCTCGCCGCGCGCCTGGGCCTGAAGACCGAAGTCATCGGCTATCCCGGCGCCGACATCTGGCGCCACGGCGTGCAGGCCCACCTGATTGAAGAGCGCCTGAAGGCCGACACCCAGCACAGCATCAAGGCGGTCTGCGTGGTGCACAACGAAACCTCCACCGGCGTTACCAGCAATATCGCCGCCGTGCGCAAGGCGATGGATGCGGCCAAACACCCCGCACTGCTGCTGGTCGACACCATCTCTGGCCTGGCTTCCGCCGACTACCGCCACGACGAGTGGGGTGTCGACGTCAGCATCAGCGGCTCGCAAAAAGGTTTGATGCTGCCGCCCGGCATCAGCTTTAACGCCGTCTCGGCCAAAGCCATCGAGGCCAGCAAAAAAGCCACGCTGCCCAAAGCCTTCTGGGCCTGGGACGAAATCATCGAGATGAACAAGACCGGCTACTGGCCGTCGACCCCCAACACCAACTTGCTGTACGCGCTGAGCGAAGCCTGCGACATGCTGCTTGAACACGGCCTGGAAACCGTGTTTGCCCGCCACCAGCGCTGGGCCGTGGGTGTGCGCGCCGCCGTCAAGGCCTGGGGCCTGCAGATCCAGTGCGCCGACCCGGCTGTGTATTCGCCGGTGCTCACCGGTGTGATGACGCCCGAAGGCATTGACGCCGATGCGGTGCGAAAAATTATTTACGAACGCTTTGACTGCTCGCTGGGCACCGGCCTGGGCAAGGTCAAGGGCAAGATGTTCCGCATCGGCCACCTGGGCGACTGCAACGACCTCACGCTGATGGCTGCGCTCGCTGGCTGTGAGATGGGCCTGAAAATTGCTGGCGTCAAGCTCGCAGGCTCGGGTGTGCAGGCCGCGATGGACCATTTTTCCAGCCATGCGGCGGTGGTGCCGCAGCGCAAGGCGGCCTGAGCTCAAAGCCCCAAAGCTCCAGGGTCCAAAAAAAGACGAAAACCGGAAAGCCGAAAAAACCGTTAGCTTCAACCCCAACGTCAACCCCAACGTCAAACTGTCACCGAGCTTATTTAAATTACCCATCAGGAGGGAAACCATGCAACGCAGAACGTTTATCAGCGCAACCGCGGCCACGGCAGCCATGGTGGCATCGCCCATGCTCAGGGCGCAAACCCTGCCCAATGGGCCGGTGCGCATTGTGGTGGGCTTCCCGCCGGGCGGTGGTACTGACGCGCTGGCGCGCGTGGTCGGGCAAAAGCTCTCCACCATGTGGAACATCTCGGTGATCATCGAGAACAAGGGCGGCGCTGCCGGCGTGATCGCGGCTGACTATGTGGCCAAGCAACCCGGCGACGGCAACACGCTGCTGATGGCGCATATCAACAGCCATGCGCTGGCGCCGGCGATGGGCCTGAAGCTGGGCTACAACCCCGAGCGCGACTACGTGCCTATCAGCATGGTCGGCGTCACGCCCAACATGCTCATCTGCAACGCAGATCAGCCGGCCAAAACCGTGAAAGACCTGGTGGCGCTGTGCAAGTCCAAGCCGGGGCAGATCAGCTTTGCGTCGGCGGGCGGCGGCTCGGCCCAGCACTTTGCGCTGGAGATGTTCAAGCTGCAGGCCAAGATTTTTGCGCTGCACATTCCGTACCGCGGCTCCGGCCCGGCGCTGGTCGATTTGATCGGCGGGCAGGTCAACTACTGCTTTGAAACCATGACCTCGGCGACGCCGCATGTCAAAAGCGGCAAGGCGATTGCGCTGGCGCAGACGCGCCTCAAGCGCGCCAAGGGTCACCCCAACGTGCCTACCATGGCCGAGTCCGGCTTCCCCGGCTTTGAAGCCACCGTGTGGTACGGCCTCATGGGCCCGTCCAAAATGCCGCATGCGATGGTGCAGCGCATGAACGAAGACGTCAACAAAGTGCTGGCCATGCCCGACGTGCAGGAAAAGATGGACTTGTACGGCGCCGAAGACGGCGGCGGCAGCATCGAGAAATTCGCCACCTTCATCAAGGCTGAGCAGAAGAAGTGGGCGCAGGTGGCCCAGCAGGCCCAGGTCAGGGTTGATGCCTGACACCACAGCGCACCGGAAGCAAAAGCCGGCTAGTGCCGGCTTTTTTCATGAGAAGTTTTGCGGTCTTCGTTTTTCTTTTTTTGCAGGAGCTTCTTCCTTGTAAGTTGTCATATTGCTTCGATTGGTTTAATCGCTGGTTTTTTCCGTGCATTGAACTTGCTTTGGAGTTCGCATTGTGTTTTTCGTTTGAATTGGTTAACTTTTTTACTAATAAAGGTAGGGATTCGTTTCATGAAAGCTGTTTATTTTCCAAAGGCCGGCAATTTGCTGGCCGCGCTGTTTCTGGGCCTTGCCGCCTCATCTGCTTCTGCCGATATCGTGCTGGGCCACTCGGGCGACTTGTCGGGCACCAGCGCCGCACTCACCACCGACTACGTGCGCGGCATGAATGCCTACTTTGACGACATCAACAAAAAGGGCGGCGTCCGCGGCGAGAAGATCAAGCTCGTCAGCCTGGACGACGGCTTTAACCCCGACAAGACTGCCGAGAACACCAAGGCCTTGATCGACCAGAATGCGGTGGCCCTGGTCGGCTTTCGCGGCACGGCCAACATGCTGAAGATCGTTCCCATCGTGCAGGCCGCGGGCATCGCCCAGATCGGCAACACCAGCGGCGCCAAGTCGCTGCGCGATCCGTATGTGCCCAACCTGTTCCATGTGCGCGCCAGCACCACCGACGAGATCGAAGCGGCCGTCAACCACGCCTGGACCATCGGCATCAACAAGATCGCCGTCGCTTACCAGGACGACGCCTTCGGCAAAGAAGGCCTGGACGCCATGACCGCCGCCATGCAAAAGCGCGGCGCCAAGCCTGCTGCCGTGGCGCCCGTGCCGCGCGGTACCGTCGATGTGGCCAAGGCGGTCGACGTGATCTCCGCCGCACAGCCGCAAGCTGTGCTGCTGATCGCCCAGGCCAAGCCCAATGCCGCTTTCATCAAGGCATACAAGGCCAAGGGCGCCAGCGCGCAGTTCATGGTGCTGAGCGTGTCGTCGGGCCTGCATGCCGAGCTGAAAGAGGCGGCCGCCGGCACCATCGCCTCGCAAGTGGTGCCTTATCCGTTCACCGAACTGGGCAACGCCATCGTGAAGGAGTACCAGGCCGTGATTCTGGGAACCGCCGACAAGAAATTCAGCTACAATAGCATGGAAGGTTTCCTGAACGCCAAGCTGGTGGTGCGCGCCCTGCAAAAGACGCCTGCGCCCATCACGCGCGCCAAGCTGATCAGCACGCTCGAAAGCTTCACCAGTGAAGACCTGGGCGGCTTCGCCGTCACCTACAACAAGCAGAGCAACCTGGGTTCGCGCTTCGTCAATCTGACGATGATTCGCGCTGACGGCACCTTCGCGCGCTAACCGCCGCGCACAAAAACCAGGAAGCTCACACGAAAGTCGACGCACTGCGAAGCGCAGGCGTCGATCTTGTTGTTGGAAAAGAAATCCGGTGGAGGCAAGAACGCCGCTGCGAAAATTGCATTAGTGCCGGGATGACATTTGCCTTACGAAATTTTGCGGGCCACCAGGTTCAGGCTGATCGGGGTGCCGTACGGTCTGTAGTCGCTTGTGTCGTTGAATAGCCCAAAGGAATCGACTTTCCTGACGTCGCCAAATCCCGCTGTGCGAAAGAAATCAAGCATGAACTCATGGCTCAGGCCGATATAGTGAAAGTCGTACTCATCGGTCTGTCCGCCAAACATCATCCTCATGACATGGTAACGCTGCTCGATATCCAGGTTGGGGTCAAGGAACAGCCTGCAGAGGACTTCAAGATCCGGCACGGAAAAATAGAAATCACCGCCTTTGCAAAGTATTCGGTGAATTCCTTTCAGCGTCTCAAGAAAATCCGTTTGCCCGACGTGTTCCATGACATGCGACGCGTATATGGTTTCGCAGCAGTCGTCCGGGAATTCGCTCAGGTTGCGGACATTGCCCACAAAATCCACGCCTTCACCGTCCAACGCATTTAATATTTTCCAGCCTTCCTTTGGCTGTTTCCCCCCGATATGCAATTTCAGCTTTGTGCCAGCCACAGGTACATGAGCAGTTTGCGGGCTGGCTTTGAGCTCCAACTGTTTGGGCCTGACGGTCAGGTCTTTTATCAGCTTCCACAACATTCATGATTCCTTTCAAGGCTACTGCGATAAGACGATGCATTTTCGCCGCTAAAAGCGCGTTCCCGGTTAGCCCGCTGTTACGCCGCCGGCGGCGGCGTCTTGGGCTCAAAGTCGCACCAGGGCGCCACCGCGCATTGCCAGCACAGGGGCTTGCGTGCAATGCACACGTAGCGCCCATGCAGGATGAGCCAGTGGTGTGCGTCCACCAGGTATTCGGCCGGCACCCGCTTGAGCAGTTTCAATTCGACCTCCAGCGGGTTTTTGCCGGGCGCCAGGCCCGTGCGGTTGCTGACGCGAAAGATGTGCGTGTCGACCGCCATCACCGCTTCGCCAAACGCCGAGTTCAACACCACATTGGCCGTCTTGCGACCCACGCCGGGCAGGGCCTCCAGCGCCTCGCGTGTGCGCGGTACCTGGCCGCCATGTTGCTTTAACAGTATTTCGCAGGTGGCCAACAGGTTTTTGGCCTTGGTGCGGTACAGGCCGATGGTGCGGATATACGACTCCAGGCCTTCCAGCCCCAGATCAAGAATCGCCTGCGGCGTGTTGGCCACGGGGTAGAGCTTGCGCGTGGCCTTGTTCACGCCTACATCTGTGGCCTGCGCGCTGAGCAGCACAGAAGCCAGCAACTCGAACACGCTGGTGTATTCGAGTTCAGTCACCGGCATGGGGTTGGCGGCTTTCAGCGTGGCGAAGAATGGGGCGATGTCTTCTTTTTTCATGCCCCGCAGTGTATCGGCGCATGCCTGGTGCTCGCGGCCCCTGTCATATGCCTGCAGCAGGTTTTCCTTTGAAATTTTAGGAAAATCGGGCTCCAGCCCAATAGCTGCATAGGGATGTAGCTACCGAATTAATAGCAATTAGGTATTTGCGCAAGCTTGCCGTCACGCGCGGGTGCGCCTCAGGCCACCATGCGCGGCACGTCCCACACCGAGCTGGGTGGCTCGCCGGCCCGTTGGAGCTGCTCATGCACAGCCATCCAGATGGCCGTGCAGTCGTCGGGCCTGGCGGTGCTGGCCGCCACATAGGCCAGGTGCGCCTCCACGGCCATGCCCTGCATGCGTTGGTGGGTGCCGGCGTCCGGTGCGATGCCCAGCAGGGTGGGCGTGACGGGCAAGCCTTCGCAGGCTGCGACCATGCGGGCCATGAGCGCATCGTCAAATTTGGGCGTGCCGCAAAACAGCATCACAAAATGCGGCCAGTCGGGCAGAAAAGCCCGGCGCAGGCCGTGGGCCAGGCCGTTGCGCGCCACGGCAATCATTCGGCAGGGGTGCTGGCCCTCCATGAACTCGACATACTCGCTGCTGCCGTCCATGTCCTGCTCGCCGGCAAAGCGCCGTTTGGCCACGGTGCCGCCCAGTTGCGCAGCCAGCCAGCCGACCATCGCGAAGGCCTCGTTGCCGCCAGCGGCGCAAATGCCGACGCGGTGAAACGCTTCCGGGTCAGGCAGGCCTTGCGCCTGAGGCAACTGCATGGGCGCAGACAGGCGCCGCAGCACGGAAGAGGGCGCGTACTGGATGCCTTTTTCAAACTGCTCGCGCAGCGCCATGACGCGCCGGCCGAAATGCACGGCCGACTCTGTGGCCTGCGACATCATCATGGACCACGGTGTGGGCAGGATGCGCTGGCCCCGGCTGGTGTGCAATGTGTGTGGTGAATGGTGGCGCGGGTCTTGCGCCAGAATTTGCAGCAGGCTATGCACCGACGGCGCGGGGCCTTCCATCCAGTGCAAAAACCAGCCGCTCTGGTGCAGCAACACGGCGCGGACGTCGTGTACCGCGTTGTTCCGCAGCGAAGCCGTGCGGATGTTTTCCATCTGCGAGAAGATGCCTTCCCTCACGTGGCAGATGCTGGCCGTCACCACACGCTCGACTTCGACATGCCCGGGGGGCGCAACATAGGGCGCAACACTGTTCACCATGAGGGCCATCCTGCCCCATAAGCAAAATCCCCGTCAATCCCCGCACATAAAAGGTGCGCTTGAATAGTGGCAGAAATGCATCTGGGCAAAGCCCGCAACATTTCTTTGCAACTTCGCAAACGCCGATGCGAGGCCGTTGCGAGGCCATTGCGAGGCAGTTGTGCGCGATGCGCGCAAACAAAAGTTCAATCACGGCGCGCTTTACGCGGGTGTTTACGGGTTCCGCACCCACCGGAATGCCACTAGCATCAGCACCATGAAAACGCACACTTTTTTACGATTGATGATGTCGGCTTTGGCCGCAGTATTGCTGGCCAACTGCGCCGCCGCGCCGGGTACATCGGCCAATGCATCAGGCAGCGCGCCGCGCCCCAAACTGGTGGTGTTTCTCGTCGTCGACGGTTTGCCGCAACGCCAGGTGCTGGACTACCGCGACCAGCTTGCACCCGACGGCTTCGCGCGTTTTCTGGATCGCGGCGCCTGGTTTGCCAACGCCCACTACGGCCATGCCTTTACCGTCACGGCCGCAGGCCACGCCACCATGCTCACGGGCGCCTATCCGCACCGCACCGGCATCATCGGCAATGACTGGCGCGACCCGATCACAGCCGAGCCGGTGTACTGCACCGGCGACACTTCGGCCACCTACATCGGCCACGCCACCAATGCGCTTGACGGCACCAGCCCGAAAAACCTCAAGGCTGAAACCGTGGGCGACGTGCTGCGGCGCGCAGACGGCCGCTCCAAAGTCATCGGCATATCCGGCAAAGACCGCGGCGCCATCTTGCCCGCCGGAAAAACCGGCATCGCCTATATGTACATGGGCGCGACCGGGCAGTTCGCGTCCAGCACGCACTACATGGCGGCGCACCCGGCGTGGGTGAACAACTTCAATGCCGGCAAGCCTGCCGACCGCTACTTCAAGGCTGAATGGAAGGCCCTGCTGCCCGAGGCGGCCTATGCGCGTTCGGTGCCCGACCAGCAAAAATGGTACGGCCCCGCAGGCGGCGGTTTGCCCGCCCTGTATGGCGCACCGGATGACGCCGCGCCGGGTCCGCGTTTCTACACCTCATTGCTGCGCGGCCCCTATGTCGATGCCATGTCGCTTGACTTTGCCCGCGCATCCATCGCCGGCGAGAAGCTCGGGCAGGGGGACACGCCCGACATTCTCTCGGTCAGCCTCTCGGGCCACGACTACGTGAACCACGCCTTCAGCGCCGAGTCGCGCCTCTCGCACGACCACCTGCTGCAGCTCGACCGCCTGCTGCAGGCCTTCTTCCAGGACCTGGACGCCCGCATCGGCAAAGACAGCTACATCGCCGTGCTCACCGCCGACCATGGCTTCATGCCCGCACCCGAATACAACGCCAGCCAGGGCCGCGAGGCCGGCCGCGTCAACAGCAGCCAGGTGCTGGCGCGCGTGAACGCAGGCCTTGAAAAGCGCTTTGGCGAAGGCAATTGGGCCGCCGGTTATTCCGGTTCCAGCGTCCTGTTCAACAAACAGCTTGTCGCGCAGAAGCAGGTGGACGCCAATGCACTGGCCGAAGAAACCCGCACGCTGCTGATGGCCGAGCCCGGCTTTGCCGCGGCCTACACGCGCCGCGAGCTGGCCAGCGGCAGCCGCGCCGGCGCGCCGTACTTTGAGCAAATGCAAAAGTCCTGGCATGCCGATGTGTCGGGCGACGTGCAGTACTCGCTCAAGCCCGGGTGGATGTTCGGCAACACGGTCGCCACGCACGGCTCGCCGCACCCGTATGACACGCAGGTGCCCATCCTCATGTACGGCCCCGCATGGGTAAAACCTGGGCGTGTCGATGCGCGGGTGGAGGTGGTGGACATCGCGCCCACGCTATCGCGCGTGCTGTGCATTGCGCGGCCTTCATCGGCCGAGGGCAAGCTGCTACCCCTGCCGGGGCTGTAAGAACCTGTTCATGGTCTAAACGGGGCCGCTTGCCCTCCGGGTCGGGGTGACGCAAACGCGGTCGCGTTTGCATCCCCATTGGGGCAGCTGCACGACGCACAGCCGACCGGCTGTGCGGTCGGGCGATTGAGCCACCCGAGCCCTTGCATGGGCATTAGCCCATGCAGCGTGCCCGGTCAGCCCACTGATCCCGATTGCACCCCAACGCGGCCTCGTTTAGACCATGAACAGGTTCTAAGAGCCGGTTTTAAAGGGCAGGGTGTCAGCCGCTCTTTTTGGCGGCGCGTTTGCGGGCCGGCGCCATGCCGTCACCCGACTGGCGTATGGCGGCGATCAACTGTGTGGTGAAGGCCTGCACCAGCGGCGCCGGTGTCTGCCCCTCGAGCGACAGCACCTGCAGCACACGCTGGTGCAACTGCGGCTCGGCAAACGGCACGGCGACCAGCTGGCCCCGGCGTATGAGGTGCGCGGCCGTCAGGTAGCCCGACAGCACGATGTCCTCGCCGCGCACGCTGGGCAGCAGCGCCGAGGAAAAATTGCTGACCACCGAAGCCTGGTACTGCAAGCCCTGGATGCTGGCCACCATGTCGAAAAGCTGGCGGCCTGTCATGCCCCTGGCGCTGATGCCCAGCGGATACTTCACGACGCCGGCCGCCGTTACCGTGCGGGCCCGCGCCAGCGGATGCGTGGGCAGCATCAGCGCGTATATCGGGGCGGTGGCCACGTGCCTTACCGTCATGCCTTTTTCGGGCGCCACAGTGTATTTGAGCGCCACGTCGGTTTCGCCCTGCAGCAGCAGGCGGCTGACCGCTTCCGGAGAACCCACGCTCAACTCGATCAGCACCTCGGGGTGGCTGCGGCGAAAGGCCGTCATGACCTCGGGCATGAAGCCTGTCGCGAACCCCTCGGTGCAGGCCACGCGCACCCGCCGCGCGCTGTGGCCGGCCAGGCCGCGCACCTGCTCCATCACGCGTTCGGCATCGTCGCTGCCCGCGCGCACATGGGCCATGAGGCGCTCGCCCGCATCCGTGGGCACCATGCCGCGCGCCTTGCGCTCGAACAGCGCGCAGCCCAGCTGGTCTTCCAGCTTGCCGACCTGGCGGCTCACAGCCGACGCCGCCACATGCAGCTGCACCGCGGCCTGGCTGACCGAACCGGTGCGGGCCACTTCGAGGAAGTAGCGGATCTGCGTGCTGAAAAAAGAGGTCTTCATGCGAAGGTGATCCGGGCTTAAAACCGTTGTTTGCCAAAAAGGCAATGGCTTGTTGCGATATCTCTCATTGTAGTAAAGCCTGATTCTTCCTACATTTGGCTTCATGCCGGGCTCTCACATCGCGCGGCCCCTCTAAAAAAAACGGTGAAACATGCTGAGATCCGACTGTCTTGATGCCGCCGCGGCCTGGTTTGATGACGGCCATTTTTTCGACGTCCTGCAAAGGCGCGTTGCGCTGCAAACCGAAAGTGACACCGGCCGGCCCAATCCCGCGCTGGCCGGCTACCTGCACGGCGAGATGACGGACTCACTGCGCGCGCTCGGCTTTTCCTGCAGCGTCCTGCCCAATCCTGTCGAGGGCGCCGGGCCTTTCCTGGTCGCGCGCCGCGTCGAAGATGCGGCGCTGCCCACCGTGCTGACCTACGGCCACGGCGACGTGGTCAGCGGCCAGGAAGGGCGCTGGCGCGAAGGCTTGCAGCCTTGGGCCCTGGTGCGCGAAGGCGATCGCTGGTACGGCCGCGGCACCGCTGACAACAAGGGCCAACACACCGTCAACCTCGGCGCGCTGGCCAGTGTGGTCAAGGCGCGCGGCGGCCGCCTCGGCTACAACGCCACGCTGCTGCTCGAGATGGGCGAGGAGGCCGCCTCACCCGGCTTGCACGCCTTCTGCGAAAGCCAGCGCGAGCAACTCAAGGCCGACCTCCTGATCGCCTGCGACGGCCCGCGCGTGCATGCCGACAAGCCCACGCTCTTTCTGGGCTCGCGCGGCGCGGTCAATTTCAGCCTGCGCCTGCGCGCACGCGACAAGGCCTACCACTCTGGCAACTGGGGCGGCGCCTTGCTCAATCCGGCCACCGTGCTGGCCAGCGCCGTGGCTTCGCTGGTTGACGCGCAAGGCCGCATCCTGGTCGAGGCCCTCAGGCCGGGGGAGCTGCCCGCTTCTGTGCGGCATGCGCTGGCCAATGTCGCCATAGGCGGCGATGTGGACGACCCGGTGCCCGACGCCGGCTGGGGCGAACCCGGCCTCAGCGCGGCCGAACGCCTCATGGGCTGGAACACGATTGAAGTGCTGGCACTGGGCGCCGGCTCGCCGCAGCGTCCCGTCAACGCGATTCCCGCCGAGGCCGTGGCCCATTGCCAATTGCGCTTTGTGGTCGGCACGCCTTACCAGGACCTCGCCGATATCCTGCGTAAACACCTGGACCGTTGCGGCTTCAACCGGGTCGAGGTGGCGATCACACTCACCGGCGCGGCCACGCGGCTGGACCTGGACCACCCCTGGGTGGGCTGGGCGCAGCGCTCCATCGCGCTGAGCAGCGGCAAACCGGCCGTCACCTTGCCCAACCTGGCCGGCTCCCTGCCCAACGACGTGTTCGCGGACCTGCTGGGCCTGCCCACGCTGTGGGTGCCGCACTCCTACCCCGCCTGCGCGCAGCATGCGCCCGACGAACACCTGCTGGCGCCGGTGGCGCGCGAGGGCCTGCGCATCATGGCAGGCCTTTACTGGGACCTGGGCGAGCCCGGCGGGTTGCCCTGGCATGCCGCGCCGGACGCCGCCTGAGTTTTTTTGTTGTAGCTGCCACCTCACTGGAGATGCCCATGCCTTTCACTTCACGCCGGTCCCTGCTTCACTCGGCGCTCCTGGTTGGCGCTGCCTGTTCGGCCCTCGCGCTGCCGGGCCTGGCGCAGGCGCAGACCTGGCCCGCCAAGCCGATACGGATGGTGGTTCCTTTCCCGCCGGGCGGCGGCACCGACGTGGCGGCCCGCATCATCGGCGAGCGGCTCAGTGCCCGCCTGGGCCAGCCGGTGATCATCGACAACAAGCCCGGCGCCGCCACGGCCATTGGCGTGGGCATGGTGATCGCGGCCGAGCCTGACGGCTACACGCTGCTGTTTTCAGGCTCCAGCAGCTACACCGTCAACCCTGCGGTGCGCAGCAAGCTGGGCTACGACCCCTTCAAGCAGCTGTCGCCCATCGCCATGGTCGCGCGTACGCCGCTGGTGCTGGTGACCTCGGCCACCGGGCCCTACAAAACCCTCAAGGACCTGCTGGCCAAAGCCAGGGCCGAGCCGGGCACCGTGACCTATGCCACCTTCGGCGCCGGCTCGGCGCCGCACCTGGCCGGTGAGATGCTGGCCAATGCCACCGGCGTGAAGTTCTCCGCCATTCCGTATAAAGGCAGTGCCGAGGCCGACATCGGTGTGGTGCGCGCGGACGTGAGCCTGGGCATAGACACCCTGGCGGCGGTGAATCCGCTTGTGCAGTCCGGCAAGTTGCGCGCCCTCGCGGTCGTCAGCGAGAAGCGCTTCGCCCAGATTCCCACTGTGCCCGCTTACGGCGAGTTGCAGTTGTCGCCCGCGTTGCTGGACGGCTGGTACGCGATCGCCGCGCCGGCGGGCATTTCACCTGCCGTGCGTGACCATCTGCTGCAAGCGCTGGCGGCCATCGTTGCCGAGCCCGCGGTAGGCAAGAAGCTGCAGTTGCAGTCCCTGGAGCCGGCCTTCCTGGGGCCGCAGGCGCTGCGTGACTTGATGGATACCGAGATCACGCGCTACCGCGCGACGGTGGCACGCGCCGGCATTCGCCTCGATTGAAGCGGGGCCTCCGCGGCGCAGGTCCTAGAGCGTCTTGACCGGCACGCACAGCCAGCAGCTGAAGGTTCCCGTTTTCGGGTCCATCACAAAGTCTTCTTCATACAGTTCCAGCGCCGGTTTGTTGTCCGGCTGGTAGCCGCTTTGCGGCAGCCACTCGGCAAACATGTGCGTCCAGGCTTCGTGCACCTCGTTGCCCGGCTTGCCGGTGAAGCGGCCGCAGGCATAGCGCCCGCCGCCAAAGTTTTGCACGCCTGTCTCGCCTTGCGGCTTGAAGGCCTCGTCCACCTCGATACAGGCGTCGTAACGGCACTTGTCGGCCGGGGTGATCTCGGGGTTGTCCTGGCTGATGCCGTACATCTTGGGGCGCGGGTTCATGTAGCCGTGCTGGCCGCACCAGGCAACAAAGCGCTGCCACAGCTGCGCCACCTGGTCGCCGTACGGCCCGGTGTTGCGCATATAGGCCAGACGCATGGGGGGAAGGGTTTTGAGTTCAATTTCCATGGCAAGGGTTCTTTCGGATGAAGGGACCGGCCCGGCGGGCCAGAGGGTTCTATCTTTGAACAGTGCCGCCGCCACGTCTTGATTTGCCTTGCGCCGGGCTTGATGAATCTTGCGA
>JAJKJM010000167.1 GCA_021153985.1 Polaromonas sp.
AGTCATGTCGATCTACATCAACAAAGACACCAAAGTCATCACCCAAGGCATCACCGGCAAGACGGGCCAGTTCCACACCCGCATGTGCCGCGACTACGCGAACGGCAAAGAGGCCTTTGTGGCCGGCGTGAATCCCAAGAAAGCCGGCGAAGACTTCGAAGGCATCCCGATTTTCGCCAATGTAACGGAAGCCGCCAAGGCGACCGGCGCGACCGTGTCGGTTATCTATGTGCCGCCCGCAGGCGCTGCCGCCGCCATCTGGGAGGCTGTTGAAGCCAACCTGGATCTGGCCATCTGCATTACCGAAGGCATTCCGGTCAAGGACATGCTGGAAGTGCGCAACCGCATGAAAGCCAAGGAAGCCGCCGGCGGCAAGAAGACGCTGCTGCTGGGCCCCAACTGCCCCGGCTTGATCACCCCCGACGAAATCAAGATCGGCATCATGCCCGGCCACATCCACCGCAAGGGCCGTATCGGCGTGGTCAGCCGCTCCGGCACGCTGACCTATGAAGCTGTGGCTCAACTGACCGAAATCGGCCTGGGCCAGTCCAGCGCTGTCGGCATTGGCGGCGACCCGATCAATGGCCTCAAGCACATCGACGTGATGAAAGCCTTCAATGACGACCCGGACACCGACGCGGTCATCATGATCGGCGAAATCGGCGGCCCCGACGAAGCTGAAGCAGCCCAGTGGTGCAAGGCCAATATGAAGAAGCCGATTGTTGGGTTCATTGCCGGTGTGACGGCTCCGGCCGGCAAGCGCATGGGCCATGCGGGCGCGCTGATTTCCGGTGGCGCCGACACGGCTGATGCCAAGCTGGCCATCATGGAAGCCTGCGGCTTTACCGTGACACGCAATCCTTCGGAAATGGCCAAGCTGCTCAAGAACCTGCTGTAAGGCGCTGTACGAGGCGACTTTTAGCAAAACTTGACTTCGATCAAGTGAATACGCAGTAATACGAACTCCGGAGGCGGTGGTCCGGCGTAAACTTGAAAGCAAGTTGAAAGAAAGCGCTTACCGGCGCTTTTTTTCGTGCCTAACAACGGAGCCGCCATGATTTTCGGACTAGACCTCGCATCGCCATTGTTCTGGAGTGCCTTCGGCTCCATCATCCTCGCCAATATCGTCCTGTCGGGCGATAACGCCGTGGTGATTGCCATGGCGGCCCGCACGCTCAAACCTGAGCAGCGCGGCAAGGCCATCTTCTGGGGCAGCGCCGCCGCGATCGTCATGCGTATCGTGCTGACTATTGTGGCCATCCAGCTGCTGAGCCTGCCTTACCTGAAGATGATCGGTGCGGTCTTGCTGGTCTACATTGGTGTCGACCTGCTCAAGGGCGAGGAAGACGAAGACGGTGAAGGCCATGAAATCAATGGCATGATGGCCGCCATCCGCACCATCCTGATCGCCGACCTGGTGATGAGCCTGGACAACGTTCTGGCCGTGGCCGCCGCTGCCAAGGGCAACCTGCCGTTGCTGGTGCTGGGTCTGCTGGTGAGCATTCCGCTGATCATTTTCGGCGCGACCTTGCTGACCAAGGTGATGGAGCGCTTCCCCATCATCATTACCATCGGCGCGGCGTTGCTGGGCTACCTGGCCGGCGAAATGCTGTTGACCGATCCCGCCGTGACGGCGCAGTTTGGCGCCATTAGCGAACATACGGTCACCTTTGGCGGTATTGTGGGCGCCGTGCTAGTGGTGGCTCTGGGTACCTACCTGACCAAACGGCAGCAAAAAAAAGCGACTTCGGCCTGAAGCTTGCTGACTAAGCCCCCGTGCCAGTGCACGGGGCAACAGGTGAGCCCTTCGCCTGTGCTCGGAGGCTTTTCCGCGGCATCGCTGCCTTGTCGGCTGAAAACCACGCATTTGCAACAGTAGGCACGGTTGCCGTGCAAAAGTCGCTTGTCCAGCCGCACCCCGTCTGTTAATGTCCATTGTCAGGAGACTTGTAACCTGCCGAAACAGTTAGCGGGCGCTGCTTGGCGCCTGTAAACGGCATCCCTGAGCGACGGGTAATACAAAGCAATTAAAAAAGCAGCCAAAGCTATGCACAGCGAATCAGGACAAGGGACGGGAAGTGGCCAAATCATCTAGAAAATTGAGTCAGTTCTGGCGAGCCGACTGGTTTGTGGGCGTTCTGGTGGTGCTGGCCGTCCTGTTTCTGCATGGCCTGACGGACTTCTTTGGCACCCTGGAGCGCCGTTATTACGACTATGCGAGCACCAGCACCTCGCGCCAGCCATCCGAGCGTATCGCCATCATTGCGATTGACGACCAGAGCATTGCCAACATAGGCCGGTGGCCCTGGCCGCGCGACGTGCATGCCCAGCTGATTGACCAGCTCACGGCCGCCAAAGTCAAGACCATCGCCCACACCGCCTTCTTCTTTGAGCCTCAGACAGACCGCGGGCTGGTGTTCATCCGCAAAATCAAGGACGCCCTCGGCCCCGTAGCGGATCCGGCGGCAGCGCCTCAAGGCGGCTTGCCGGAGCAATTGGGCAAAGTAATCGCCGAGGCGGAAATTGCGCTGGATACCGATGCCAAGCTCGCAGCGAGCATGACCAAGGCCGGCAACGTTCTGGTCCCCTCGGTTTTCTCGCTGGGCGTGCCGCAGGGCCGGCCTGACAACCCGCTTCCGGCATATGCCCTGAAGAGCGCTGTGGATGAACCCAACGGCTTTTCGCTGCCGGCAATCCGCGGACAACAACCCATTGAACTGATAGGCGCAGCGGCGGCCGGTATCGCCCACCTCAACCAGCTGCCCGACGTGGACGGCGCGGTACGGCAAGAACCCCTGCTGATCAATTACTACGGCAAGGCCGTGCCTTCCATGAGTCTCCTGGCGGCGGCCAAGAGCCTGAACCTCGGACCTGCCGACATCAAGCTGAACGTGGGCGAATCGGTTCAGATCGGCAAGTTGATGGTCAAGACCGACGAGTCGGCCTTGATGCTGCCGCAGTTTTACAAGGGCAAGGACGGCCGCCCTGCCTTTGCCGTTGATTCGTTTTACGACGTGATTTCCGGCAAGATTCCAGCGAGCAAATATGCTGACAAGATTGTCATCATTGGCGCCACCGCCGCGGGCGTGGGGACACAGTTCCCGACGCCGGCCGGCCCGGGCCTTTCGCCGGCAGAAACCATCGCCCACATCACCTCCAGCATTCTGAACGAGCATTTCATTGTGCAGCCAGGCTGGGGCGTATGGGCCACGCTCGGCGTGCTGTTGCTGGTGGCGGGTTACCTGATTGCCGGCTTGCCGAGGCTCTCGGCGGGCAAAGCGGCCATAGTGACATTGGGGCTGTTCGTGCTCCTGTTGGTGGCCGAATTTGGGCTGCTGTCGGCATCAGCAACGTGGCTCAAGTTGGTATTTCCTGCGGCCCTGCTGGTGATTGGGCATTTGGCCCTGACGACTAAGCGCTTCCTCATGACCGAGGCGGGTAAGCTCAAGTCGGACGAAGAGTCTGCCGAAACCAACCGAATGATGGGCCTCGCTCTGCAGGGCCAAGGCCAGCTCGACATGGCGTTTGACCGATTCCGCCGCGTCCCGTTTACCGACGCGTTGATGGACAACATGAACAACCTTGCGCTTGATTTTGAGCGCAAGCGGCAGTTCAACAAGGCTCAGGCCGTGTATGAGTACATGGCCAGCTATAACAAGAACCACAAGGACCTCCAGTCCAAGCTCAACCGCGCCAAAAACCTTTCGGAAACAGTCATTCTGGGTGGCAGCGGGTCACATCCCGGCGGCACGATGCTGCTGGATGGCGGCGCTGTCGAAAAACCGATGCTGGGGCGTTACCAGGTGGAAAAAGAACTGGGCAAGGGCGCCATGGGGGTTGTCTATCTCGGCAAGGATCCCAAGATCGGCCGCGTAGTGGCCATCAAGACCATGGCCCTGAGCCAGGAGTTCGAGGGCGAAGAGCTCGACGACGCACGTGAGCGTTTCTTCCGCGAGGCGGAAACTGCGGGCCGGCTGCAACATCAGAACATCGTGACTATTTTTGATGCGGGTGAAGAGCACGACCTGGCCTACATCGCGATGGAGTTCCTGAAGGGCAAAGACCTCGCCGACGTGACCAAGGATGGACACCTTCTGCCTATTCCCAAGGTTCTATCCATCGTTGCCCGGGTAGCTGAAGCCCTGGCCTACGCGCACAAACAGAACGTGGTGCACCGGGATATCAAACCGGCCAACATCATGTATGAAATTGACAGTGACACGGTGAAAGTGACCGATTTCGGCATCGCCCGTATCACGGACTCGAGCAAGACCAAGACGGGTCTGGTGCTGGGCACGCCCAGCTTCATGTCGCCCGAGCAGATTGCCGGCAAAAGAGTCGACGGGCGGTCGGACCTGTATTCGCTGGGCGTCATGCTGTTCCAGATGCTGGCCGGCGTGTTGCCTTTCCGGGGCGACTCCATGGCTGAGCTCATGTACAAGATTGCGAACGAACCGGCGCCCGATATTCGCATCATCCGCAAGGAGCTTTCGGAGCGGCTGGCCGAGGTCGTTGCCCTGTCGCTCGCCAAACAGCCTGAACTGCGCTACCAGGACGGTGACCGGTTCGCCGCCGATCTGCGCGACGTCATTGCCAGTTTTGGGGGCGCAGCACCCATGGCATCGTATGTGGCGCCGTCGGCCGCGCCTGCGGCACAATTCGACGCCACAGTGGTTCAATCCGCTGCCAGCGCGCAAACCCCGGAGTCCAAGGCCTATGATGCGACCCAGGCCATGAAAGTTGATGGGGTGCAGACGTTCGAAAAAACCATCGTCTCCAAGCCGCCGGTTGCCGACACAGATACCCAGTAACACGAACAAGATGAATTACGAGATTTGTACACACACCGACCCAGGGTTGACGCGGGACAACAATGAAGATGCGGTTGCCTTCGATGCGGCGACGCGGCTTTGCATCCTGGCTGACGGCATGGGCGGCTACAACGCGGGTGAAATTGCAAGCGGCATGGCTGCGGCATTCATCAAGTCGGAAATGGGGCGCTGGCTTTCACAGGCGGGCAGGCATGCCAATGCCAAGGAAGTGCGGCGGGCGCTGGAAATCTGCGTGGAAAATGCCAATCACTCGATCTTCAACGCGGCCAACTCCAATCCCCAGTACACAGGTATGGGAACCACGCTGGTCGTGGGTGTTTTTCAAGACGGCCGCTTGATGCTGGGCCACATTGGCGACTCACGCTGTTATCGTCTGCGTGGCCAGGAGTTTCAGCAGATCACCAAGGACCACTCCCTGTTGCAGGAGCAAATTGACGCCGGATTGATCACGCCCGAACAAGCATTGACCTCCCTGAACAAGAACCTGGTGACGCGAGCTCTGGGTGTTGAGGACACGGTCCTGGTTGAGGTCAATGAACACCGTGTAGAGGCAGGCGATCTCTATTTGATGTGCTCGGACGGCCTCTCGGATATGGTGCCGGATTCGGGTATTTCAGCCATTCTTGCAGGTGCGGGGACACTGGAGCAAAAAGCCAGGCAGTTAATTGAGGCGGCGAATGAGGCCGGTGGGCGCGATAATATTTCCGTGTTGCTGGCCTATGCCAAAGAAGACTCGGCCAAGCGCGGCCTTTTGTCCAGAATGCTGGGAAAATAGCGCGGTGACTGAAACATTAAAACAGACAGGAGTCGGCCATGCCGAAGATGATCGTCTCTATTGACGGCGTTGTGATCAAGGAAGTCCAACTGACAAAGGACAGGACCTCTCTGGGCCGCAGGCCCTACAACGATATCGTCATTGACAACCTTGCTGTCAGCGGGGAGCATGCCGTCCTGCAAATGTCCGGCAATGAGGTCTATCTTGAAGACCTGAACAGCACCAACGGCACTTATGTCAATGGCAAAGCCGTCAAGAAGCTGTTGCTGCAGAACAGTGACACCGTTGAAATCGGCAAATACAAGATCAAGTATGTGAACGAGGCCGCGCCCGCCGGGTTTGAGAAAACCATGGTGATCAAAGCCGGCTCTGCAGGACTTGTCCCTCCGGCACCGGCTGGTGCTCCAGTGGCACCTGCTGAAGCGGGCGCCAATCTCACCGCAGCCATCAAAGTCATGTCCGGCGCCGCTGCCGGGCGCGAGGTGGCCTTGGTGAAAGTGGTGACCACCATTGGGAAGCCGGGTGTCGCTGTTGCGGCGATTACGAAACGGCCTCAGGGTTTTGTCGTAGCGCATGTCGAGGGCGCTGGAAAACCGACCCTCAACGGCGCGCCTATTGGGGCCGAGCCAGTTGTCCTGAAAAACGGCGACGTGCTTGAGTTGGCCGGTACGCAGATGCAGTTCGTACAGCATTGATCTGGGCGCTTGCCTGGGCCTCGTAGATACGTGGACCACAAGCATCCCCTTACCGAGGTCTCATGAGACTCCTCTCCAGGCACTGGCCTCGCATCGCCGTCACCCTGATTCCGCTGGTGTTTGCGTTGATGCACGCCAGCGGCATTCTCCGCATCGGGGTGTTGCAGCGGCTGGATGACATCATCTATGACGCGCGGCTTCGGGCAACCATGCCCCGTACTTTGGATGAGCGGATTGTCATTGTCGATATCGATGAAAAAAGCCTGGCTGAGGTAGGACGCTGGCCTTGGGGGCGCAATAAACTTGCGGAGCTGGTTGAGGAATTGCAGGACCGTCAGAAGACGGCATTGCTGGGTTTTGACGTGGTGTTTGCGGAAGCTGACGAAAGCTCGGGCTTGAAGCGGCTGAAGCAACTGGCACAAACTGAACTGAAGGATCAACCTGGGTTCTCAGAAAAGCTCAACCAACTGCAAGGCAGCCTGGATTACGACGGAGTTTTCGCAAAGGCGATTGAAAAACGTCCTGTCGTGATGGGCTACTACTTCACCAGTGACAGAGATGGGCGCATCAATGGGGCGCTTCCGGCGCCCGTTATGGGTCCGGACGCCCTTGGTGGCAGGCCTATCAAATTCACCAGCTGGAACGGGTATGGAGCCAACATAGAGCTGCTGGCCAGGGCAGCTCCTTTGGGGGGGTTTTTCAACTCCATCACTGAAGGGGACGGCGTGGTGCGCTCCATTCCCCTGCTGGCCGAATACAAGGGGCAGTATTACGAATCATTGGGCCTTGCCATGTTTCGCATGTTGGCGGGGCTGCCCAAGGTCGAGCCCGGGTTTCCACCGGAAAAGTTCCTGACCCGCAACTACCAAGGGCTCGAAAGTATTCTGCTCAAACAGGGCAGCAAAGTCCTCGCCATTCCTGTCGATGATCGAGTTGCCACATTGGTGCCTTTTCGTGGCCATGGCGGCGCCAGCGGGGGCTCATTTCGTTACATTTCCGCAGCCGATGTCTTGGCGAAGCGTCTTGCGCCTGGCGCCCTTAAAGACAAGATCATCCTGATTGGCACCACCGCGCCTGGATTACTCGATCTGCGGGTCACGCCAGTTGGCGAGACCTACCCCGGGGTGGAAACGCATGCAAATGTGATTTCCGGCTTTCTGGATGGGAAGGTATTCGTCAAGCCCGACTATGCCGTGGGGTTCGAGATCGTTATTTTGCTTTTTTCTGGTTTAACGCTGGCATTCGCGTTGCCCTTGCTTTCAGCTTCCCGGGCGGTTCTCGTTAGCCTCGCGGTAATAGGCGCAATTGCCGGGCTTAATTTCTGGCTGTATTCCGGCTATGGCTTGGTGTTGCCGCTGGCGAGTGCACTGGTGATGGGGCTTACAGCATTTGCATTGAACATGAGTTACGGGTATTTCGTAGAAAGCCGTTCCAAGCGCGAGCTGGCTAATCTCTTCGGCACCTACGTGCCACCCGAACTGGTTGACGAGATGGTGAAGGACCCTGACAGCTACAGCATGAAGGCCACCACCAAAGAATTGACGGTGATGTTCTGCGACATGCGTGGGTTCACCAAGATGTCGGAAACAATGGAGCCGACCCAGCTCCAGGCGCTGCTCAACAGCGTGTTCAGCCGGTTAACGGATTTGATACGTGGAAACCGCGGCACGATCGACAAATACATGGGCGACTGTGTGATGGCGTTTTGGGGGGCGCCGGTCGACACGCCTGACCACGCCGGTCTTGCTGTCAAGACGGCTCTCGAAATGTCAAATGCGGTTCGCCGGATCAATGAAGAGCACAAGGCCAAGGGTTTACCCGAGATTGGTATCGGAATTGGTGTCAATACGGGCACGATGTGCGTGGGTGACATGGGGTCGGACATTAGGCGCAGCTATACCGTGATTGGTGATTCGGTGAACCTGGGTTCCCGCCTGGAGGGGCTGTCAAAAACCTATGGTGTGGATATTGTGGTCAGTGAAGCCACACGAAAGCTCGCAACCGACTTTGCATGGCAAGAACTGGACAAAGTGCGGGTGAAGGGCAAAGATCAGGCCGTGGCAATTTTCTGGCCATTGGCGCCAGTAGATCGGATAGACAAGGATAGCGCCGCAGAGCTGAAGGCCTGGGGCATGGCTTTGAAGGCCTACCGAGCCCAGGACTGGGACCAGTGCGATGTCCAACTACTCAATTTACAGCGGGGAAATGGCAAAAAGTTCCTTTACCGCTTGTATGCAGAGCGTGTAGCCTCTATGAGACTGTTGCCCTTTGATCCGGAATGGGATGGCGCAACCAATTTTGAAACCAAATAATGTAAAACCGAAGTCAAGGCCAACCGGAAAATCTCATGAAAGTACGCGTATTAGGCTGCTCGGGAGCCATTGCCAAGGACTGCCGAACCACGTCTTTTTTACTCGACCATGACTTGCTGGTTGATGCGGGCACCGGTGTGGGCGATCTCACTCTCGATGAAATGGCGGGGGTTGATCACGTCCTGCTGACGCACTCGCACCTGGATCATGTGGCCGCACTTCCCTTGATGGTGGATGCGATCGCTGCGCGGCGAACTGCGCCAATCCAGATACATGCCCTGCAAGGTACGATCGATGCGCTCAAGGCGCATATCTTCAATAACACCATCTGGCCTGATTTCTCCAGGATTCCGACCCCTGCGGCGCCATTCATCAGCTTTCACCCGCTGGAAGTGGGGCAGACCTTGCTATTGGCTGGCAAGCATATCGAGGTGCTACCGGCAGTTCATACCGTGCCAGCTGCAGGCTATGCGGTGGCCACCGGAAAGGGTTGCTGGGTATTTACCGGCGACACAGAGCAGAACCCGGCGTTGTGGGCCCGGATCAACCAAATGAACGTTGCCATGCTGGTTATTGAAACTGCTTTTAGCAACCGCGAGCGGGATCTTGCCAAACGAAGCCTGCATCTCTCCCCTCATGCGCTCGCCAGTGAACTGGATTGCATTGAGCGGGGAAAAAATTACCCAATCTATATCACCCATACCAAGCCCGCCGAGACCGACCTGATCATGGCCGAGATACAGCGGTTTGACCAAACCCGCCCGTTTGGTCCCAACGTGGCTCATGACATCCGGTGGTTACGGGCTGGCCAGGAGTTTGAATTATGAACGCCGTCATGCAACGTGATCCCGAGGACGAGTTTTTTGACTCGCAGATGCTTCCTCCGCAGGAGCGAGGCGTCACATTCGAAGCTTTGTATTTCCGGCAGCTGCAACTGGTCACCAATCGGATTCATGAAACCGAAAATATCGACCAGATCATGCTGGAGGCAAGCCAGGATATCTGCAAGCTCTTCAATGCGGACCGGCTGACTCTCTACGCTGTCAATGAAGATCGCAGTTCCATCATCTCCAAAGTCAAGACAGGGCTCAATACAAGCCGTGACCTGAAGCTACCCGTCAGTGCGCAAAGCATCGCCGGCTATGTGGCTATGGCTCGTCAGATGGTCAACATCGCGGACGTATACGATGTCGATGCCCTCAAGAAAATTCATCCGGCCTTAAGCTTCCTCCAGGAAGTCGACAAGCGATCAGGCTATAGAACAAAGCAGATGCTGGTCGCTCCGGTGATGGACGGGGATACCTTGTATGGTGTTCTCCAGGTCATCAATAACCGCAGCGACCAACCTTTCGGAAAGCTGGAAGAGGACGGGGCCCGCCAACTGTGCAAGACGCTCGGCATTGCCATACGTCAGCGCATGCAGAAAACGGATGATGCCCAGCGCCGCAAGGCCACCAAGTACGACGGACTTGTCGCCGAAGGTGTGTTGTCGCAAGATGAATTGCAGCGATGCGTCCAGCAAGCCCGGGAAGAGGGCAAGTCTGTCGAGCATATTTTGATGGGCAGCTTTCATATTCGCCCTGCCCAGATCGGCCAATCGCTGGCCAAGTTTTTCGGTGTGGCCTATGAGCCATTCAACTCGGGCCGTATCCGCTCTGAGATGTTGCATGGCCCGCTCAAGAGAGACTTCATCGAGCAGCAAGGCTGGATGCCGCTGGAAGATACCCCGGAAGGTCTTGTGATCATGTGCGTGGACCCGGAGGCCGTACGGGGTGCGCGCGTCGTTCCCCAGGTGTTCCCCCGTATTACGAAGTTTGCCTACCGTGTGACGACCCAGACTGAATTTGAAGAAACCCTGGGCCAGTTGTTTGGCGCCGGTGCGGACAGCAGCTCCATCGACCAGCTGCTGGCAGACATGGACACGCCATTGGAGGGTGAGTCCATCGACGATTCGTCCCTTGAGTCGGCCGCTGCCGACAACGAGCTCGTCAAGTTTGTCAACAAGGTCATCATCGATGCCTATAACCAGAAGGTTTCGGACATTCACATCGAGCCCATGCCGGGCAAAGCCAAAACCGGTATCCGGTTTCGCATTGATGGCACCTTGCAGCCCTACATCGAAGTACCGGCGCAATTCCGCCAGGCCATGGTTACCCGGCTCAAGATCATGTGCGACCTGGATATTTCCGAGAAGCGTAAGCCGCAGGATGGAAAAATCAAGTTCAAGAAATATGGTCCGCTCGATATTGAGCTGCGCGTGGCCACGATTCCCTCAGCAGGCGGCGTGGAAGACGTGGTTATGCGGATTCTGGCGGCAGGTGAGCCGATTCCTCTTGAAAAACTGGGCCTGACTGCGCATAACAAAGAGAGATTGGAGAAGACCGTCTCCAAGCCTTATGGCCTCTTCTATGTATGCGGTCCCACAGGCTCCGGCAAGACGACGACGCTGCATTCCATTCTGAAATTTCTCAATACACCGGATACCAAAATCTGGACTGCTGAGGATCCAGTCGAAATTACTCAAAAAGGTCTGCGGCAAGTACAGATCAATCGCAAGGCAGGCATCGACTTCGCGCTGGTCATGCGCGCCTTCCTGCGGGCGGACCCGGACATCATCATGGTGGGGGAGTCGCGCGACAAGGAAACGGTGGCCATGGGTGTTGAAGCTTCACTTACAGGTCACATGGTGTTCTCAACCTTGCACACCAATTCGGCGCCTGAATCCATCACGCGCCTGCTGGACATGGGCATGGACCCCTTCAATTTTGCCGATGCACTGCTGGGTATCCTGGCGCAGCGCCTGGCCAAAAAATTGTGCGACTGCAAGGAGTCATATCATCCGAGTTCGCAGGAGATCAAGGACTTCATCAAGGAATACGCTGAAGAGTTGCGCCACACTGAAGCCTGGAAAGCCGACGAGGGTGGGGAATCACAAAAGCTGTTTGAAGATTGGATGGAGCGCTACGGCAAGGACGGTAAGCTCACGATGTACCGGGCCGTGGGCTGTGATAAGTGCGGCAAAACCGGCTACAAGGGCCGGATCGGCCTGCACGAACTCATGATTGCCGATGATGCCGCGAAAAGGCTGATTCAGGAGCGCGCCCGGGTGGCGGAACTGTTCGCCAGCGCGGTCAGCAGCGGCATGCGTACACTGAAGATGGACGGCATGGAGAAAGTGCTGATGGGCATGACCGACCTGAAGATGGTTCGGTCGGTTTGCATCAAGTGATGGAGATGGACGCGGCGTTTGAGTTGGTGTGCCGATGCCCGTCCTGCAGTCATTCAATGAAACGGAGTTCACTGGTTAATGTTGCTTTCACTCATCAAAAATATTCTTTCGACTTCGCCGGTGGATCAACGCATCGAAACACGCGCCATCGAAAGAAAGCCCGGGATTAAGAGTGTCTTGAATGTGGGAGGCAGCAGCAAACAAACCCCGATTCCAGAATACTTCCTGGGGTGGCAGCACGACCTGCTGGACATTGATCCGCGGGGCGGGCCAGACCTTGTTTGTGACGCGCGCGAACTGCGAAAGTTACCAGGTGGTGTCTACGATGCGGTGTACTGCTCTCATAACCTGGAACACTATTATCGCCATGAGGGGTTGAATGTCATCCGAGGGTTTCATCATATGTTGAATGAAACGGGATTTGCCGAAATTCGTGTTCCGGATATTGCGCAGGTCATGGCGGCAGTGCGCGAGCGGGAACTGGAATTGGACGATATTTTGTATCAAAGTCCCGCCGGGCCCATTGCGGCGCATGACGTGGTGTACGGCTTCCAAAGGGAAATACAGGAAAGTGGCCAGGACTTTTATGCCCATAAAACCGGTTTTACCCCCAAGTCGCTGGGAAAAATCTTGCTCGATGGTGGCTTTCCGTGGGTGTTTCTCAGCACGGAAAAGGAGCACCTTGCTGTTCATGCGCTCGCGTTCAAGGTCGAACCTACTGTCGAGCAACACGGTCTGCTTCAGCATGCGTGGGACTTGAAGTCGGCGTAGTCGATACAGATGCTGTGATTGGCCTCGGAAAAAGCCGGGGTTGTCATGGCCCTTGGCTTATATCCGGCGCGCGCGTGTCGTGCACCAAGTGCGCCATATGCCCCGCAGGGCCGTTTCGAAGTGTCGTGCAAAACGGGAGGCGTCAAAGACGGGCGAATCCAGCACCTGCTTTCGCAAGCCACGCCGTAGCAAGGCCAAGCGCTGAAGATCGCCAGCATGTGCCACAGCGCGAGCAACATAATCATGCGGGTCGGCGACCACCCATTCGGGTAAACCGGCGTTCATCAAAAGGCCGACGCCCTGGCGCGACAAAAACCGTTCTCCCGCCAGCGTCAGCACAGGGATACCCATCCACAAAGCCTCCACTGTGGTGGTTCCGCCTGGAAACGGGAAGGGGTCAAGAGCGATGTCCACACGCTGATAAGCCGCCAGGTAGTTTGCCCTGGGGACGTAGCCTTCAAATATCAACCGGTCGGCAGCGATGCCATGAACGGCAAAGCGTTCAGAGGTACTTTGCCGTACTGACGCTTCCCCGAGTTGCTGGTACTTCAGAAACAGCCGGCTATCCGGCACCGCATTGAGCACTTGTGACCATAACGCCACGACCGCATCGTTCATCTTGCTCAAATTGTTGAAGCTGCCGAAGGTGACATAGCCGTTTGCCAGCGCGGGCAAAGAGTTGACCGCGATATCTGCGGCAGGTGGCGTGAAACAGAGGCGGGTCTCCGGCAAGCGCAAGATTTGCTCGCTGAAGTGGGCTTCCTGCTCCGGTGGAAGGGTCCAGTAATCGGCAATGAGGTAGTCTATGGCCGCCACCCCTGTCGTGGCGAAATACCCCAGCCAAGTCGCCTGCACGGGTGCCGGCTTACGGGCAAACACCGGCAAGCGATTGTGGGCCGTGTGGCCGGAAAGATCGATCAGGATATCGATGCCATCGTCCCGAATGAGTCGGGCGCAGGCATCGTCGGAAAGGCGCTGAACGACGTGCCAGCCTTTGCAGTGAGCCTTCAGGCGCTGGCTTGTGCTGTCATCGTCGCTGTGATTGGAGTAGGCGAACAGTTCGATCCGCCCAGAGGCCTGAGAAGAGAGGGCCGCGAGCACACCTTCCAAAAAATAGCCCACCGGGTGGTCACGCAAATCGCCGGATACAAAACCCACGCGAAGGCACCGCTCGGCGTCGAGTGGATTCGGCCATTCCGTATACGTGGGTGCCAGCCGCGCGGCCATGTCGCCAAAGCGCCGTGCGTCGGCGAGCAACAGTGCGGCGGATTGATCAGCCAAATAATTATGAATGAACAGCAGGTTGTTGTGTGCCAATGCACACTCCGGATCTAGTTCGAGCGCGCGGCGTACGCGGTCAAGCGCCGGTTCGAATTGGCCTAAATCTTTTAATGCGTTCGCCAGACCAACGTGGGTATCGGCGTTGTCCGGGCCTATGCCGAGGGCGCGCTGAAAACTTGCGATGGCGGCGTGAGGCCGATCAATCGCCGCCAATGTGATGCCCAGGTTGAAATGCCCATCCGCGTTGCCCGGATCGCTTTCTATCGCCCGTTGAAAATGTTCCAGCGCTTTTTCATACTGTCCAAGTTGACCCAGTACGGCCCCTAAGCTGTTGTGCGCAAGCGCATAGTCGGGTTGGATTTCCAGGGCACTCCGAAAACACATGCTTGCCTGCTCGAATTTCCCTTGCTCCTGTAAGACCAAGCCGAGGTTGCGATGCGTTTCAACTGAAGCGGGATTGAGTGCCAGAGCTGTATCAAAACTGGCGATCGCCTCCTCGGTCCGGCCGGATTCCATCATCATGCGGCCCAGCGTGTGATGCAGTTCCGCGGAGTCCGGCCTGATCTGCACGGCTCGCTTGTAGCTACTGATCGCCTCGCGATGCTCACCCACCTTACCGAGTGCCACGCCAAGACTGACGTGGGCATCGGCGAAGTCGGGTTTCAGGGCGATGGCCCGGCGGCAGGCGGCGATCGCTTCGCCGGTATTTCCCAGGCGCAGGTGTGCATTGCTCATGTTGTAGTGGGCAGCGGCGGAGTCGGGTTTGTATTTCACGGCCTGGAT
>JAJKJM010000168.1 GCA_021153985.1 Polaromonas sp.
CGTCGCGGCCGGTTTTCATCTGGCCGTCGGCCTGCACGCGGATGCGGCCGCGCAGGCGGTTGAGCACCAGCGTCTGCTGGGTTTCGGCCAGGCCGATTTCCCAGGGCGAGCCGGCATGCTTGATGGACGACCAGGGCGAGGCGCCCGTGCCGCCGTCATGGCCGGCAATCACCACGTGGTCAGACTTGGCCTTGGCCACGCCCGCGGCGATGGTGCCGACGCCGACTTCACTGACCAGCTTGACGCTGATGCTGGCGCGCGGGTTGACGTTCTTCAGGTCGTGGATCAGCTGGGCCAGATCTTCAATGGAGTAGATATCGTGGTGCGGCGGCGGCGAGATCAAACCGACGCCCGGCACCGAATAACGCAGCGAGCCGATGTAGTCGCTGACCTTGCCGCCGGGCAACTGGCCGCCCTCGCCGGGTTTGGCGCCCTGCGCCATCTTGATCTGGATCTGGTCGGCAGACACCAGGTATTCAGCCGTGACACCGAAACGGCCCGACGCGACCTGCTTGATGCGCGAACGCAGCGAGTCGCCGTCTTGCAGCGGCAAGTCGACCTCGACCTGTTTCGGGCCGATCACGCTTTTGAGCGTCTCGCCCTTCTTGATCGGGATGCCTTTGAGCTCTTGCCGGTAACGGTTCGGGTCTTCACCGCCCTCGCCCGTGTTGCTCTTGCCGCCAATGCGGTTCATGGCCACGGCCAGCGTGGCGTGGGCCTCGGTGCTGATGGAACCCAGGGACATCGCGCCGGTGGCGAAGCGCTTGACGATCTCTTTGGCCGGCTCGACTTCATCAATCGGAATGGCTTTGGACGGATCGATCTTGAACTCGAACAAACCGCGCAAGGTCATGTGGCGGCGGTTCTGGTCGTTGATCAGCTGGGCATATTCCTTGTAGGTGTTCCAGTTGTTGGAGCGCGTGGAATGTTGCAGCTTGGCGATCGCGTCGGGCGTCCACATGTGGTCTTCGCCGCGAACGCGCCAGGCGTATTCGCCGCCGGCGTCCAGCATGTTGGCCAGCACCGGGTCGTCGCTGAAAGCCGCGCGGTGCATGCGCAGGGCTTCTTCGGCGATCTCGAACACGCCCATGCCTTCGACCTGGCTGGCCGTGCCGGTGAAGAACTTGGCCACGGTGTCGCGGTTCAGGCCGATGGCCTCGAACAGTTGCGCGCCGCAGTAGCTCATATAGGTCGACACGCCCATCTTGGACATGATCTTGGACAGGCCCTTGCCGATGGCCTTGGTGTAGTTGTAGACCGCCTTGTCGGTGCTGAGGTCGCCTGGCAGGCCCCTGGACAGCTCAGCCAGGGTTTCCATGGCGAGGTAGGGATGCACGGCTTCGGCGCCGTAGCCCGCCAGCACGGCGAAGTGGTGCACCTCACGCGCAGAACCCGTTTCAACCACCAGGCCGGCGGTCGTGCGCAGGCCTTCTTTCACCAGGTGCTGGTGGATGGCCGACAGCGCCAGCAGCGCCGGAATGGCAACCTGCGTGGCGGTGATGCCGCGGTCGCTGACGATCAGGATGTTTTTGCCGTCCTTGATCGCATCGACTGCTTCGGCGCACAGCGAAGCCAGCTTGGCCTCGACGCCCTCGTGGCCCCAGGCCAGCGGGTAGGTGATGTCCAGGGTGTAGCTCTTGAACTTGCCCTGGGTGTGCGACTCGATGTCGCGCAGCTTTTGCATGTCGGCCACGTTGAGCACGGGCTGGCTCACTTCCAGCCGCATAGGCGGGTTGACCTGGTTGATGTCCAGCAGGTTGGGCTTGGGGCCGATGAAGGACACCAGCGACATCACGATGGCTTCGCGGATCGGGTCGATGGGCGGGTTGGTCACCTGCGCGAACAACTGCTTGAAGTAGTTGTACAGCGGCTTGTTCTTGTTGGACAGCACGGCCAGCGGGCTGTCGTTGCCCATGGAACCGGTGGCTTCCTCGCCGTTGGCCGCCATGGGGGACATCAGGAATTTGATGTCTTCCTGGGTGTAGCCAAAAGCCTGCTGACGGTCGAGCAGTGGAATGGTCGAAGCTGCGGGCGTAGTGACCGGAGCCGCCTTTGCGGCTTTGCCGGCCACGTCGTCCAGCTTGATGCGCAGGTTTTCAATCCACTGCTTGTAGGGCTTGCTATGCGCCAGCGTTGCCTTGATTTCCTCATCGTCAACCATGCGCCCTTGTTCGAGGTCGATCAGGAACATCTTGCCGGGTTGCAGGCGCCATTTGCGCACGATCTTGTGCTCGGGAACCGGCAACACGCCCGATTCGGAGGCCATGATGACCAGGTCGTCGTCGGTCACGCAATAGCGCGAAGGGCGCAGGCCGTTACGGTCCAGCGTGGCGCCGATCTGGCGGCCGTCGGTGAACACGATGGAGGCCGGGCCGTCCCAGGGCTCGAGCATGGCGGCGTGGTATTCATAGAAGGCCTTTCGGCGCTCGTCCATGGTGGTGTGCTGTTCCCACGGCTCGGGAATCATCATCATCACGGCCTGGCTGATGGGGTAGCCGGCCATCGTCAGCAACTCAAGGCAGTTGTCGAAAGTGGCGGTGTCGGACTGGCTGGCGAAGCTGATGGGATAGAGCTTTTGCAAGTCTGCGCCCAGCACCGGTGAGGACATCACGCCTTCACGCGCCTTCATCCAGTTGTAGTTGCCCTTGACGGTGTTGATTTCGCCGTTGTGCGCGACGTAGCGGTACGGGTGAGCCAGCGGCCACTCGGGGAAGGTGTTGGTGGAAAAGCGCTGGTGCACGAGACCGAGGGCTGAAACGCAGCGCGGGTCGGTCAGGTCACGGTAGTAGGTGCCCACTTGGTCGGCCAGCAGCAGGCCTTTGTAGACCACCGTACGGCTGGACATGCTGGGCACGTAATATTCTTTGCTGTGCGTCAGGCGCAGGTTCTGGATGGCGGCGCTGGCGGTTTTGCGGATCACGTACAGCTTGCGCTCCAGCGCGTCCTGCACGATAACGTCGTTTCCGCGGCCGATGAAAATCTGGCGCAGGATGGGTTCTTTTTCGCGCACGGTGGGCGACATGGGCATGTCGCGGTTGACCGGCACATCGCGCCAGCCCAGCAGCACCTGGCCTTCGGCCTTGACGGCGCGCTCCAGCGCCTGCTCGCATGCCAGGCGGGAGGCGTGTTCTTTCGGCAAGAACACCATGCCGACGCCGTATTCACCGGGTGGCGGCAGCTGCACGCCCTGGGTGGCCATTTCTTCACGGTACAGCGCATCCGGCAGCTGGATCAGGATGCCGGCGCCGTCGCCCATCAATTTGTCAGCGCCCACTGCGCCCCGATGGTCGAGGTTTTCGAGGATCTTCAGGCCTTGCTGGACGATCGCGTGGCTTTTATGCCCTTTGATGTGGGCCACAAAACCGACGCCGCAGGCATCGTGTTCGTTCGCACCGGAGTACAAACCGTTTTCTTCAAAATGCTTGATTTCAGCAGCCGTGGTCATGGCGGTTCCTCGTCAGTTGGGGATGTGGGCGATGCCGAACGGCCTTAACCAGGCCCAGCAACGCTTCCATCCGCAAGGTTCATAATTTTTCGCAGGGAATGGGAGCATATTGCATTGCAACAACAATGCCAAGCGCTTTAAACGGGGTCAGGTTCTAATTAAATACCGATCAATTTAATCAACTTTAAATTGGGGACACATCAAATTTGATAGCGGCATGCCAATGCACCATGTGGGTTAGAGGTCTATTTCGTTCTCATTTTTGGCGCGCGTTGGCCGGCCTGGCGGGTTTTTGGTGATGCGTCGCTCCGTCCGTTTCTGGAGTTCTGCGACAAAGTTTTCCCCGCCCAATGCCCAGCCACTCAAGGCTGAGCGGGTCAGCTGGTCTTGCTGCTCCAGCGTGATGCCCGCCCGCACCAGTTCGGCGTAGGCCGCTTCCCGTGCAAAGGGCGTGTTGCCCAGCGCCCAGACCATGGGGTGCGGCGTGAGCAGGCCGTCAACCCGCAGGCCGGCGTAGTGGCCGTAGCTGGACCAGGGGTAGTCTCTGGCCTCGGCCACCAGCCCCGCGCGAACCGGGTTGAGGTCGGCGTAGGCCATGCACGGCAACAGGTAGCGCTCGGCCTCGATGACAGTGGCGCGGTAACGTCCTTCCCACAAGGTGCCGGTGCGGCCCTGGCGGTCGTTGAAGTAGCGCACGTAGCGCCGCCCGGCGGCCTGCATCATCTGCGGCAGGCCTTCGGCCGTAGAAGGCGTTGCAAGCAGATGGAAATGGTTGTCCATCAACACATAGGCATGCAAGGCGACGCCGAATTTGCGGGCGCTTTCGTCCAGCAGCGCCAAAAACATCTGGCGGTCGGCAGCAGATGAAAAGACGGTCTGGCGGTTATTGCCCCGCTGGATGATGTGGTGGGGATAGCCTGGAAGCGTCAGGCGGGGAAGACGGGCCATGGGGTGCGATACCGGGAGTTTGCACCATGATATTTGAATCTGACCCCGATTTCTTCGACCCCGCAACAAGCTGGTCGGGACGCCGCTAAAGCGCCCAAGCCGGGCGCTTAACGGACGACTTTGCCGTCAGGCGTGATGGTGACCAGATCAATCGCCCGCACCGACTCGTATTTCTTGGGGCGCAGGTTGACGCGAAAGCCGCCCACGTCGTAGTCGGTCATGGTCTCAAACGCCTTTTGCAGGCCAGCCCGGTCAGGCTTGCCGCTGCCGGCCGCGCTGCGGCGCACGCCTTCGGCAAAGGTCTTGGCGGCGATGTAGCCTTCGACGCTTTCATAGCTGGGCGTCTGGTCGGTCTGGTTCAGCACATCCAGATATTCCTTGATGATGGGCGTTCCGGTGCTGCGTGGTGAAGGCACCACCTGCGAAATGACCACCCCGCCGATCTCTTTGCCCAGCGCGCTGAACAGCGGATCAATACCCACCACGGAGAAATTGAGAAACTGGCCGCCGAACCCGGCCTGGCGCATCTTGCGAATAAAAGCCGCCGAGGAATTGAACAGGCTGACCTGGATAACCGCCTGGGGTTGGGCTTTCATGATCTGCGCGACTGCCGCATCGACCTTGTCGCTGTTGACCGGTGACAAGGCGCTGCCGACGATGGCCGGACGCTTCAGGTCGATCAACGCCTGGTTGACAGCAGCCAGGCCGCCCCGCCCCATCGCGTCGTCTTCGGCGAACACGGCAATGCGGTCCTGGTTCAGCGTGGCGCAGTGGCGAGCGATTTTGTAGGCCTCATCGGCCAGCGCGGGGCGCACATGGAACACGTTGGCCAGCGAAGGATCATGGAGCGCATCCGATGCGGCAAAAGGGGCGAAGAACAAGGTGCCGGAAGCCTTTGCCGCAGCAAAGGCCGCGTCGGCGCTGGCGGTTCCGGTGAACCCGAAGAGCGCATCAACGCCTTCGTCTATCAATTGCTTGGCGTTGGCGGCAGCCTTGGCCGGGGCGTAGCCATCATCCAGCGCCTTGACCTCGATCTTGTAGCCGCCCGCGCCGTTTTTGGCATTGATGGCATCAAAGTAAATCTTTGCGCCGTTCAAATAAGCCAGGCCGATCTGGTCAGCGGCACCCGTCAGGGGCACGGATTGGCCGAGAACGATTTTTTTGCCGCCCTTGGCTTGCGCCCACAGCGCGGGGCTCGCAACCGCCACGCCCGCAGAGACACCACCAAGAACCAACTGACGACGATTGAAGCCCATGACAAACACCTTTAGAGAGACGGATAGCCAAAGCAGGTTTGATGCCTGCAGTGCAGCGTGCGCTTACTGTTTCAGCGAAATGTCACGAAATGCGCAGACCTTGAGCGTAATCCGCGCGGGTCGAAAAAACAGCAGGGAAAATGCCAACACGTCATAAGGCTATGCCGCCGCATGTAGCCTTTCGATTGCGTTTTCACATGCACAGCTGCGGCACGCACCCTTGTCCCGGGCTAAGGCCTGTTTGCGGGTGGCGCCTGCAAACGGTGAAGCAGAACCGCCAGCAACAAACCCACGCCAGAGCTCACAGCGGTAACCCAACCGGTCCACTGCCAACTTCCCGCCGACGCGGCAACCCAGGCGACCAGCGGAGGGCCCGCGAACTGGCCGAGCGCGGACCATTGCTGGATCCAGCCCACGGTGGTGGACACGGTGTCGGCGCTGGGCGCAAGCCGGATGGCCAGGCTGAACAGCGTGGCAGGTATCAGGCCGCCCACCATGGAGAACGCCAGCACGGCCGCATATTGCAGCTTTGGCGAAACATGGGGAGCGAAAGCCAGCAAAGTCCCGCCCCCCATGGCCAGAAAGCCCGTGCCAAGCAGGACAAGCGGCGGTACACCGCGGCCCAATAGCCGGCCGGCGGTGACATTGCCGAGGATATTGACCGCGGCCGCGAGCGCCGTGAGCCAGGCAACCCAGCTACCGCCCACACCGGCTTGCGCGTAAATCGACGGCAGGAAGCCGACCACTGCAAGCCATTGCCCTGAATACATGGCGAAAGCCATCGCCATGAGCCATGCGGCAGGTGAGCGCAAAGTGGTGGCGATGAGTTCGCGATTGGAGGGCCTTGCCGCCACCTGCCCAGACGGCCATGGAGGCGCCCTTTCGTCTGCAGGTACCCGCCACGCGACCAGCACGGCCAGGACAGCGGCTAGCGCAGCCAACACCCACCACAGGATGCGCCAGCCCCAATCGGGCGCCACCCAGTTGATGACCTGAGGCCCCGCCAGCAAGGCCAGCGCGGCGCCCAGGGGCATATAGGCGCCCCAGGCGCCCATCATGCCGCTGAGCCGCTCTTGAGGCACGAGTCGACGCACCAGACCCGGCGCCGGCAAAACGACCCACAAAAATCCCAGCCCCTCCAGCACGCGCGATGCCAGCAGCCAGTACACATCGGGAGCGGAGCCTCCCAGCGCGCTGGCGCTGGCCAGGACCAGCAGCCCGCTCACCATGCTGCGCCTGAGGCCCACGCGCTGCACAGCCAGGCCGGTCACAAGCCCCAGCGTCATGCCTGCCAGCTGCACGAGCGACAGCAAAAACCCGGCTTGCAATAGCGACACGCCCAGCACCTGGCCTAGCACGGGCAGGGCGGGAGGCAGTTTGCCCACATGCAGCGCGGCAACTACGCCGGCCACCATCACGTACCAGGCGGCGTGCGCGTCAGGGGTGGTGGCAGCGGCCTTCAAGGCGGCCTCACACAGTCCGACGCCGGTGCAGGGAGATCATGCGAAAGTCAGGCCGCAAATGCGGCGCGGCCCTTGAGGCGTTCGTGCTCTTTGGTGGCAAAGCGGTCCGTCATGCCGGCGATGTAGTCCGCCACCACCCGCTCGGGCTTGGCACCGGCCGCGTGCGGTGCGTCAATGCCGTCAAACCGGTCGATGTGCGCCTGCGGCATCTGCGTGGGGTCGGCCATGTAGGCTTCAAACAGATCGCGTACCACCTGCTTGGCGGCCTGAGTGGTTTCCTCCACTTTCGGGTGGCGGTAAAGGTTTTGCAGCAAAAAGCGTTTGAGGGCGGCCGATTGCAGCGCCATCTCGTCTGTGAAGCAAACCAGGGGCGGATGGCGGCGAACATCGTCCACGCCGGCCGGTGCGGCCTTGTGGATAGCCGCCGACGTCGCATCCATCACGTTGTAGACCTGCGCGCTGAGCATGCGCCGTATGGTCTCAAACAGAAGCCGCCGCCCCTGCAGCCCGCGATGGGCGAGCCGGGTCTCGCGGCAATACTGGGCAAAGAGTTCCACATCTTCAAGCTGCTCCAGTGTGAGCAGGCCCGAGCGCACGCCGTCATCGATGTCATGCGCGTTGTAGGCGATCTCATCGGCAAGGTTGGCGAGCTGCGCCTCCAGGCCGGGCTGCTGCCAGCGCGGGCCATCAGGAGCCTGCTCGACAAAGCGGCGAGCCACACCGCCGGGCTCACGGGCCTCGATGTGGCGCGCATTGCGCCGTGAACAGTGCTTCAGGATGCCTTCGCGCGTCTCGAAGGTGAGATTCAGGCCGTTGTAGGCCGGGTAGCGCTCTTCCAGCGCATCCACGACGCGCAGGCTTTGCAGGTTGTGCTCAAAGCCCGCGCTCTCGGGGTTGCTGGCTTTCAGGCAGGCATTGAGGGCGTCTTGCCCCGCGTGGCCGAAGGGCGTGTGGCCCAGGTCGTGCGCCAGCGCGATAGCCTCTACCAGATCCTCATTGAGCCTGAGGGTGCGGGCAATGGAGCGCCCGAGCTGCGCGACCTCCAGCGAATGCGTCAGGCGTGTGCGAAACAGATCGCCTTCGTGGTTCAGGAAAACTTGCGTTTTATAGACGAGCCTGCGGAAGGCCGTGGAATGCACGATGCGGTCGCGGTCGCGCTGGAATTCGGAACGCGTCGGCGCCGGCGGCTCGGAAAAACGGCGGCCGCGCGACAGCGCGGGATCACAGGCATAGGGCTGCAGAGTCATAACTCAGGCATCAAATGGGCCAGCAGCCCAATAACGGTGTTGGCTTGTAGCTATTAATTTCATAGCAACCGGGTTTAATCAAGCGCAGCACAGATCAATCACACCTCGCACCAGGGCATCGGGCGCGCTGCGAACCGCCGCCTCTCCGGGTCCATCGATCACGACAAATCGTATCTCGCCCGCTTCGGATTTTTTGTCGATGCGCATCAATTCCAGGTAGCGCCCGGCGTTGTCGCTCGCTGACAGCACCGGCGCCCGGACAGGCAGGCCAGCCCGCAGCACAAGCCGGGTCAAGCGCTCGACAAAAAACCTGTCGACCAGGCCCAGCCGCTCTGACAGATGCGCTGCCATCACCATGCCGCAGCCTACGGCTTCGCCGTGCAGCCATTCCCCATAGCCAAGGCCCGATTCAATCGCGTGGCCGAAGGTATGGCCGAAATTCAGGATGGCCCGCAAACCCGACTCGCGCTCATCCTGGCTGACCACCCAGGCCTTGATCTCGCAGCTGCGACGGATGGCGTGGGCCAGGGCTGCAGGCTCTCTGGCGAGCAAGGCCTCAAGGTTGGCTTCGATCCACTCGAGGAACGCCATGTCAGCAATAGGACCATATTTGATGATCTCCCCCAGGCCGGCACTCAATTCGCGGGAAGGCAAGGTTTCGAGAACATCCAGGTCGCACACCACCTGCAGAGGCTGGTAGAACGCGCCGATCATGTTTTTGCCCAAGGGATGATTGATTGCCGTTTTGCCGCCTACCGATGAATCAACCTGGGCCAGCAGCGTTGTGGGCACTTGAACAAAGGGTACGCCGCGCATGTAGCAGGCTGCCGCAAAACCGGCCATGTCACCAACAACGCCACCGCCCAGGGCAAACAGCACCGTTTTGCGGTCGCAGCCGTTTTGCAGCAAGGCGTCAAAAATCAGCTGCAGCGTCGGCCAGTCCTTGTGAATCTCACCGTCGGGGAGGGTCACCAGCAGCACCTTGCCATAGCGTTGGCGTAAAGCCTCGGCGAGCCGTGCCGCATACAGGGGAGCCACTGTTGTGTTTGAGACCACCAATGCCGTCGCGGCTTTGGGAATATGCTGATAGGTCAGGCTGTTGCCAAGAAGCCCACTGCCTATGACGATAGGGTAGCTGCGCTCACCCAGGTCAATATTTATCTGTGCTGCCGCAGGAGAGGAATTTGCTTGCATGAGGGAAGTGTAGAGGCTACTGCCCGCCCCGTGGAGTGGGTGGATGGTCCGTCTTTATATTGCGTCAGGGATTGGAGCCCGAAGGCGCAGGCGAAGTGACAACGCCGGCAAGTTCCAGCTGCATGAGAATCATATTGACCAAGGTCGATACCGAAGGCCGGCCGGTCTCAATGACAAAGTGGGCGGTTTCCCGGTACAGAGGGTCACGGGCGGCGTAAAGATCTCTGAGTCGAGCCAGGGGGTCGGCTACTTGCAGCAGGGGACGGTTCTGGTCATGCCGCAATCGCCGAAATACTTCTTCGGGGATAGAGTGCAAATAGACCACCTGTGACCGCGCACGAAGATGCTCCCGGTTGGCGGGGCGCAACACAGTCCCGCCGCCGCTGGAGAGCACGCAAGATGGCCCCAGCGTCAACTCGCCAATGACGAGCTGCTCGATATCGCGGAATGCGTTCTCGCCTTCGCGTTCGAAAAACTCACGAATCGAACAGCCGATCCGCTGCTCTATCACCTGGTCCGAATCAATGAACCGCAGCCCCATCCTTCGGGCAAGATGCCTGCCGACAGTGGATTTGCCTGAACCGGGCAGGCCCACGCAGGCGATTCTCAAGGGATGTGGATTCAATGGAGTCTGGGGAGACGGTCGGGTCTGCCTCGGGGTGCGTTAACAAGAATAGGAACGGGAGAAAACGAGCCACGCTCACAAATGCAACAGGCCCCAAAGGGCCCGCCGTTACCTGCATTTTCTCACCAGACCGGCCGCCCCGCGGCGAAACCGGCCGTCCAGACTGGTTAACGCAGTGCCGATCCGTTGGTCAATGTCTTGGGGGTGATGAACACCAACAGTTCGGATTTCGTGGCGGAACGCGTTGTCTGCTTGAAGAGATTGCCCACGCCAGGGATGTCGCCCAGGAACGGAACCTTGGTCACGTTGTCACGGTCATTCTGCTCAAAAATACCGCCGATCACGACCGTTCCGCCGTTTTCCACCAGAACTTGCGTCTGGATGTGCTTGGTATCGATCGCAAAACCGTTGGATGTTTCGCGGCCCACGCTGTCCTTGTTCACATCCACCTGGAGAATGATATTGCCCTCAGGGGTAATTTGCGGCGTAACTTCAAGCTTCAGGTTGGCCTTGCGGAAGGCGATGGAGGTGGCGCCGCTGGATGTTGCCTGCTGGTACGGAAGCTCTGTACCCTGCTCGATCAACGCTTTCACCTGGTCAGCCGTGACAACCCGCGGGCTCGAAACGATCTTTGTCTTGCCGTCTGCTTCGGATGCGGAAATTTCGAGGTTCAGGAAGCGGGTTTTGGCTGCGTTGAACAGGGAGACAGCAACGGTTGCCGCGGCAAAACCGTTTTGACCAACGGCCGGCAAACTCAGGAACTGGCCGGCAGTCGTACCTGCGGTGGTAGCGCTGTATGTACCGCCGACAGCCGTATTGGTGTTCTGGTTAAAGGGTTGCCCGCCCAAGCGCGCACCCAGCGACCTGCCGAACGAATCCGACGCTTCAACAATCCGCGCCTCGATCAGCACCTGGCGAACTGCCACATCCAGCTTGGCAATCAGGCCTTGAACCTGCTCAAGCCTTGAAGGAATGTCTGTCACAAACAGCTGGTTGGTCCGCGCTTCAGCAATGACGCTACCCCGGTTAGAAAGAATACGCGCGCTGGCCGGCCCGCTCCCGCCGGCAGTAATCTGCGTCGCGATATCAGCCGCCTTGGCGTAATTGATCTGGAAAGACTGTGTGCGTACAGCCTCAAGATTTTGTATCGCATTCCTGGATTCCAGGTCGAGCTTGTCCTTGGCCGCCAGCTCATCCTTGGGCGCGATCACCAGCACATTGCCATTCTTCCGCATGCCCAAGCCCTTGGACTGCAAAATAATATCCAGCGCCTGATCCCAGGGGACGTCCTTGAGCCTCAATGTGACACTGCCAGCCACGGAATCGGAAGTGACGATATTGAAGTTCGTGAAATCCGCGATGACCTGCAGCAGGGAACGAATTTCAATATTCTGGAAGTTCAGGGAGAGCTTCTCGCCGGTATAGCCGGGCCCTTGGCTCAACTTGGTGGGATCAACTTTTTGCGGGCGCACCTCCAGCACAAACTGGTTGTCGCTTTGGTAGGCGCTGTGCTCCCATGAGCCTTTGGGCTCCACCACCATGCGGACCTTGTCGCCGGTCTGGAAAGTTGTCACGGTTTGCACCGGGGTGCCGAAATCGGCGACATCCAGGCGGCGGCGCAGGCCTTCAGGCAGGGCGGTCTTCAGGAATTCAACCACCAGGGTCTGCCCCTGCTGACGTATGTCAACACCCACCTCGTTGTTCGAGAGTCCAACAACGATGCGCCCGCTGCTATCGGTGCCACGGCGAAAATCGATGTCTTTGAGTGGCAGGACGTCACGGTTGCGGCTTTCGGCAAAGACCTGCACCGGCGCTGGGGTCGATGCTACAGATGCCGAGGCATCCAGCGTGATCAGCAAGGTTTTGCCTTGTATCTCGGCCTTATAGGTCGAGGGGGCCTTGAGGTTGAGGACGACACGGGTCCGCTCGCCGGCCTGCACCACATTTGCCGAGCGCAAGTTTCCCAGGTTGAAATCGACCGTGGACCTTCCCATGGAGTTGCTGACGCCGGGAAAGTCCAGGGCAATCCGCGCCGGCGCCTGAATGCTGAAGCCGGTAGGAACGGTCGCAAGCGGCTCAGCCAGATCAATCCGGATAATCTCGGTGCCGCCCTGAACGGAGCCCGATACGGATTGAATCGAGTTTTGAGCCTGCACGGCGATCGGCAGTGATGCCACCAGCAAAGCTACGCTGAATGAAGCGCCGCGCAATACACGTTCAAGCAAACGCCTCAGGCCGCTCCCCATACCCTCTTCCTCTAATGCCCATGTTTGCTTGTTCATTTTGATCCCTCTAAAAGCTGTAAAGTCGCCGTCCGCTCAATCCATTCGCCCGCGGCGTCTTGCACGATCTCACGCAGAGAAAGGCTTGTTTCGCCTACTTTCGTAATACGGCCATAGTTCTGCCCAAGATAGTTGCCGGCCCGAACCTGATAAATCAGGTTGTCGACCTTGACCAGCGCCACAGGCTGCCCCGTCTTGATCAGGCTTCCCACCATGACTGTCGCGTCCAGCGGATAGGCCTCCAGGGGTTCTTTGCGCCGGCTAAGTTCCGGTGCGATCAAGGCCGCGTTGGACGTTGCCTGGTTCGAATCACGTTTGAGCGCCTGGGTCAGCTTCTGGTTGCTGAACGGCTCAATGGCGCCTTCCTGGTTATAGGCCTGTGGGGAGAACTTCGTCGGCTCCGGCAAAGGATCCACCTTGGGTCGGGTCGCGTTGCGCTGCTCCGTCATCCATTGCTGCAGTTCTTCCTGCTCAGATGAGCCGCAACCGGCGAGTCCAACCAGAATCACTGCGAAACCGCCTGCCAATGCGTATTTTGCAAACCTCATTTTTTTGCTCCCTTGGCAGGGGCGGCATTTTTGCGCTGCAGGGCCACCTCGTCGGGATCCAGGTAGCGAAACGTCTTCGCGGTGGTGTCCATCGTGAGATTGCCGTCTTTGGCTGGCGCCAGCGTAAAGTTGTTCAAGGTCACAATGCGGGAAAGATTGGCGATGTCCGCAGCGAACGCTCCGATATCGTGGTAACGACCCGTCACGCGCACAGCAATCGGCAACTCTGCGTAGTATTCCTTCACGCTCACCTGGCCCGGCCGGAACAGCTCAAACTGCAAGCTGCGCCCAAGGCCGGCCTGATTGATATCGGAAAGCAGGGCGTCCATCTCAGCCTTGCTGGGCAGTTGTTTTTCCAGTTGGGTCACATATTGCTGAACCTGTTCACGCTGCTTTTTCAGCAGATCAAGATTGACAGCCTGCACAAGCTTTTTCTTGTAATCTTCCTTCAGCTGGATCTCTTTTGCCTGCTCTGCAACCAGCTCTTCGTCAGAAGAACTGAGCCACACAAACCAGAGTGCCACGACAACGGCAATCGTGACAATGACGCACAACAGATACCGAGGCAACGCCGGCCATGATGGCGGGTCATTGGGGTCAAGCCCCGTGAATTGGGCCTTCAAACTTCCTTGAAGCGCCGAAAAATCGATGGAGGGTGTGGAAATTTTTGCCATGTGTCAGTCTCATTCAACCCATTCAGGTCTTCTTGGCAGGAGCCGCCACGGAGGCTGCCGCGGCAGGCTTGGCGATAGCCGCAGGCGCGGCAGGCACCGCTGTGGCAGTGGCAGCGGCCGCCGCAGAACTGGCGGCTTTTGGATCACTGGCCCGCTTCAGCCCCACCCGCATGGAGAAATTGGACACGCGCCGCTGATCGCGCGGGGTCAAAGCCAAGGTGCTGGCGGTAATTTCAATCAGCTCAGGCCGCGTCAACCAGGGGCTGTTATTGGAAAGATTGCGCAAAAGTTCGGAAACCCGCTCATTGGATTGCGCCACGCCCGCAATAAGAACCGACTGGTTTTCCTGCCGCATGCTATTGATATACACGCCATCAGGCAGCTGTTTGACCAGCTCGCTCAGCAGGTACACCGGCATGTTGCGGTTTCCCTGCAGATCTTCGACGGCGTTCTGGCGGGCCCTGAGCGCAGCGATCTCCGCCTGCAAAGTCGCGATGTCCTTGATCTGGCTTTCCAGCCGGGTAATTTCGACTTTGAGGAAGTTGTTCTTGCCTCGTTGGGTTTCAATCTGGGCGAGGTACCAGGAGTACACCGCGCCGCAAATCAAGCCGCCTATCAATGCGGACACACCCAGGGCTGCAAAAAATACCTCACGCCGGCGCTTGCGCGCAGCTTCGCGGTGCGGGAGCAGATTAACCAGAATCACTGCAGGAACCTCCGCAAAGCCAGACCGCAGGAGGTCAGGTATGACGATGCCTCACGGCGCATTTTCTTTTCCCGCACACCGTCCCCGAGCTCCATTCCTTCAAACGGATTGGCCAGGAGGCAGGCAAACGACGTCTGCTGCGTGACGGCGTCGGTGAGGCCGGGCAAAGCGGACGAGCCACCGGCCAACATGACGTAGTCCACCTTGTTATGGGGCGTGCTGGTGAAGAAAAACTGGAGCGCACGGCCGATTTCCTGCGCCATGCTTTCCACAAACGGCTTCAGCACGCCCGACGCATAGTCTTCCGGCAATTCGCCGCTGCGTTTCTTGCTTTCCGCCTCTTCGGGAGAAAAACCATACTGGCGAACAATCAACTGCGTCAGTTGCGCGCCGCCGAAGGCTTGGTCACGCTCGTACAGCACATCGTCATTTTTGATGACCTGCATGCTGGTGGTCAAAGCGCCGACCTCAAACAGCGCAACCATGGTGTCGACTCCCTTGTTGGGCAGGTTTTCGACCAGGCGCGCGGTTGCCAGGCGCGAAGCGTAGGATTCCACGTCAACCACGATGGGTTTGAGGCCCGCGGCTTCGGCCAGGCCTTGCCGGTCCTGCACTTTTTCCTTGCGAGAGGCGGCTATCAACACCTCGACATCGCCACTGGACGTCGAGCTCGGCCCCACCACGCAGAAGTCAAGGCTGACCTCGTCCAGGGAAAACGGGATGTACTGGTTGGCTTCCGACTCAACCTGGAGCTCCAGTTCGGCATCGGTCATGCCTCCGGGGAGGATGATTTTCTTGGTGATGACCGCTGAAGCGGGCAGCGCCATGGCCACGTTTTTGGTGCGCGTTCCGCTTTTTTTCACCAGGCGGCGCACGGCTTCGGCGACTTCGTCGAATTTCTCGACGTTGCCGTCGGTGATCCAGCCACGCTCCAGGGGCTCGATCGCGCAGCGATCCAGCACCAGGTTGCCGGCCTTGTCACGGCTCAACTCCACCAGCTTGACGCTGGACGAACTGATATCCAAACCCAGCAAGGCGGGTTGTTGGCGGTTGAATAACGATCCCAGAGAGATCAAGGCAGTCCCCAAATGACGGCTAATATGTAGCCCTGCATACTTAAGAAATCACTTGAATAGTAGCAGTA
>JAJKJM010000169.1 GCA_021153985.1 Polaromonas sp.
CTGCCTCGGTTCGCTCGAAACCATGAAGGGCGACAAGGAAGACGGCCACGGCACCGACGCCACCATGACGCGTGAGCAACTGCTGACCGACCCCGAACAGGCCGCCGACTTCGTCAAGCAGACGCAGATCGACGCGCTCGCCATCGCCATCGGCACCAGCCACGGCGCTTACAAGTTCACCCGCAAGCCCACCGGCGACATCCTGGCGATCGACCGCATCAAGGAAATCCACAAACGCATCCCCAGCACCCACCTGGTCATGCACGGTTCGTCCTCTGTGCCACAAGAGTTGCTGGCCATCATTCGCCAGTACGGCGGCAACATGAAGGAAACCTACGGCGTGCCGGTCGAGGAAATCCAGGAAGCCATCAAGCACGGCGTGCGCAAGATCAACATCGACACCGACATCCGCCTGGCCATGACGGCTGCCGTGCGCAAGTTCCTGGCCGAGAACCCGGAGAAGTTCGACGCCCGCGAATGGCTCAAGCCGGCCCGCGAAGCTGCCAAGCAGATCTGCAAGCAGCGCTACATCCAGTTCGGCTGCGAAGGCCAGGGCGCCAAGATCAAGGGCGACAACCTGCAGGTCGTGGCCGCCAAGTACGCCAAGGGCGAGCTGGCCCAGGTCGTGCACTAAAAGGACCTGAAAATTCCCGCCGCCCGCTCACGCGGATTGGCGATAATTCAAAGCCCGCGGACTCTTGCGAGTCGCGGGCTTTTTACTTTGACTTCCTCTCCCACGTCTCCACCATGACCCAAGCACTCCATACCTCCGCCCTGACCTCCCTGCCTTTGCTGGCGCGCGGCAAGGTGCGCGACAACTACGCCGTGGGCAAAGACCGCTTGTTGATGGTGGCCAGCGACCGGCTGAGCGCGTTCGACGTCATCCTGGGCGAGCCGATTCCCGGCAAGGGCGCGCTGCTCACGCAGATGGCGCTGTTCTGGTTCGGCAAGCTCGGCCACATCTGCCCCAACCACCTGACGGGCGAGGCGCCCGAAAGCGTGGTCACCCCGGCTGAAGTGCCGCAAGTGGCCAACCGCTCCATGCTGGTCAAGCGCCTCAAACCCATCCCGGTCGAGGCGGTGGTGCGCGGTTACTTGGCCGGCAGCGGCTGGAAGGAATACCAGGAGAACCAGGCCGTGTGCGGCGTGCCACTGCCTGCGGGCCTGAAGAACGCCGGCAAGCTGCCCGAACCCATCTTCACGCCCGCCGCCAAGGCCGAAGCCGGCGAGCACGACGAAAACATCAGCTACGAGCAGGTGGTCAAGGTGGTCGGGCCAGAGCTCGCCGCGCAGATCAAAAAGATCAGCATCGAGATCTACAGCACCGCCGCCGCGTTCGCGCTCACCAAAGGCATCATCATTGCCGACACGAAATTCGAGTTCGGCCTGGACGAAAACGGCACGCTCACCTTGATGGACGAAGTGCTCACGCCCGATTCGTCACGCTACTGGCCGATTGAAGGCTACGAAGCCGCCTACGCCGCCGGCCAGAATCCGCCCAGCTACGACAAGCAGTTTGTGCGCGACTGGCTCGAAGCCGTGCGCATCAACGGCAAGCCCTGGGACAAGACGCCGCCTGCGCCGCGGCTGCCGGCTGATGTGGTGGAGAAGACAGCAGCGAAGTACCAGGAAGCGTTGACCCGGCTGAAGAATTGATCCACCCCTGCCTTGGCTCACTTCGTGTAGCCAGACCCCCCTCAAGGGGGCGGCGCCTGCGGCCGGGCAAAGCCCGTTCCGCGGCCCCTGCTGGTAGGGTGCCGACTCCGAGCGTTAGCTCAACACGACGCTGCTGAGCCGGCGGCGGTAGGTCGCCACGACGGGGTCTTCCGGCGGAATCTGCCCGTCAGCCACTTTGGGTTTGGGCGCTTCCATGATGTCCAGCACGGCGATGTAGGTCTTGCGAGCCAGGTCTTCATTCCAGGCCTTGTCGCGCATCAAAATTTCGAGCAGTTCGTCGAGCGCTTCGGTCCAGCGCTGCTGCACCATCAGCCAGCGGGCCTTGCCAAAGCGGGCTTCAAAATCCCGCTTGTTGGCTGAAATTTTTGCATCAAATTGGCCTGCGGCCGAATCTCCGCTTGCACTTGTAGCTACAAAATCCATAGCATCCATCCAGCGCTTGAGGGAGTCAAAACGCCGCACCACCGAGGTCTGGGCAATCACCGGCGCAAACGCCACCTTGGCGTCGTCTTCGCGGCCCAGTTGCAGCAGCAGCTTCACATAATCAAAGCGGGCGTTGTCGTCGGCCGGGTTGGCGGCGACGGCGTGCTGCAGTTTTTCGAGCACGGCATCCGGGTCGGTGGGCTCTTCTTCCAGCGTCAGTTCCGGGTCTTCAGCCAACTCGTCCGCCGGCGGCAGGTGTTTGTCGAGGAACTCCTTGACCTTGCCTTCGGGCAGGGCGCCGGCAAAGCCGTCCACCGGCTGGCCGTTCATCATCAGGATGCAGGTCGGAATGCTGCGGATGCCGAAGGCGGCGCCCAGCTGCTGCTCCTGGTCGGAGTCGATTTTGACCAGCTTGAAGCGGCCGGCGTATTCGACCTCCACCTTCTCAAGGATGGGGCCCAGCGACTTGCAGGGACCGCACCACGGCGCCCAGAAGTCGATCAGCACGGGCACGGTCATGGAAGCCGTAACGACTTCCGCTTCAAAATTGGCAATGGTGACGTCGATCATGGTCTTGCAGAGTTGGGGTGTCAGGGGCCGGTTTCAACCGGTCAATCTCCTGGGAGGCAAGAGCGTAGCACGCAGCCTGAGGCCCTGCGGGTGGCTGCCCTTAAAATCAGGGGTTACGGGCACGCACCCTGCAACCCCGGCCTTGAAGGTCCCCGCATGACAACAAGCAACAATTCGATGATCTCTGGAGCTGTACCCCTGATAGGCGTGGTGATGGGCTCCAGCAGCGACTGGGAGACCATGCAGCACGCCGTGCAGATCCTCACCCAGTTCGGCGTGGCGCACGAAGCCCGCGTGGTGTCAGCCCACCGCATGCCAGACGAACTGTTTGCTTATGCCGAAGGCGCCCAGGGCCGTGGCCTGCAGGCCATCATCGCCGGCGCGGGCGGCGCTGCCCATCTGCCCGGCATGCTGGCCGCCAAAACCGTCGTGCCGGTGCTGGGCGTGCCCGTGGCCAGCAAACACCTGCAAGGCGTCGACTCGCTGCACAGCATCGTGCAAATGCCCAAGGGCATTCCCGTCGCCACCTTTGCCATCGGCAACGCCGGCGCGGCCAATGCGGCTCTGTTTGCCGTCGCCATGCTGGCCCTGCAAAACAAAGCGTTGGCCGCCCAACTGCAAGCCTTTCGCGCCGAGCAAACCGCCGCCGCCAACGCCATGACATTGCCCCCCGCATGAGCCTTCCAAGCCTTCCCTCGGGCCTCCCTGTTTTCCCCGGCACCGTTTCCGCCTCCGGCCAACCCGCCACGCTGGGCGTGATGGGCGGCGGCCAGCTGGGCCGCATGTTTGTGCACGCCGCGCAGCGCCTGGGCTACTTCACCGCCGTGCTGGACCCCGACGCACAAAGCCCCGCGGGCCTGGTCAGCCATCACCATGTTCAAACCGGCTACAGCGATGACGCAGGCCTGGCCCGGCTGGCATCGCTGTGCGCCGCCGTCACCACCGAGTTTGAAAACGTTCCCGCCGGCGCGCTGCAGACGCTGGCCGCCAGCTTGCCCGTCGCGCCGGGTGCTGCCGCCGTCGGTATCGCGCAAAACCGCATTGAAGAAAAATCGCACTTCACCGCCAGCGCCGCCGAGTCGGGTGTGCTGGCCGGCGTGACCTGCGCGCCGTATGCGGTGATCGAAACGGCAGAACAGCTGAACGCGGTGCCGGCCGATCTGCTGCCCGGCATTCTGAAAACCGCGCGCATGGGCTACGACGGCAAAGGCCAGGTGCGCGTCAAGAACGCCGCCGAGCTCGCCACCGCCTGGGCCGACCTCAAACGCGTGCCCTGCGTGCTCGAAAAAATGCTGCCGCTCAAAGCCGAGTGCTCGGTCATCGTGGCGCGCGGCTGGAACGGCGACATCGTGGGCTTTGCGCCGCAGCGCAATGTGCATGTGGACGGCATCCTCGCGGTGACCGAGGCTTATGAAGGGAATATGCCTGCAGCCCTTGCCGAGCGTGCGCAGGCAGCTACCAAAACCATAGCAAACCATGTGGGATACGTCGGCGTTTTATGCGTCGAATTCTTCCTGGTCGACGACGGCAGCTCCGACGGCGCGCTCATCGTCAACGAGATGGCGCCGCGCCCGCACAACAGCGGCCACTACACCATGGACGCCTGCGACGTCTCGCAGTTTGACCTGCAGGTGCACGCCATGGCGGGTTTGCCATTGCCGCAGCCGCGCCAGCATTCGCCGGCCATCATGCTCAACCTGCTGGGCGACGTGTGGTTCGATGCGCAAGGCCAATCGCGCACACCCGACTGGCAGGCCGTGCTGGCATTGCCCGGTGCGCACCTGCACCTCTACGGCAAAACCGAAGCGCGCCCCGGCCGCAAGATGGGCCACCTCAACATCACCGGCCCCGATGTCGCGGCTGTCAAAGCCACTGCGCGTAAAGCCGCAGCCATCCTGGGCCTGCCGGGCCTGGGCCACCTCTGATGATTCTTTCCGGTGCGGACCCCAACGCCATTGCCGAGGCTGCGCGCCGCATCCGGGCCGGCGAGCTGGTGGGCTTTCCGACGGAGACGGTGTACGGCCTGGGCGCAGATGCCTCCAGCGACACAGCCGTGGCCGGTATCTTTGAGGCCAAGGGCAGGCCGTCCGACCATCCGCTCATCGTGCATGTGGCCGATGCGGCGCATGTGGGAGCCTATGCCAGCAGCGTGCCGCCTTTTGCCGCGCGCTTGATGAAAGCCTTCTGGCCCGGGCCGCTCACCGTCATCCTGCCGCGCAAGCCGGGCGTGGCGGCGGCTGCTGCCGGCGGCCAGGATTCGATCGGCCTGCGCTGTCCTTCGCATCCTGTCGCGCTGGCTTTTTTGCAGGCATGCGACACCGGCGTGGCCGGCCCCAGCGCCAACCGCTTCGGCCGCGTCAGCCCTACCACCGCGCAACATGTGCAGCAAGAGTTCGGCGACAGCCTGCTGGTGCTCGACGGCGGGCCCTGCGAGGTCGGCATTGAGTCCAGCATCGTCGATTGCACGCGCGGCCGGCCCGTGCTGCTGCGCCCCGGCATCCTCACACGCGCGCAGCTTGAGGCCGCCTGTGGTGAAGCCGTGCTGGGCAAAGACGAGTTCGAGCAAGGCGATGTGGATCTGGGCGACGCACCACGCGCCTCCGGCACGCTGGAGGCGCATTACGCGCCCGACGCCAAGGTGCGCCTGATGGACGCCCGCCAGATCCAGACCGCGCTTGACCTGCTCGGCGCTGATGCGGCCCACATCGCGGTCTATGCGCGCAGCATCATGCGCATCAAGTCAGAACGTGTGCTGTACCGCCGCATGCCCGACGACGCACTGGCCACCGCGCAGCAGCTCTTTGCCGTGCTGCGCGACTTCGATGCCAAAGGCGTCAAGCTGATCTGGATCGAAAACCCGCCGGCAGATGCCGAATGGGACGGCGTGCGCGACCGGCTGGGCCGGGCTGCCGCGAGCTGAGGCACGCGCGTCCTTCGCGGCGCGCCGCTATCATGGGGCGGTGCATCGCACGCAGTTCACGGGTCAACGGCAACAGCAACAGCAACGGCGCGGGGAGGCGCCTCTCCATGAAGCAACAAATCTCGCGTCTTTCTCCGCACCAAAATGGCAAAGTCTTCGGCGTCCTGATGGCCGTGGTCTGCCTGGTCTTTCTGGTACCTGTGCTGTTGATGGTTAGCTTTGTTGCTCCTCCTGGCAACAAGGGCCCGATGTTCATCATGTTTGTCTTCATGCCTTTCGTCTATCTGGTCTTCGGCTATTTCATGACAGCCATCGGCTGCGGCCTCTACAACTTCATGTTCAAGTATGCGGGCGGTATTGAGTACGAAACCCAGGTCGAAGAAACGGCCTGAGCCCGCGCATCGCAAACCTTTTTTGCATCACAAGGTGACACCCATGCTCTCCATCCTCATCACGATCTGGTTCCTCCACGTCGCGGCCATGATGAGCCCCGGCGCCAATGTGCTGCTGGTTTCGCAGCTGGCGGCCAGCGACCGCGCGCGCAGCGCGGTGTTCGCGGCGCTGGGTGTCACGCTGGGCGCGGCCATCTGGGCCCTGTGCGCGGTGCTGGGGGTCAATGCCGTGTTTCAGATCTTTCCGGGGCTGCGCCTGGCGCTGCAGGTGGCCGGCGGCCTTTACTTGCTGTATGTAGCCAGCCGGCTCTGGCGCTCGGGTGGCCTCGCGCTGGGTGACGGCGTTCCGGCGGTGTCATCGGCCGCGGCGTTCCGCCTGGGCTTCCTCACCAACATCACCAACCCGAAATCGGCGCTCTTTTTTGGCAGCGTGTTTGCCGCCTCGTTTCCGGCATCGCCCAGCCCGGCTTTGCAGGCAATTGCTGTGGCCATGATCATCATCAACGCGCTGTGCTGGCACACACTGCTGGCCTATCTGTTCTCGCGTCAGCGAGTGCGGCTGGCGTACGCCCGCACGCGCGGCACGGCTGACCGCATTGCCTCGGTGGCTGTGGGGGCGCTGGGCCTGGGCTTGCTGGCGGCCTCCCTGCGCGAGGCGCGTTCTTAAACCTCTCTCAGGGCAGAGCGAATTGCCCCTCGGGCTCCGGTTCGTGCGGCCCGCCCTGGGTGCCTTCATCAATCCACTGCAAGTACGCCGCAGATCCGGCGGTGATCGGAATCTGCACGATCTCCGGTGTTTCATAACTGTGGTGAGCGCGTATGAAGTGCTCCAGCGCTGCAAATTGCGCCTGCCGGGTCTTGATCGACAAGCGAAATTCAGCTTCGTTGCACAGCGCGCCTTCCCAGCGGTAAATGCTCTGGATGGCCTGAATCTGCACGCAGGCGCCCAAGCGGGCCTCGACGATGGCGCGCGCCAGCTTGCCGGCTTCCTCTGATGTGGGCGTGGTAGTCAGCACCACGCAATACGCTTTGTTACTTTCCGGGGTATGGCTGGCTGCATGCATCGTGCGCTCCGGTTCAGCCCGCCCCGCCGGGCAGGCGATTGCCCAAATTTCAGGCATTGTGGCGCAGGCCGCGCCAAATGGGCTTTTGCCCCGCAAGCCGCGTGGTCATCAACAGCTTTGTCCACACCTCGCAGGGATAACTTGCGCCTGACCCGGCTGGGCGTCTGTGCCTCCCGCGCGGCCGAGGCAAGTCCCCGGGTATCAGTCGCTGCGCCCGTACGCGAGTTTCATCACCAGAATGGCCAGCGCCAAGCCCAGTGTGACGGCGTTCGCCAGCACGATGGGCCACGCGCCGGTCAGCACGCCGTAGGCCAGCCACAGCGCCACGCCCACCGTGAAGGCGCTGTACATCGCCAGTGAGATGCCGCTGACATCGCGGCTGCGAAAAGTCAGCCAGGCCTGGGGTGCAAAGCTTGCCGTGGTGAGCAATGCGGCCAGGAAACCCACCATGTCTGCGGTGCTCATGGCTTGCCCTCCTTGACGGTCCATTCCAGCAACGCATCCAGCGCCGGGCGGGCGACGCCGGCGTTGGGGTGGTTGATGAGGCCGACCACGATGTAACGCGTGCCGCTGTTGCCGTTGGCGTAGCCAGCGATGGCGGTCACGTCCCGCAGCGAGCCGGTTTTCAGAAAGGCCTGCCCCGCGACGCCCTTGCCGCGCTCGCGCAGCGTGCCGTCCACGCCCGCCACGGGCAGTGAGTCGGCCAGATCGGCGGCCAGCGGGCTTTTGGCGGCGTGCAGCAGCAGGGCGCCCAGGCCCGCCGCTGTCACGCGTTCATTGCGGCTCAGGCCCGAGCCGTTGTCCATCAGGGGCTGCGCCGTGCCTGGCAGGTTTTTCTTCCACCAGGCGGCCAATGCGGCGTGGGCGGAGTCGAGCGTGCCGGCTTTGGGCTGGCCCAGGTTCGCATGCAGGCCCAGCGTCAAAAACACGTGCTGGGCCATCACGTTGTTGGAGTATTTGTTGACGTCGCGCACCACTTCCAGCAGCATCGGCGAGGGGTACTCAAACCGGATGGCAGCTTTTTCGCCTGAGAGGGTGCCGGTGCTGCGCAGCATGGCGAGTTCTTGCGGTGTGGCGTCGCGCGTCACGCCCGTCAGCAAGCCGCCCAGCTGCCGCCATGAGCCTTCAATCGCGCGCGCGGCAAAGCTCGCCGGGTCGGCATAGGCGCTGGGCCAGGTCTTTTCGCCGCAGGCCGACGAATACGTGCCCAGGAATTCGATGTTGACCGGGTTCTCGACGCTGGCGCGCAACTCGCTGCGCCAGTCGCCACAGCGGCCCACCCGCACTATCGGCACACTCGCGCCCACCTGCACGCCGGCCAGCGGCGGTTCGTAGCGCACCAGCGCCCGGCTGTTGGCCGCATCCGGCGTGAAGGTCATCACGATGGACTTGAAGTTGATGAGCAGCGCGTCAGGCCGCGCGTTGTAAGGCCGCAGCGGCTCGCCGTCGAACTCGCCGGGGTCGGTGGCCGGCACGCTGAAGGCGCTGCGGTCCAGCACGATGTCGCCGCGTATCACCTTCGCACCACCGGCCTGCACCTGGGCCAGCAGCGCCTGCAGGCGCTCAACCACCAGCTTGGGGTCGCCGCCGCCTTGCACCACCAGGTTGCCATTGAGAACACCGCCCGAGGTGCTGCCGTCCAGGACCACCTTCGTTTTCCAGGTGAAGTCGCGGCCCAGCGCGTCCAGCGCCGAATAGGTGGTCACCAGTTTCATGACGGACGCGGGGTTCATCGGCGTGTCGATGCGCCAGCTCAGGCGCGGCACAGGCTTGCCGGTGGCGGCTTCCACCACCAGCATGGAGACTGCGTCGCGCGGCACCTTGGCGCGTGACAGCGCTTTTTCAATCGGGGCGGGCAGGCGTGGGGCTTGCGCCTGTGCAGTGACAGAGGAAAGGGCCAGCACGGCGGCCAGTACGCTCAGCGCAACAGGGTGCGGCGTGCGTGGGCGCGGCGGGTCTTGGGTCATGCGGAGATTATCGGGGCTGCGCCGCGTGGCGGCTCTTGGCCCCGGCCGGCGTGGGGCGGGCGTTGGCGGGGATAATCGAGGTGTTGCCCCCACGCTGCGTTCCTGCGGCGAGTGCCGGGTGCTATTGATTTGATAGCTGAATGCGCATGATAGACAAGGGCTGGAGCCCGATTTAATGCCTCAATTCCTGAAATTTCTTGCCTTTGACACCAGCACCGACCGCATGTCGGTCGCGGTGACCGACGGCGTGCGCACCTGGCAGCACAACGGCCCCGGCGGCGCGCAGGCCTCGACCACGCTGATCCCGGCCGTGCTCGCGCTGCTGGCCGAGGCGGGCCTGGCTCTGGGCGAACTCGATGCGATTGCGTTTGGCCGTGGCCCGGGCTCCTTCACCGGGCTGCGCACCGCCTGCGCCGTGGCCCAGGGCCTGGCGCTGGGCGCCAATCACGGCGCGGGCCTTCCCGTGCTGCCCATCGACACGCTGATGGCCGTGGCCGAAGAAGCGCGGTTTCAGCGTGACGGCGCCTCCCAGACATCGTTGAGGGTGACCGCGCTGCTCGACGCCCGCATGGACGAGATGTATGTGCAGGGCTTTGAGTTCAGCGGCGGGCTGTGCCGTGCGCTCGGCGAATGCGAGCTGGTGCGGCCTGAAGATTGCGCGCCCGATGCCGCCACTGGCCTTCTCGCAGGCAATGTCTTCACGGTGTACGCGGGGCGCTTGCCAGCTGAACTTGCAGCATTTCCGCAGGCCGAAGCACTTCCTACCGCAACCGCCTTACTGCGCCTGGCACCCCAGCTGGCCGCCGCCGGGCAATGCGTGAGCGCTGACCTCGCCCTGCCGCTCTATGTTCGCGATAAAGTAGCACTCACCACCGAAGAGCGCGAGCAGGTGAAAGCGGCCAAGCTCCTCGCCGGGACGCCACCCATTTCTTCATGAACGCCATCCTCAAGCCCCTTGAAGCCCAGTTCGAAGCCATGACACCGGCATGGCTGGACGAGGTGGTGCGCGTGGAAAACACCGCCTACGACCATCCCTGGACGCACGGCAACTTCAACGACTCGCTCAACGCCGGCTACCAGGCGCAACTCCTCACCGCCGGCAACCCGCCCGACGCGGTACTGCTGGGCTACTTTGTGGCCATGAAGGGCGTTGACGAAGTGCACCTGCTCAACATCACGGTCGCCCCTGAGCACCAGCGCCAGGGCTGGGCCCGCGTCATGCTGGACGGCCTGGCCCTGTGGGCGCGTGGGCAAGGCGCGCAGTGGCTGTGGCTGGAAGTGCGCGTGAGCAATGCGCGAGCCAAGGCCGTGTACGAGGAATACGGTTTTCGCCATGTCGGCACGCGCCGCAATTACTACCCGAACGGCTCTGCCGCGCGCGAAGACGCGGTGGTCATGAGCCTGGCGCTATGAGTTCTTTCCCATGAGCCTCATCCTCGACAAACGCCATCGCGCCATGCTGCGCGAGATGGGCGTGCGCGTGTGGCAGCCTGCGGAGCCTGTTGCCGAAGTTGCCGTTGCTATTGATTCAGGAGCGAATGGCGTAAGTACTGAGCGGGCTGCAGCCGGTTTTGTGCATGAAACACGTCCGGCCGCGCCGCCTGCTGCATCACCCGCACGTGAGGTCGCTCCCGCCCGGCCTGCGCCCGTTCGCGCACCCCCGGCCCCTGCAGCCGCCGCGTCGCAAGCCCCTGCGCGCGAAGCCGCTGCATCAGGCGCCTGGAGCATGGGCGAAGCCCAGGCGCTGTACGCCGATGTGGCCCACGGCGAAGGTTCGCGCTGGCTGGTGCTGGCAGAAACCCCGGCCGCCGCATTGCAGCGCGGGCCGTTCAACCCCTTCGAAGGCGACGCCGGCAAGCTGCTCGACAACATGCTGCGCGCCGCCCGTTTGAACAAGGCTGGAGTGGTGCTACTTGCGCCGCTGGCGCGCGGCGCGGCAGCCGGCGCGGGCGCCAGCCTGCCCGACGCCGTGCCCGCGCTCGTTGCCCATGCGAAGCCCGACGTGGTGCTCGTCATGGGCCGCCTGGCCGCGCAAGCCCTGCTGCAGTCCGCCGAGCCCTTCGGCAAACTGCGCGGCCAGGTGCACGGCCTGCACGGTGCCAAAACCGTACTGACCTACGACGCCAGCTATCTGCTGCGCAACCCGGCGGACAAGGCCAAGGCCTGGGACGATCTGTGCCTGGCGATGAGCTTGGTGCCCGCCGCCAACTGATTTCCGTCAGGCCTTGTCAGGGCTCCGGCTCGGTGCCAGCACCGAGGCAATCGCCACCACCATCAACACCACCGCGGCCCAGTCCTGCCAATGCAGCACTTCGCCCAGGCCCAGCGCGCCTGAGAACACACCCAGGATGGGAATCATCATCACGCTCAGCGTAGAGGCCACCGGCGGCAGCGCGCGCGCCAAGGTGAACCAGGCCGCGTGCGCAAAGCCGAAGATCAGCACCGCGTTGTAAAGAATCGCCGCCCATGTCGTGGGTGAAGGCGCCTTCCACTGTGGCATCTCAAACGTGATGCCCAGCACCGTCAGCATCACGGCCGTCATCACCGTCATCCAGAACGACAGCGTCAGCGTGGCAGCTGGTATCGTCGTCTTGCGCAGCATCTGCGTGCCCAGCGCCCACACACCGGCGGCCACCAGCGCACACAGCACACCGAGCGGCCGGCCTGTCAGGTTGGTCAGCTCATACCAGAGCAGCAAGGCCACGCCGACAGCGGCTGCGGCCACGCCCAGCCAGTTGCGCGGTTTGAGCTTCGCGCCAAAAAACCAGGCGCCCAGCAGCGCCGAAAAAATCGGCATCGTGTAACCCAGGATGGCTGCGCGCCCGCTGCTGAGGTTTTTCACCGCCAGGATGATGAGCGCATGCCAGACAAACATGTTCGCCACCGCCAGCCAGAAGAGCTCACGCCATTTGTCACGCGGCACAAAGAACGGCACCTTCAGCACCACCATCGCCAGCCCCAGCACCGGAATGCCCAGCCAGATCGATATCGCCCGAAACGTCAGCGGCGGAAAGTCCGCAATGCCGATCTTCATCACCGGCCAGTTCAGGCCCCAGACCAGCGTGAGCAGAACCAGGAGGATGAGTTGGCGTTGGGAGAGTTGCATGCTGGGTGGTAGAGGTGAAGGGTGGCGCTATTGTCCGGGTAGCGGGGAAATCCTGCAGAGCAGGCCCATCTTCATCTGTGTAATCTGCGTAGTCTGCGGATAAAACCGTATCCTCAGATTACGCAGATGAACGCAGATTGAAGAAAAGAGGGGCCTATTTACAATGGAGGGATGACTTTTCTCGACATGCTGGGCGCCGCAGAACGCCAAAACCATTCCATGCTCTGCGTCGGCCTGGACCCGGAGCCGACCAAATTCCCCGGCAAGCTCAAGGGCGACGCCAACAAGATCTACGATTTTTGCGCCGCGATTGTCGACGCCACTGCCGACCTGGTGATCTCCTTCAAGCCGCAGATCGCCTACTTTGCCGCCCACCGCGCCGAAGGCCAGCTCGAACGCCTGATGGAACACATGCGCCGCGTCGCGCCGCAAGTGCCCATCATCCTGGACGCCAAGCGCGGCGACATCGGCTCCACCGCCGAGCAGTACGCCAAAGAAGCCTTTGAGCGCTACGGCGCCGACGCGGTCACGCTCTCGCCCTTCATGGGCTTTGACTCGGTCGCGCCTTATTTGAAATACGAAGGCAAGGGCGCGTTCTTGCTGTGCCGCACTTCCAATCCCGGTGGTGATGATTTGCAGAATCAGCGCTTTGCTTCCATTGAGGGTGAACCGCTGCTGTATGAACATGTGGCGCGTTTGGCGCAAGGGCCGTGGAACCTCAATGGCCAGCTTGGGCTGGTGGTGGGGGCGACTTACCCGGCGGAGATTGAACGCGTGCGGGCCGTGGCGCCTAGCCTGCCGTTGTTGATCCCCGGTGTGGGGGCGCAGGGTGGTGATGCTGTGGCGACCGTCAAGGCGGGCTGGCGTGCCGGTGCACCCATCATCGTGAATTCGTCGCGGGCGATTTTGTATGCGTCGGGCGGGGACGATTTTTCCGATGCAGCGCGGCGGGAGGCGGTGAGGACTCGCGATGTTCTGGAGGCGGCCCGGAGCGAAGCTTCGAAGCTGTAGCCCTGTAGCCCGGGCCTCGCTGTCCTTCTCGCCGTTCAAGCTGAGACCCGGCATTTCTCTTCAATCTGTGTAAATCTGCGTAATCTGCGGATGAATTTTCTTTATCCGCAGATTACGCAGATTTACGCAGATAAAACCATCAAGGAGCTTTGATATCTCAGCCCCACGGCCGAGAAGTACAGCGCCCCTTATCAAAAGCCGTACAAACTCGCCGGGTTGTCCACCAGAATCTTCCGCCGCACGGCATCCGACGGCGCCCACGAAAACAGCAAGTCATACAAATCCACTTCCGAAGGCGGAGGATTCCGCCCCGGATGCGGCCAGTTACTCGCCCACAAACACCGTTCCGGAAACTTCTCCGCCAGCGTGCGTGCAATCAAACTCACGTCGTCGTACCCCGGTGCGCCGACCTTCGAGGTCTCATACGGCGCCGATAGCTTGATCCACACATTGCCCGTGTCCAGCACGCGCAGCAGCGACTGGAACGCAGGGTGATCGGGCTTCACGGGTTCCAGAAACTTGCCGTTGTGGTCAATCACCAGCTTGCAGGGCAGGCGCTTGAGCACCTCTTCATGCTCAGGGAAATTGCGGCCGTCCAGTTGCAGGTTGACCATCCAGTCCATCGCGGCCAGCCGCGCGGCCATGGGCTCCAGTGAACTCCACTCCAGCACCGGGTTGATCATCATGTAGCGCACGCCGCAGATGCCGCCGTCGTCCAGGCGCTTGAGTTCGGCGTCCGTCACGTCAGCCGCCACCAGCGCGATGCCACGGCCTGACTCGCCGAGCTGCGCCACGGCGTCAAGGGTGCAGCTGTTGTCAAAACCGTAGGCCGAGGGCTGCACGATGACGGCGCGGCTCAGGCCCAGCGCCTTTTGCACTTCGCGATACGTTGAGACCGGCAGATGGGGCGGCACCCAGGCCACGTTGGGCACCATGGGGTATTTGTCTTCGTAGATGTGGACGTGGCAGTCGCACGCGCCGGCGTAGGTGGTGTTTTGGGTGGCTTGCATAGAGGGCTTCCGGGAAATATGAAATGGCTGTGTGGCTCAGGCGGCTTCAGGCGCTTTAGTGGCCTGCTGCCAGCGCGTGGCCTGCGGGGCGTTCACCGCGCCCTTTGGTGCGCGACCTTGCAGCAACTCGGCGACTTGCGCCACTGTCTCCATGGCTTGATGCTCCACCGCGGGCGGCGTAAGGCCGCCGATATGAGGCGACGCAATCACGCGCGGATGCGCGGCGACACGGGGCGAAGGCATCTGGTCGGGCGCGCGGCCCACGTCGACGGCACAGCCGGCAATCGCGCCGGCATCCAGCGCGGCGAGCAATGCATCTTCATCGACCAGATTGCCGCGCGAAGCATTGATGAAAAACGCGCCGGGCTTCATCGCACCAAACGTAGCCGCATTCATCATGTTTTCGGTAGCCTCTGTCGCGGCGGCCAGGCACACCACGTAGTCAGAGCGCTGCAGCAACGGCAGCAACTCGACCTGCTCCAGTTCTTTGCGGCCGGTGGGCGTGTAGGGGTCATGCACCACGATGCGCATGCCGAGCGCCAGCGCCACGTCGCACAAATAGCGGCTGATCTGGCCGAAACCGATCACGCCCAGGGTGGCGCCTCGCAATTCGCGGCCCATGGTGGCAGCCACGGGCCGGCCCGCATGATAGTTCGCCGTGGTGGCGCTGATATGGCGGCTCAGGTCGATCATCACGCCGACGATCCATTCGCTCACCGATGCGATAAAGCCCGCACTGGCCTGCGTGACCAGCACGCCGTGGCGGCTGGCGGCCGGCACGTCGATGTTGCGAATGTCGATGGCGCAGCGCACAAAGGCCAACAGGTGCGGCAGTGCTGCGAACAGCGCCTCGTCGCCTACCGTCTGGCGATAGGAAATGATGACTTCGCAGTCACCGGCCAGCGCGGCCAGTTCGCTGGACGAAAGATCGGTGTCGCCCGGGTTGAGGCGCACGTCGGCAACCGTTTTCAGCGCCGCAATGGCGCGGTCGCCGAAGTAGTGCGCGAGTTTGCTTTGGGGGTGGCTCACGAAAACCGTTGTCATTCAAAAACCTTGTGTTCTCGTTATCAAAAATGGGAGTCAGCGTTTGCCGGACGCGTATCTGGCGACCGAGTCACGCGACACCAGCGTGGGCTGGAAGATGAATTCTTCTGTGGCGATGGCCGGGTCGGCCAGCCGGCTCATGACGCGCTCGACCATCACCTGCGCCATCTCAGGCACAGGCAGGCGCACGCTCGTCATGGCGGGGTGCATCAGCGTGGAAAGGAACACGTTGTCGATGCCGATCACCGACACGTCTTCGGGCACAGCCAGTCCGGCGTCACGGAAACCCGCCATCAGGCCGAAAGCCATCAGGTCGTTCACGCCGATCACGCCGGTGGGCCGATCCGGCAACTGCGCCAGCAAACCGGCCTGTGCACGGCCCACTTCACTCATCATCGAGTCGCCATACTCGTCGACCGGCGTGCCTTCGACCACTCGGGCGCTGCCTTCCAGTCCTGCGGCTTTGGCGGCGGCCGTGAAGCCGGCAATCTTTTCATTACGGCTCATGGTGCGGCCGGCCGGCGTCACAAACGCCAGGCGCCGGTGGCCCATGTCAATCAGGTGTTGCGTCGCGATGCGGGCGGACTCAAAGCTGTCCACCGTGACGTGGTCAACGATGGACGTCATATTGGGCGTGGCGCGGCGGTCGTAGCTCACCATCACCAAGCCGCGCTCGGCCGCGGCTTCCACGTGCTGCTCGTCGATCAGTGAGGAAATGATGATCACGCCGCGCACACCGTGGGCCAGCAAGTCGTCAAAGAAGCGCAGCTCCTTGTCTTTGTCGCGGTAGGTGTTGCCGATCATGATGCGGAAGCCGTAGCGCTCCTGCGCCAGGGTTTCGATCTCGCGCGCGATAAAGCCGTACATCGGGTTGGCCATCGACGGCACCAGCAGCCCGATCAGCGGCGTGTAGCCGGTTTTGAGCTGGCGTGCCGTGGAGTTGGGCCGGTACTTCAGCTCGGCGATGGCGGCCTCCACGCGCGCCAGCGTCTCGGCGGCCATGCGGTTGGCGCGGCCATTGAGGACGTTGGACACGGTGCTGGTGGACACACCCGCCAGGGCGGCGACATCTCGAATCTTGCTCAATTTTTGTCCCGTGTTTTTAATGCGTCTGCTGATTGCGGCGCGTGAAAGTGTGAAGAAATCGTAGCGAGCAACCCCGAGGCCGGCAGGAGGACCGGAGCCGTACATGTGTACGGTGAGGACCGCAGTGCCGGGATCGGGGTGCGCAGTAGATTTATTCGCATTTTCACAGGCCCATGCGGGTGGGTAGCCAGAGTGAGAACTGCGGCACGAGCACCAGGAGGATCAGCGTGACAAACAGCACCGCCAGGTATTTCATCATGGGCCGCCAGACCTTCTTGAGTTCGGTGCCTGTGATGGCACAGGTCGCAAAGAGTCCCAATCCTATCGGCGGCGCGAAGAGTCCCAGCCCCATCGCAATCACCATGACTGTCCCGAAATGTAAGGGATTGACGCCCAACTGCGAAGCAATCGGCGTGAGCAGCGGGCCGAAGATGATCAATGCCGGCGCACCTTCCAGCACCGCGCCGAAGATGATCATGATGAGCACCGACAGCAGCGCGAACATGGTGCTGCCGTAAGACGCCGCAAAGCCGATCATGAAGGTCGACAGGTACTGCGGGATCTGCTGGATGGTCAGCGCGAAGGACACGCTGGAGGCCGCCGCCACGATGAAGAGGATGCCGCCGGCCATGGAGGCCGAGCGCACAAAGAGCTGCGCCACCGATTTGACGGTGAGCTCGCGAAACGCCATCCAGCCCACCACCAGCGCATAGACGACCGCAAATGCCGATACCTCGGTCGAGGTAGCGACGCCGGAGGTCACGCCTTTGCCGATCATGGCGACCATGACCAGTGCCACCATCGCCCCGCCCAGCAGGCGGAACATCGGCGTGCGCACGTCAAAGGCTTCGTCGGGGTTGATGCGCGTGCCGACGTAAATCGTCACCGCGGCCAGCGACAGCGCCAGCACGGCGGCCGGCACCAGCCCGGCCATAAAGAGCCCGGCGATCGAGATGTTGGCCACGAAGCCCATGATGATCATGTTGATGCAGGGCGGAATGGTTTCGGCCATCACCGCGGTGCACGCCAGCAGCCCGGCGGTTTCGTTCGGATCCTGTTTGGTCTTGCGCACGGCCGGCATGATGATGCCGCCCACGGCTGCGATGTCGGCCAGCTTGGAGCCCGACACGCCCGAGAAGAAGGCGGTGGCGGTGATGGTGATCAGCCCCAGCCCGCCTCGCACCCGGCCGAACATGCGCAGCAGCAACTCGATGAGGCGCGACGACATGCCGCTGGTTTCCATCAGCAGGCCGGCCAGCACAAAGAAGGGAATCGCCAGCAGCACATAGTGGTCGGTGCCCGCCATCACCTGCTGCGAATACACCAGCATGGGCAGGGACGGGTCAGCCATGAAGAACACCAGTGACGACAGGCCCAGCACAAAGGCAATCGGCACGCCCAGCAGCAGGCCGCCCACAAAACCGATGGTCAGCAGCATCCACGGCTTGATGGCCAGGCCGGGCATCAGCATGTTCCAGCCCACTACCGCCGCCACCATGGCGATGCCAACGCCCAGCGTGGCCCACACCACGCGGGACGGCCCGTTGACCGCATTGGCGATGCCGAACAGCGTCATGAACAGGCTGCCGATCACCACGGGGAAGGTGTAAATCCATTGGGGCAGGCCGATAGGCGTGGTGCTGGACCACGAGTCGATCAGCAAGCCCACGGACGACACGCACAGGCTCGCCGACACGGCCACGATGATCCAGCTGGCGAACTGGATCAGCGCCGATTGCCAGCGCGCCGGCAGCAATCCGCGGAAAAGGTCCACACCCACATGCTGGCTGCGCGCCAGCACCGTGGCGGCGCCAAAGAACACCAGCACGATCATCAGCGCGCGAGC
>JAJKJM010000170.1 GCA_021153985.1 Polaromonas sp.
CAGGACTACATGAACGTGGCCCGCGTGCTCAACCTCAGCGAATGGAAGATCGTCACCAAGATACTTTTCCCCGCCGTGCTGCCCTACATGCTGACCGGCGTGCGCCTGGCTGTCGGCACCGCCTGGCTTGTCATCGTCGCGGCCGAGATGCTGACCGGCGGCGTCGGCATCGGCTTCTGGGTCTGGGACGAGTGGAACAACCTCAACGTCAAGAACATCATCATTGCGATCTTCGTGATCGGCGTCGTCGGCCTGGTGCTGGAGTTCGCTCTCATCAAGCTCGCAACAGCTTTCACCTTCGAAGAAGTCAAGAACTGAACCGCTCGAACAAAAAGGAGAACCCAGCCATGACATCCTTCACCACCAAGTACATCGAGATCCAGGGCGTCGAGCAGACCTTCAAGACCCGCAAGGGGCCGTTCTGCGCGCTGCAAAACATCAACCTCACGGTCGCCAAAGGCGAGTTCGTCGCGCTCATCGGCCACTCGGGCTGCGGCAAGTCCACCCTGCTCAACCTGATCGCCGGGCTGACCACGCCCACCCAGGGCAGCCTGCTCTGCGCCAACCGCGAGATCGCCGGGCCCGGCCCCGAGCGCGCGGTGGTGTTCCAGAACCATTCACTGCTGCCCTGGCTCACCTGCTTTGAAAACGTCTACCTCGCCGTCGAGCGCGTGTTCTCGGCCACCGAAAGCAAGGCACAGCTCAAGGCCCGCACCGACGCGGCACTGGCCATGGTTGGGTTGACGCCGGCCGCGCAGAAGCGCCCCGGCGAGATTTCCGGCGGCATGAAGCAGCGCGTAGGCATCGCCCGAGCGCTGTCGATGGAGCCTAAAGTGCTGCTACTCGACGAACCCTTCGGCGCGCTGGACGCCTTGACCCGCGCCAAGCTGCAGGACGAGTTGCTGCAGATCGTCGCCACCACGCAGAGCACGGTGGTGATGGTGACCCATGACGTGGATGAGGCGGTGCTGCTCTCCGACCGCATTGTGATGATGACGAACGGCCCCTCGGCCACGATCGGCGAGGTGTTGGCGGTGGACTTGCCCCGTCCCCGTTCGCGTGTGGCATTGGCAGAGGACATCCGCTACCTGGGTTACCGCAAGGCCGTGATCGATTTTCTCTACACGCGCCAGGGCCACGTCGAAAAAGCGGCCTGAAGAGGTGCAGGAGCCGGGCCGCGCAAAGCGCTGGAAAGCGTGCGGCAAGCCACCACAACGTTCGCATAGGGAGGTATTTCATGTCTGCTGTTTTGCCCGTTCGCGGCGCCGACAGAATCGTCGTCCCCCAAACCGCACCGGCTGGAGCGCACCCCGCGCCCTCAAAAGGCGGCCTGGCCTCTTTCGGCAAATACCGCGAAATCATCATCGCGGTCGCACTCTTCCTGATCTTCGACCTCGGGGTGCTGGTTCTCAATTTCTACACCTCGTTCAAGATCGACCAGGACACGGTAGCTATCAACCTCTCGGGACGACAGCGCGTCGTCTCGCAACGCGTCGCGCGCACGCTGCTGGAGCTTGACGCCATGCGCGTCTCGGGCGCGCCCTATAAGGCCGATACCCTGGCGGAGCTGCGAGCGGGCGCCAAGATCTTCCAGGTGTCGCAACTGGCGTTTCGTGAGGGCGGCACCATTCCGGGCGGCGACGGCAAGCCGGTCTACCTCGAGCCCGTGGTGTCCAGCCGTGGCCGCGAGCTTGAGGAAAAGGTAGACGTTCTCTGGAAACCCTACTACGCGTCGCTGCAGCCGCTGCTGGTGGGTGACAGCTTCACCCCGCAGGAGCTGGCGGCCGCATTGGCCTATAGCCAGACCAACAACATCAAGCTGCTGGGCCTTGCCAACGACTTCGTCACCGAAACGCAGCAAATAGGTGCTTCGCGCGCCAGCGTGCTGCGCATGGTGCAAACCGGCGGCATTGTGCTGGCCTTGCTGAACTTCGCCTTCATCCTGTTCAAGTTTTTGCGCCGGCTGAAAACCTCGGACGCCGCGATTGAAGCCGCTACCGAAGAGAACCGCGAAATTCTCACCAGCGTGCGCGAAGGCCTGTTCCTGCTCACGCCCGGGCACCAGCTCGGCTCCCAGCTGTCCCGCTCAACCCACACGCTATTCGGCAGAACGCTGGTGCCCGGGCAGAATTTCTTTGACGTGCTGTCCACGATGGTGTCCGAAAAAGCGCTCACCGATGCACGCGACTATGTCGAGCTGCTGTTCTCGCCGCATGTGAAGGAGCAACTGGTCCAGGGTATCAACCCGCTCTCGGAAGTGGAGCTCACCGTCACGAGCCGCCTGGGCCAGCAGACCAGCCGTTACCTGTCCTTCCACTTCAACCGGGTGCAAGACGGCGCCGCCGTGCGGCACCTGCTGGTCACCGTGCAGGACATCACGCAAAAGGTCGAGTTGCAGGCCCGCCTCACCGGCGAACGCCAGCGCTCACAAAAAGAGCTGTCGATGATGCTCAAGGCCTTCGAAACCGAGCCGGCCATGATGCGGTCCTTCGTCGAACGTGCCGAAGCCTCTCTGCTGGAAGTCAACGACCTGCTGCGAAGCACCTCCTCGGCTTCGTCAGAAGTCCAGGTGCTTAAGGCTGTGGACGGCGCTTACCGCCGAATCCATGCCTTCAAGGGCGACGCCGCTTCGCTGGGCCTGGAAATCCTGGCCTCCCTGGCCCACCAGTTCGAAAGCGAACTGCAAAAACTCAAGGACAACGGCGCAGCCACCGGCGACGCCCTGCTGGCCCTGCCCCTGCCGCTGGAAGACCTGCTCTCCAAAGTGGGAGCGTTCAAGGCCCTGAGCCAGAAACGCCACGGCGACAACGCAGCACAGCCGGCAAGCGATGCGCAGCAAGGCCTCAACACCGCGCTGGCGCAGCTGGCGGCTGAAGTTGCCGGCGATTGCGGCAAACGCGTAACCACCGAGGTGCGCATGGCCAGCTCAATGGAGATACCACCGGCCAAGATGGACCTGGTGCGCGAGATCGCCATCCAGCTGCTGCGTAACGCCGTGGTGCACGGTGTGGAGGCGCCCGCAACGCGGCAGGCCGGCGGCAAGGCCGCAGAGGGCCAAATCGCCGTGACACTGGGCCGCGACGAGGCGAACCAATGGCTGCTCACCGTGCGCGACGACGGCGCCGGCCTGAACGCTGCCGACGTGCGCCGCCGCTTGCTGGAACTGGGCTGGTACAGCGACGAACAGTTGCAAAGCTTCAGCGACAAACAGATCGTCTCGCACATCTTCAAGCCCGGTTTTTCCACTGCCGGCACGGCTTCCCGCCATGCCGGCCGGGGCGTCGGCCTGGACCTGGTGCAGGCCAATGTGCAGAGCCTGGGCGCACGCCTGATGCTCTCAAGCTCGCCTGGGCAGCACACCGAGTTCAGGATCGCATTTTCCTGACATCACAGAACAGGACCGACATGATTTCCACCCAACCCAACAAGGAGGCCCATCATGCGACTGCTGATCGTTGACGACTCCAACATGATCCGCACCCGCATCTCGCGTGTGGTGCAAAACGGCGGCATCAAGGGCATCGTGCTGGCGGGCCTGGCCAAAAACGGCCACGAAGCCGTGCGGCTGGCCCGGGCGACACGGCCCGAAGTCGTCACCATGGACCTGACCATGCCCGAGATGGACGGCATCGAATGCATTTCCGCGCTGCTGAAGTTCGACCCGGCCATCAAGATCCTGGTGGTCAGCGCGCTCAGCGACAAATCGACGGCCATCCAGGCGCTCAAGCTGGGCGCGCGCGGCTTTGTCGCCAAACCCTTTACCGACGAAGAGCTGCAGGTGGCATTGCTCGACGTCGCCGACGTGCGTTAAAGAACTAAAAAAGAACATAGGGAGCGCTGTTGTGGCCACACTGAACGAAAACGACCTCAAGCTGTTTGTCGACTCGATCCGGCACTACCTGAAAGTCACCACCCGGCAAGAGCCGCAAATCACCTCAGCCTACCTGGGCACGGGCGATATCGAAGGCTTTGAATTCAACGGCATCGTGGCCTTTTCGGGCAGCCACAACGGCCACGTGATGGTGTCCATGCCGGGCAAGCTGGTGCGCGAAATCCTCTTGCTGCAGCACGAAACCGACCTGAGCGACGGCAACCTGCTGGATGCCGTGGGCGAAATCGCCAATACGCTGGCCGGCAACGCGCGCAAGGCGCTGGGGTCCGAGTTGCAGATTTCGGTGCCGGTGAAGATGCAGGGCACGCAAGGCATGAAAGCCCGTGTGCGCGCCCGCCCCTACGTCATCACGCTGCGCTGGAACCACTATTCCGCCATGGTGTGCGTGGACATGGACCGCCGAAACTGACGCCCTCCATATCCGGCGGACCGCCGGCGCGACGGCGGGTTTGCGCACGAATTTCGTGCGGCGCACCAAAAAAGTCCGGCGCGCAGCCCTGAATTGCGCTGCAAGGGTGCGTTTTGAGCGCCCCAAGGTGGCACGTTTCTCGCACTGTTTCTGTGAATCAACACATCTTCACGGAAAGAGTTTGCACCATGGCGGGGTTTCGTAATTTTCTCAAGGCAGGTCACGCACCCACGCTGGGCGCGGCATTTTTCTACTTCGCCTTTTCCTGCTGCATCTGGGTGATGAACGGCGCCATGGCGCCTTTTATTTCTGAGACCTATCACCTTTCGCCCACCCAAAAGGGCGTGATGCTGTCAGTGCCCATCTTCGCCGGTGCGCTGATGCGCTTCCCGCTGGGCGTGCTGGCCCAGTACATCGGACGAAAAAGCGCCACCCTGGTGGAAATGAGCCTGATCATGGTGGCCCTGCTGTTCGGCTACTTTGTGGTCGACTCCTACAGCAGCCTGCTGGCCATGGGCGTGTTGCTGGGCATTGCCGGCGCAAGCTTCGGCGTGGCGCTCAGCCTGGGTTCAGGCTCCTTCCCGCCACGCTACAAAGGCCTGGCCATGGGCCTGGTCGGCGCCGGCAACGTGGGCACCGCCGTCTCGGTACTCGTCGCGCCCGCGCTGGCACAGCGCTTCGGCTGGCAGGCAGTCTATGGCATCGCGGCTGCCGCCATGCTGCTGCCCCTGGCCGCCATGATCGCGTTCGCCAAAGAACCCGACGACGTCGACAGCCACGCCACGCTGCGCGAGCATGTCGCCTGCCTGTTCGAGAAAGACGGCTGGGCCTTCAGCCTGATCTACGCCGTGAGTTTCGGCGGCTTCATCGGCCTGGCGACCTTCCTGCCCTCCTACTACTACGACCAGTTCGGCGTCAGCAAGGTGCAGGCGGGCCAGCTGTCCATGCTGGCGGCCTTCATGGGCGCGGCACTGCGCGTCTTCGGTGGCTGGATCTCCGACCGCTGGGGCGGCGTCAACACCCTGAGCGTGGTACTGCTCACCATCGCCACGACCCTGGTCGCCTGCGGCCTGGCCGGCGGCTCACTGGTGGCTACCACGCTGCTGGTGATGCTGTGCTTCGCCGCCCTGGGCGCCGGCAACGGCGCGCTCTTCCAGCTGGTGCCGCTGCGTTGGCCGCTGGCTACGGCGGTGGCTGGTTCGATGATCGGCGAAATTGGGGCGTTGGGGGGAGGCCTTGTCCCCAATGCCATGGGGTTGTCCAGGCAATATGCTGGCACCTATATGTGGGGGTTCTTCTTTTTTGCGGCGCTTTCTCTGGCGATGCTGGTGATGCTTCGGGTGATGCAGATTCGGTGGACTCGGACCTGGGCTGAGAAGGGTGGGAGAGCGCGTAGCGCTCACTGAGCGAAGAGCGCATCTAGCCTAGTTTCTTCGTTGGGTAGTCGCTCCTGAATTGATAGCGTTGTTGTTGTTCTGTCTTTGTGCTTTTTGCTGAGGGTGGCTGGCCGGGGGTAGCCCGGCAGCTACTCACTTTTCTTTTGCTTCGCCAAAAGCAAAGTAAGCAAAAGGTCACGTAGTGGGGATTCGCTCACTTCGCAAAGCGAAGTTACGCGAATACCAAAAGGCGACCCTAACGCTGCGTCCCTGCGCTTCGCTACGGGGCAACCTGCGGTGCTCGGCTCAGGCGGGGTCTCGCTAAACTCGCCTTCGGCTCAAACAACGCGATCCCTGATCCGCCTGAACCTCCGCTCCTCGGCGCATCCAGAAGGGGTTGGGGAAGGAATACCAAACAGCCGAAGACAGAACCCC
>JAJKJM010000171.1 GCA_021153985.1 Polaromonas sp.
TCACGGGTGCCAGTGCTCCACCTGTGCCGCCAGTGGCGCTGCCCGTCAGGCCCGCAACCACCGGGGCCGCGGGAGCCAGCAAGCCGCCGCCGGTTGAGCCTGCCGTCAAGCCTCCCACCGCGCCTAACACCGGAGCCAGCACGCCGCCGATGCTGCCACTGCCAAGCCCGCCTCCTGTGAGCCCGCCCAATGCGCCAGGGCCACTGCCGCCTCCAGGTGTGCTCACGATACCGCCCAGGCCGCCTACCGCAGTACCGGCTGCACCGATCAGGTTGCCGGTTTCCGACACGACAGGTGTGTTGCTTGTTGCGATGCTGCCACCCACACCTTCAACCGCCAGGCCCACTTGGCCCAGCAGGCCGCTGACAGGCTGGCCTGTGCCCGTTGCCGCACCGGCGTCCTGGGTCGTAGCCACTACTGTCTCTGCGATGGGGGTGATCACGGTGCTGCTGGTACGCGTGATTTGTGTCACCACGCCGCTGTTCATGCCGTCACCCATGCGTGTGCCCAGGCTGCTTACTGTGTCGCCGACGCGCTGCACAAGCGCCCCGGCTGGATCTGTGGCCGGTTGCAACACGCTCAACGCACCGCTATCCAGCGAGCTGACGGTGGTGCCGGCGCTGGAAACCGCCGCCCCGAGAGATTGCACCGCAGGCGGCACGCCCGACAAGGTCGTGCCGACGGGATCTGCAGCCGCCCCCATTTGCCCAAGGCCCCCGGCGGTGCTGTCGCCCAGCGCGCCAAGCGCACTGCCGGTGTTTTGCAACACGCCGCCCAGCCCAGAGGTGACGCCGCTGTCCATGCCGGGTATGGCCACGGCGGCGACAGCGTCTCCGACTGAGCTCACCAGATTGCCACTTGTTGATAAAAGACTGCCTGTGCCTCCGGCGGTGCTATCCAGGGTTTGCAGGGCCGGGGACACAGTGGCAGTTGAGCCTTCGCCTGTTGAATCCCCGCTCGTCACCCCGCTTGGACCAGTTGACCTCCCGCCGCTTGATACATCTGTTCCCCGGCTCGCGGAGCCAGTACCCCCGTCGGCGGCCGAGAAGCTTCCCTCTGTGGCGCAACCAGCTAATGTGAGTGAAGTGAAGATTGCAGCACCAATGACCGCGCGTTTCATAGGAAATGCCTGAATTTTCATAAGAAGCCTCCGCTGTGGTTGAGGCCTCCATAAAGGCAAGTAGCGAGCCAGGGTTTATTTACACGCTCTCGCAGCTGTGAATGAGACGCCTTGTATCAATATTGGGCGCCTTCTGCATATTTCCTGACGCCGGTATCAGTAATCAATACCTTCGTAGACTCGTTAATGGGAAGTCGTGTTACTGAGGTTACGTAACGCCCAGGAGCTATCAGTAACATCAATCAAGCTGGGGAGATCCTCGACAACAGGAGTTGATCTCTCAAATCGTCACGGGAGTAGTCACTCAGTGCCCGTGCCGCTCGCTACTCAAGAGTAACTCGGGTTCCCAGATCAAACTACCCAGTGCCTCACAACACTACATAGAGCCCGTCCAATCGTTCCTCAGCGCGTACGTGGACAAGATTTTGACCGATGACTACAGCCACTGCGTTAGATTCGTCAGAACTTAACGAGCGCTACTCTGCATAAAACTGCACCAGATAACAGATATCTGTAATCTAATCCATGCGCTTCTTATTTGTTTCGATTAGACGAATACTCGTATAACCGTAACAACTTAGGCGCGCGTATATGTCCCGATTTTTTTCACAGACTCATCGCCTTGTGCCAAGAGGTGCTGTCTTGGCGCTTGCCTGCTTGCTAGTAGTTGCTCCGCCCGCTTCCGCACAGATGTCAACCAGGCCGATCAAGGTGGTGATACCTTTTGCCCCAGGCGGAGCACAGGACGCAATTGGCCGCCATTTGTCGGTCGAGCTCTCAAGCAGATTGGGCGTTCCGGTCATTGTTGAGAATAAGGCAGGTGCTGGTGGCATCATCGCAGCGGATTTCGTTGCGAAAGCCCCGCCCGACGGTACCACCCTGCTGCTCGCAACTGGTGGCGCTATTTCGATCGCCCCCCATTTAACTCAAAAGCTTCCATATCGAGCTCAAAGAGATCTGACTCCGATCGCTCTGATTGCCGATACGCCCATGGTGATCGCGGTTCGAAGTGATAGCAATTTCCGCACTCTTGCCGACCTTATCAAGGCAGCCAAAGCGCAACCGGGGCAAGTGACTTTCGCTTCAACCGGAAACGGTACCGTGTCGAATCTCACTGGTGAGTTATTTGCCCAGGCAACGGGCATCAAACTCAGCCATATCCCCTACAAAGGTGCCGCGCCCGCGACGGTGGATCTTTTGAGCGGCCAAGTTGCCGCCATGGTTACCACTGCAACTTCAATTGAACCGATGGTCAATGGGCGAAAAGCTCGGGTTCTGGCCACATTTACCGTTGCACCGTTGCCTAATTTCCCTGGTGTGCCGACGGTAAAGCAAGCCGTGGGGGTTCCAGGGCTCGAAGTGCCTGTATGGGTAGGGCTGATGGCCCCCGCCCAGACGCCGTCATCGATCTTGCGCAAGCTGTCGTCAGAAGTAATGACGATATGCCAGCTCCCAGAGACACAACGACGTCTTCGAGAGTCTGGGGCTGTATCAACCTGTGAGGACAGTATCGAGTTCGGCCGACTTATTGCCGAAGACTCACAGCGTTGGGAAAGGGTAATCCGCAGCGCTAATATCAAGAGCGAATGAGGTGCACCGGATGAGAGTGGGAATCGCCGGTGCAGGCGCTATTGCACTTGCCAGTGCTGCGTGGATGGCAAATCGAAACCACGAGGTCGCCCTTTGGTCGCCTAGAAATAACACTGCAGATGCGCTTCGCGACAAGCCCTTGGTCTGCGGGGGGGTTCTGGACGCGAGCTATCGCGTTGGTGTTGTGGACAGTGCAGAAGGTCTCGCGGAGCAGGCTGACGTCTTGTTAATTGCCGTGCCGGCGAACGGCCACCGAGCGGTATTTGACAAGCTCTTGCCTCATCTACGGAACGGGCAGCTCGTTATTGTCAGTTCAATGAGTTCCTTGTCATCGCTATATCTTTACGAATCGGCAACTACCAGAGGCATCTCGATCGAGGTTGCCAGTTTTGGCAGCACCGTTTTGACCGCACGCCGCGAGAGTGCAGCGCACGTGCGGATAATGACCCAAAGAAAATCTCTCGGTGTGTCCTGTCTGCCGCGTTCTGCTCAGCAGCGCGCGATTTCGACATGTCAAGCGCTGTTTGGCGATGTCTTTACGGCAGATGAAAATGCGCTTTCCACAGCATTGACCAACATCAATCCCGTTGCCCATGGGCCACTTGCGCTACTTAACTGGACACGTATTGAGCGCGGTGAAAGCTGGCCACAATACCAGTTCATGACGCAACGCGTAGCTGCCGTCATAGAGCAATTGGACGCCGAGAGAATTGCTGTTGCAAGTGCATTTGGATTGCAGGTGCGCAGTATTGAGCGGCATTTCCTTTTGTCATTCGGCACCAGTGCTGAGCGGCTGGTCGACATCGCGGCGGAGTTGCACGAAAAGCGTGGAGGCCCTCCCGGTCCCATCGAAATACAGACCAGATTTCTTACTGAAGACGTGCCCTTTGGGCTTGTCTTCACACTTGCCATGAGCCGATTAGCAAAGGTACCGACACCTGCAACAGCAGCGACGGCGGCGATGGCCGGCGTGGTGATAGGAGTGGACTTTTCTGCGGCAAACGACTTGCTCCCAACATTCGGCCTCGCTGGCGAATCCGTGGACGGCCTATTGAGCCGCGTTAATGTCGATCGATAGCCATGCTCCGGTTCATCTTTGCGTTCAAACTGATCGCGCTCGTGAGGAAATTTGACATCGAGTCAAAATTCCCGCCTGACGTGGCTCTGCCGTCTTGGCGGCCAGCTTCGAATATGCACAAGGACTGTTGAACCACCTGACTGCGTGGAGGTGGCTCGATGCAGGTGGCCTTAGTATTACCATTCACGGTCAAGTACAAGGAACGCCATGGAGACAAAAAACCTTGAGACATTCTTACTGGTTGCCGAATCCGGCGGCTTGACGAGTGCAGCCGGTATCCTGGGCGTGCCCCAATCGCAGGTTAGCCGGCACATCAAGGCGCTCGAAGAGCAATGCGGAGTTCCCCTCCTCTATCGCAATGGCCGTGGTGTCCGTTTGACCCTTGCCGGCGAGAGGCTTCGAGATTCTCTCGGGCCTCTACTTCTGCAGTTGCAGGAGGCACTGGCCGACGCAGCCGCCGAGCACCGAAAGCTCTCTGGAACTGTGGATGTAGCGCTCACCCCAACGGTTATCCGAGCAATAGGACTGTTGTTTATCGACGCGATGGCGCATCAATATCCTGGGGTTCGTGTTCGCCTTCTCAGCGGAAACTCACGATACATCTATGAATGGATTCACCACGCACAGGTTGACGTCGGAGTGTTCAGCGACGCCGATATGCCATCTCAACTGCTACAAGAAGACCTTGGCACGACGCCGGTCGTTTTAGCCGCGCTTCCTGGTTTCCCCATCCGATCTGAAGGCACCGTCGCTCAGATGCTCGACGGGCTGCCGTTGCGACTGCCCAGTAGAGGAACGGGTTTGCGTCGACAAGTCGATGCCTGGGCGGCCAAACATGGGATCAAACTGGATGCAGCGTACGAGATCGACGATATCGACATCGCAAGAGACATCATTCTTGCCGGGCGCGCAGCGGCCCTCATGTCGCGCCTGTCAGTCGCACGTGAACTTGACGAGGGTACGTTCGTGGAGCACTCTCTCGGTGACGACATCAGAGTCACAACCGTGTTGGCTACCGCGCGCAGTCGACCCATTACGCCTGCGATGAAAGCCACGATCAGTACGCTGAAGGCTGTTGCCACACCGATTTTTCGCTAAGTCCCTTTTTGCCCCTAGCCTGAGGCACTGCGACTACGGCACGCCACCTCAAGTGCGTCATATCACTACCATTAGCAACGTCGATGCGCCCAGCATTGCCAGGCATTTGCAATACTGTCGAATCAGGCCAGCCTTGCTGGCAATTGACTCAACACCCGGCTAGCGCATCAGTAAAGCGACCGCCGGTGCACGCCTGAGCTCGGCGCTGTTTTCAGCAACGGGTGCTCTCATCACTACCTTCCATACTCGACGACGAGCAAGGCAGTAGCGTTGGTTTTGCCCACATTGGCGATGGCGTGCTTCTGATCCGCTGAATATCGTGCTGTGTCTCCGACCCGAACAACCATCTCACTGTTGACGGCCCGGACGGTCAGTGCGCCGCTTTGCACGGAAAGATGTTCTTTGGCCCCTTTCTCATGGGGTTCCGACGCGAGGACGCCACCTGCGGCGATCGTCAAGTGGTACCACTCGACGCTCCCGGCCATGTTGATCGGGCTCAGGATACGCAATTCGCATTTACCGTCCTGACTTTTGATCATGGGCGTCTCATGCGAGGCGGTGACCGTTATGGCCACCGCTTCAGCTTTTCCTGGAGCCGTGCCGAGGAAGTCTGTAATGCCGACGCCGAGAGCTGTTGCGAGTCTCCAAAGGATTGCCACCGTCGGATTAGCCTCATTTCGCTCGATCTGAGACAGCATGGACTTGGATACGCCCGCCCGCCGCGATAGGTCGTCCAGTGACAGGCGCTGCGCCTGGCGCAGTGTCTTGAGCGTCTCACCCACGGCTGGTGGGCCTTCGGCATGACTGGCGGAACGTAATACTTGCGCGGTCATGTCTCGTCCAATATAATGGACAAATAGATTTTATTAATGCACATAGTCTGTGTTAACGAATTCCTCATATCCTAGCAGGACCAGCCCATGATCACCACCGCAGATTTCTACGCGTCTCTTAAAAGGGAGCTTCGCGAGATCGAGGCCTCCGGCCTCCTCAAGGTTGAGAGACCCCTCACCTCGCCACAAGGCAGCCATATTTCCACGGCAGACGCCGGCGAGGTAATTAACTTGTGCGCCAACAACTACCTTGGACTTTCTTCTCATCCAGAGGTCATGGAGGCCGCAAGATCGACTCTTTCTGCGCGGGGGTTCGGCCTGAGTTCCGTACGCTTTATCTGCGGTACACAGGACATCCATAAGGAACTCGAGGCACGGATATCGCGATTCCTGGGAGCGGAAGACACCATTCTTTACGGTTCGGCGTTCGATGCCAATGGTGGGCTGTTTGAGACTTTGCTTGGCGCCGAGGACGCGATCATCAGCGACGAACTCAATCATGCATCCATCATTGACGGTATCCGCTTGTCGAAAGCCCAGCGCTACCGCTACCGGCATAACGACATTGAAGATCTGCGCTACCAGTTGCGCGAGGCCGATGCCGCAGGGTCCAGGTACAAGCTTGTGTTCACTGATGGCGTGTTCTCAATGGACGGAACCATTGCGAAGCTGGACGAGATACGCGCCGTATGCGACGAATTTGGCGCCCTGCTCGGGGTCGACGAGTGTCACGCGACCGGGTTTATCGGTACGACCGGACGTGGTACGCATGAATACCGCGGAGTGTTCGGGAAAATAGACATCATTACAGGCACGCTCGGCAAAGCCCTGGGCGGCGCCTCTGGCGGGTTCACCAGCGCAAAGGCCGAGGTTGTCGGGCTGCTGCGTCAGCGCTCGCGCCCCTATCTCTTCTCCAACACAGTTGCACCCGTGATCGTAGGCGCAGCGCTCAAAGTGCTCGATATTCTTGAGGCGGACACCAGTCTTCGGGACAACCTGGAAGTCAGCACTCGTTACTTCCGAGACGGCCTGGAAAGGCTCGGATTCGACCTGAAGCCAGGCTCTCATCCGATCATTCCGATCATGGTTTATGACGCCGAGAAGGCCCAAAGCCTCGCTAAACGCCTTCTGGAGTTGGGTGTCTACGTGACCGGTTTCTTCTACCCTGTCGTTCCAAAAGGACAGGCCAGGATCCGGGTACAGATCAGCGCTCAGCACACACAAGCACAGCTAGACACCGCTCTTCTCGCTTTTGCAAAGGCCGGCAAGGAACTGGGAGTAACAGCATGAGCACTTCCCCCAGGATTCTGGTCATCGGAGCGAATGGACAGCTCGGAAGTGAGCTGTCGGCTGCCCTCGCCGAGCGATATGGCCTCGATAGCGTTGTAACCAGCGACATGGTTCCCAAGGGTCGGCACGCGCACCTTCGTCACGAAGTTCTGGACGTCACTGATGCCGGGCAACTCAACGATATCGTCAAACGCCACGGAGTCACCCAGATTTATCACCTGGCCGCAGCGTTGTCTGCTACGGGCGAGACGGCGCCGGCCTGGGCATGGAACCTGAACATGAGCGGCCTGCTCAATGTTCTTGCCATAGCCCGGCAGCACAAGCTTGACAAGATTTTTTGGCCGAGCTCCATTGCCGCCTTTGGCCCTACTACTCCGGCCGATGCGACACCGCAAAAAACCGTTATGGAGCCGACCAGTGTTTATGGCATCTCCAAATTGGCCGGCGAAGGATGGTGCCGCTGGTACTTTGAGAAGCATGGCGTGGATGTCCGGAGCCTGAGATACCCAGGCCTTATCTCGTACAAGACCAAACCCGGTGGCGGAACAACTGACTACGCGATCGAAATCTTCTATTCGGCACTTCAAGGCGAACAATACAACTGCTTCCTTAAAGAGGATGAAGCACTGCCTATGCTGTACATGGAAGATGCAGTGCGCGCGACAATCGAACTCATGGAGGCACCGGCGGAATCAATTACCGAACGGGGCAGCTACAACCTCGCGGGACTCAGCTTTACTCCTAGAGAGATTGCAGAGGAGATCCAGAAACGCCGGCCGGACTTTCAAGTCGCGTTCGAGCCAGACTTCAGGCAAGCTATTGCCAGCAGCTGGCCCAACTCCATCGACGACTCTTGCGCGAAGCGCGACTGGAAATGGAAGAGCCAATTCAACCTGGCCAACATCGTGGACGATATGTTGAAAAATCTGGCTGCTACCGTGAGCGACACGTCCCCGGCCAGCTAGCCCTAGATCAGCAAAAAGCCGATCTCCGTCGCATTCACGGCTACGGCTACGAGCGTAAGCTCTGCATTGAGCGACTGCACCGCCTTCTCCCGTTAGCGGCTCGTTGTAGAAACATGGTGAGCAGCGTGGACGTTTCTTGGGAGGAGTTGCGTAGTCTACTTTTGAAGGTTGCCGCTGGAATTGATGATGGACAGATCTACACCGCCCCAGCCGGTCCGCTGGTTGGCCGTGTAGTTGACAAAGATACCGCCAAGGTTGTATTCGCCCAGATTGAACAAGGCTTGCAGCACGCTGGCGCGGGTCGGCGTTTTGCCTGCACGCCGGACAGCTTCGACGGCAATCTTGGCGCCCATGTAGCCTTCGAGGCTTGAGAAAGACAAGGCTTCGCCCGGCGCGTACTTCTTCATGTCGCCTTGGTACTCGGTGATAACCGGCTTGGAAGGAACGAAAGGGAAAGGCACCGCCTGGCTCAACACAATGCCGCGAGCCTTGTCCTTGCCGGTGGCGTTGACCAGGCCATCGTGCAGCAGCACCGACAGGCCATAGATTTGCACCGACCCACCCGGGGCGTCGCGGACAGCCTTGACGAATTCAAACGCGGGCTTTCCGGCAGCCAGCAAAATAATGCCTTTGGGTCGGATCTCCGTGATGGCGGCTGCGGCCGCGCGAACGCTCGCATCGAGCTTATCGGGCGAGGCGTCAAGCACCTGCTGTGTCGCGATCTTGACGCCGTGTGGGCCGCTGAGCTGGGTGGTCAACTGCGCCAGGGGCGGGCCAAATGCGACGTTCATATTGACGATGGCCAGCGAGTCCTTGCCCCAGGTCTTGGCTTCCTTGAGCAGGCTGGCAACTTCATCCGCATAGCCGCTGCGCAGGGGAAATACATTGCTGGCGGAAACCACATTCTTGTCGCCCTGCAGGGGCGCGATCAGCGCGATGCCATTCTTGCCCGCCATGTCCTGCTTGGCGATTTCGGCGAGTCCGGCACTGTTGAGAAAGCCCAACAATCCCACCACCGCCGGATCGCCGATGAGTTGCTGGGTCAGCTCAACCATCTTTGGAGCCTGCAGGCTGTCATCCAGCGTGACCAGCTTGAGCTTGTTGCCCTGCAGGGTGTTGCCCGCATTGACTTTGTCGAAGTAGGCCTGGATACCCGCCGCCATGCCTTTGGCGTTGGCGGCCGATGTCGGATTGGTCTGTGAAGCGACCTGCCCGAAGACGAGATCGATGGCGTGGCTGGACATCGGCAAGGCCGAGATCACCAGTGCGGCCATGGCGGTCTTGAGGTGCGTGAAATTGAGAGCCATACAGTCCCCTTTATTACTTTACTCAGTACACCACCAAAACAAAGTAATTCAAATGGGTTAAACCCCGAGATGCCGCATTGACGCAGTCAACGGCAAGGGTTTGCCGCCATTTGCCGCGACGGTCCACGCGTCGGAAAGGCAGGAACAATTGACGTCACACAAGGCGCTTCAGTGACCTGTGGAAGAACGCAGCTGTTGAATTCCGTCGAAATCTGATCCATTTAGCGCAGTAATTTCCATCCAAAACTGACCCACGTAGGCACTACCCTGCTTGTTTTAAAAGCAGGGGGAATTTAGGAGCGATAGACGTGGCGACATTGAATGTCATCAGACGTTGGGCATTGCGGGATCAGATGTCCATCCGCGAAATTTCAAGGCGTACAGGCCTGGCTCGCAACACAATAAAGAAGCACCTGCGATCGGATGAGAGCGAGCCTAAGTACCCAAGGCGGGCCAGCTCAAGCAAGCTCGACCCCTACGCCGAGAAGCTGGCTACCTGGCTGGTAATCGAGGCAACAAAATCGCGGAAACAGCGGCGCACTTTGAGGCAGATCCACACAACTCAGCCTAAAAAGGAGAAAACCAAGAACTTATCCACATCGTGAGCACCTTCTGCTCACAAAGAGTGTGGGTCAATATTCGATGGAAAACTCGGGTCAGACTTCAGCGGAATTCAACACGCAGCAATACGCTCCGCGCACCTGCGCTCGTCATTCGACGGTCACAGACTTCGCTAAATTCCGCGGCTTATGTGGTCGCATAACTTCGCTGCGCGGAGTGAGCGTCCACCAAACCCCGCAGTGCTATTCCGCGCAATTAAAGTCGTAAACACGGGCCTATGATCCCTGCGGGTTTGCGGCGTCAAGCATTTACAACAAGCAAATCTGAAGTCCTAAACATGAGCCTCACCCGTCGCGCAGGCTTTCGCGCCGATGGGAAGCAGCCTTTCTCAACCGGCTCGATGGTTCCCATGCCGCCCTTTTCGTCAATGGCCGGCACCACGTTCGCTTGCCACCAGATCCATCGGCTCGATGGCTCTGCGCAACAGCGCGACTCTCGTGCTGATACGGATGCCATCTGAGTATCATGTGCGAGTTTCTCCTCCATATTCCGGGAGTTTTATGACTACGATTGCCGAGAACGCAAGCCTCGTCACGCTCATCAATGTATTCACGGTCGAGCCGTCGAATCAACAGAAACTGGTAGACATACTCGCACGCGCTACCGATACATCGGTTCGTGATGCACCAGGGTTCATTTCGGCGGCGCTTCATCGGAGTGCCGACGGAACAAAGGTCACGATGTACTCGCAGTGGAAGAGTGCAGAGGACTACCAGCACTACCGATCAACACATTCAAACCAAGGCGCTTCAACGTACGTAGATCAGGTGCTCGCCATAGCCAAGTTTGAGCCAGGAATGTATGAAGTGGTCAAGGTTTTCTCCGGACCGTCCAAGCCTCCACACTGATGCCTCAGGAGTTCCAATTTATGCCAAGCGAACTCATGCCAGTAAAGCTGGTTGTTCTTCCCGTGCAATCTGCCGTCGCTACTCTTTATAAATCCACGAATCTTGCAGACGCATTTGCGATTCAACTTCCCCTTGGAACCTCTAGCGACCCAGAGGTTCTGTGGCGATTCGTCATGTCGCAGCAGCCGTTCTGGATTGGATGGCTCACTAGTGTCCGGGATGCTATCGTCGCGTGCTTTGGCTTGAAGACTGCCAAACACCTGACGACTCTCTCCGACGAGGCTAGCGGTGACCGCATCGCCTTTTTCAAAGTCTACAGCAGGAGCGAATCCGAGATCGTCTTGGGCGAGGACGACAAGCACCTTGATTTCAGACTATCAGTGCTCTGCACTCCGGACTTGTCTCGAGCGGGTGGTGGCCAACTGACTGTCTCAACTGTGGTCCACTGCCACAACCTCTTGGGCCGTGCCTACCTGTCGGCCATCGCTCCTTTTCATCGGCAGGTTGTGACCGCTAGTCTTCGCCGCGCCGCACATGTAGGTTGGCCTAAGGCAGGCACAAGATAGATGCAACTCGTCTGAATCGCCCGCAAAGTCGGCCTGTAAATCGAAATCTGCCGGATCACATCGAGTTCAACCACGAGTCGCATCACCAGGCCCAGCTTGGATGCAGCACTCCGATGTAGGCGGGTGCCATGGTGCGGCAACCACAAATCCGAGCGTTCGCAATTTATCCCCGTCGGCTCAAGGCCCTCAGACCCGTTTTGCGCCGTGCTAAGCAATTAACTCCGCCTCGAAGCGCTGCAACTCTTCATCCAACGTACCGCGGCTACGGAAGTTCCGGTTGGCCTTGCCATACCAATACTCGGCATCTTCGAGGTCGCCTTCCTGAATATGAAGGATGCCGTGCATCCATGCAGCCTTCTGAGAATCGGAACTGTCACTCTGCACGAGGTTGTGGGCTTCTATCCACCGGCCCGCGCGCATGTGAACGAGTACCTGACGAAGATCGA
>JAJKJM010000172.1 GCA_021153985.1 Polaromonas sp.
CTGCTGGAAAGCTACAAAGGCGTGGCCAACATCACCGCGCTGCCGCTGAACGTGCTGGACAAAGCCGCCATCCAGAAGCTGGTGGGCGGCCTGCCGCCGCTGGACATCCTCTTTAATTGCGCCGGCTTTGTGCACGGCGGCACGGCGCTTCAGGCCACCGATGAAGAGCTCGAATTCGCCTTTCACCTGAATGTACGCGCGCAGTTCTGGATGATCCAGTCCGTGCTGCCCGGCATGCAGGCCAAAAAGGGCGGCAGCATCATCAACATGGCCAGCGTCTGCAGCAGCATCAAGGGCCTGCCCAACCGTTTTGTCTACGGCACGACCAAGGCGGCCGTGATCGGCCTCACCAAAAGCGTCGCGGCCGACTTTGTGGCCGATGGTGTGCGCTGCAATGCGATCTGCCCCGGCACGGTCGACACGCCTTCGCTGCAAGACCGCATCAACGCCAATGACGACCCGGTCGCCGCGCGCAAGGCCTTTATCGCGCGCCAGCCGCTGGGCCGGCTCGCGCAGGCGCATGAAATTGCCCCGCTGGTGGTGTTTCTGGCAAGCGACGAAGCCGCCTTTGTTACCGGCCAGGCTTACAACGTCGACGGCGGCATCACCATATGAACCAGCTCGACCTGAAGGGCCGCCACGCCGTCATCACCGGCGGCGCGGTCGGCCTGGGGTTTGCGGTTGCGCAGCGCATGCTGGCTTCGGGTGGAACGGTTACCTTGTGGGACATCAACACCGAAGCGCTTGCCAAGGCAAAGGCCGCGCTGGGCGCGGGCGTGCACACGGTAGCCGTCGATGTCGCCAGCCATGTGAGTGTGGTCGAGGCGGTCAAACACACCGTGGCCCACAACCCGGCCATTGATGCGCTCGTCAACTCGGCCGGCATTACCGGCCCCAATGTGAAACTGTGGGACTACCCGCCCGAGCAGTGGATGCAGGTGCAGCAGGTCAACCTCAACGGTTTGTTTTTCTGCTGCCGCGAAGTGGTGCCCCACATGCGCGCGCGCAACTACGGCCGCATCGTCAACATCGCCTCGGTGGCCGGCAAAGACGGCAACCCCAACGCCAGCGCCTACAGCGCCAGCAAGGCGGCGGTCATCGCGCTGACCAAATCGTTGGGCAAAGAACTCGCCGATACTGGCGTGCGCGTCAACTGCGTCACACCGGCCGCGGTGAAAACGCCCATCTTTGACCAGATGACACCAGAGTTCATCCAGTTCATGCTCTCCAAAATCCCCATGGGCCGCTTCGGCACGCCCGATGAGGTGGCTGCCATGGTCAGCTGGCTGTGCACTGAGGACTGCTCCTTCTCGACCGGCGCCATATTTGATCTCTCCGGCGGCCGCTCAACTTATTGAATCACTAACCAAAAGGAAAACCATGAAACTCGTTCGTTATGGCAACCCCGGCAAAGAAAAGCCCGGCCTCATCGACGCCAGTGGCAAACTGCGCGACCTGAGCGCCGTCATCAAAGACATCGGCCCTGATCAACTGAGCGATTCGGCGATTGCCAAACTGCGCAAGCTCAAGACCGACAAGCTGCCGCTGGTCAAAGGCTCGCCGCGCTACGGCAGCCCGGTCAATGGCGTGCCCAAGTTCATCGCCATCGGCCTGAACTACGCCGACCACGCGGCCGAGTCCGGCTTGCCGATCCCGGCCGAGCCGGTGGTCTTCATGAAAGCCACCAGCTGCATCCAGGGCCCCAACGACCCCATCATGCTGCCCAAGGGCTCGGTCAAGACCGATTGGGAAGTTGAGCTTGGCGTGATCATCGGCAAGACCGCGCGCTACGTCTCGCAAAAAGAAGCGCTGGACTATGTGGCCGGCTACTGCACCATTAACGACGTGAGCGAGCGCGAGTTCCAGATCGAGCGCGGCGGCACCTGGGACAAGGGCAAAGGCTGCGACACCTTCGGCCCGCTGGGCCCCTGGCTGGTCACGCGCGATGAAGTGCCGAATCCGCAAAAGCTCGGCCTGTGGCTGGAGGTCAACGGCAAGCGCGTGCAAAACGGCAACACCAAGACCATGATCTTCAGCGTCGCCAAAATCGTCAGCTACGTGAGCCAGTTCATGACGCTGGAACCTGGCGATGTCATCACCACCGGCACCCCGCCCGGCGTGGGCCTGGGCATGAAGCCGCCTGTGTACTTGAAGAAGGGCGACAAAATCTCCCTGGGCATCGAAGGCCTGGGCGAGCAGCACCAGACCGTGGTTCCCTTCAAGCTCGTGAAGTAAAGCTTCTGGGCCGAGGTGAAAAACCGAGGCTCGCCTTTCTAATTCAGAGGCAGCCTGTTTTAGCTGCGGGCCAATTTGAAGAGATCTTCAAATTGCCCCGCATCGGCAGCTCTTAGCGCATGGATATATCGCCGGCGCGTTTCTCCGTCAGACCCCAGGTCTGCGTTGGCGCCCCAGGAAAAGCGTTCCGCGCCAAGACTTTTAATCAACACGTCGGCCATCATGCGGGCGTGCCGGCCATTGCCATTCGGAAACGGATGAATCAATACCAGGCTGTGATGAAAGCGCACGGCAATTTCGTCGGCTTCAAAAGTCCTGTCCGTGATCTGGTAGCGTGTGTTGTCCAGCAACTGGCGCAACTTCACGCTGACCTGTGTCCAGTCTATGCCGATGCTTTTGTCGGTTGACCTGAACGTTCCTGCCCACCGCCACGTCTTGTCGAACATGCGGCTATGCAGCGTGCGTACGAAGCCCTCATTCAGCAGTTCTTTGCCACGCTGGCGCGGGCCAAAAGCCCAGCGCTGGCCGGCGAGGATGTTGGCTTGCTCGTACTCGTTGAGCTCAGCCTGGGTGGTAATGTGCTTTGGAATCAGCCCGTTCATCTCATCAGGGTCAATCGGCGTCTGGCCGGGCGCGTAGTCAAGCTTGATCACCATAGGCGGCGCCTGGATTTCCCGGCCAATAACAGTCTGGCCAGTGCATCGATTTGCCGTTGCCGATTTGCGCCTTGCACGGCCTGGTCTTCCAGTGCCATGGAGTGCTCCACGGGCCTCATCTCTTCTGAGATAACCTCTCGCGCGCGCTCCAGGAGCATTTGATCCAAGGGTTGCCTGGGCACCAGCGCATAGCGAAGTTCGCAGTTGAGTGCCTCGGCTATCTTCTGCAGGCTCGCCAAGGTGATCGCCATATCGGCCTCGGCCTTTTCCAACTTTCGGACACCCGGGGCGGTCATGTTCAGGCGGCGTGCCAAGGCAGTCGCACTCATGCCAAGCGCCGTGCGAATCGTCGCCGTCCAGCCATGCCGCGGCTTGGCGGGTAAATCCGCCTCGCGCCACTTGGCAAGCGCCGCATCTACCTGAAGCAGCCTCAAGGCGTCAAAATTGGAGGTACTCATAGGTTTCGATTTTATCCAATAAAAGATACTTATAGGTATTTAAATCTTGTAGAAAAGATACCTATAGGTAATTAAATAATGGTCGATGCGCGCATCTGCCAGACGGACACGCTGCGGATTAATGAGGGTTAACCCGTGCCGCTCCTAGGCCGAATGCCCTAGAAATCTCTATGGCCTTTGCATGGTCATCAAAGTGTTGCAAAATAGAACGACCGTTCGTTTTATTTTGTAGCACCTCATGGCCATCACAGAACTTCCCGCTAAAGCCTCCCGCGCCCCGGCAACGGGCAGCGCCGTGGCCAAAAGCCAGCAAAAAGGCCAGCAGACCAAGGCCGCCATCGTGGATGCCGCACTGGGCCTGGCCACGCAGATCGGGCTGGAAGGCCTGAGCATAGGCGCGCTGGCGGAGGTCATGCGCATGAGCAAGTCGGGCGTCTTCGCCCACTTCGGCTCGCGCGAAGAGCTGCAAATTTCCGTCATCCGTGAATACCACGTGCGCTTTGAAGAAGAAGTCTTCTTCCCGGCGCTGCAGCAGCCGCGCGGCCTGCCGCGCCTGGCGGCGCTGTTTCATAACTGGATGAAGCGCACCTCGCTCGAAATCGATTCGGGCTGCCTGTACATCAGCGGCGCCGTCGAGTTCGACGACAGGCCGGGCCCGGTGCGCGATGCGCTGGCGGGCTCGGTGCGCACCTGGCTGGCGGCCATGTACCGCGCCGTGGTGCAGGCCAAAGAGGCCGGCCACTTGCGCCCCGATGCCGACGAACACCAGATGGCCTTTGAAATCCACGGCCTGATCCTCGCGTTGCATTACGAGGCCCGTTTCCTGAAAACGCCAGGCTCCATGGACCGCGCCCACACAGGTTTCGCCAACATCCTGGCGCGTTATGGCAGCGATGCCGCCGCGCCTGCTTCTACCTCTTCAGCTTCGCCCAAAAAAGCTTCGGGCAAAGCTTCTGCCTCCAAACCGGTTTAACGCTAAAGGACCCCCATGCCACAGTACAACCCACCCCTGCGCGACATGCAATTCGTCATGCACGAAGTGCTCAAGGTCACCGATGAATTCAAGGCCATCCCCAAGCATGCAGATGTCGATGTCGACACCATCAACGCGGTGCTGGAAGAAGCCGGCAAGTTCGCCGCCGAAGTGACCTTCCCGCTGAACATCAGCGGCGACGACGAAGGCTGCAAGCTCGACAAGACCACGCACGAAGTCACGCCGCCCAAGGGTTTCAAGGAAGCCTATGCGCAATACGTCGAAGGCGGCTGGGCCGCATTGAGCTGTGACCCTGAATACGGCGGCCAGGGCCTGCCTTTCGTGCTGAACCAGTGCCTCTACGAAATGCTCAACTCGGCCAACCAGGCCTGGACCATGTATCCGGGCCTGTCGCACGGCGCCTATGAAGCCCTGCACGCGCACGGAACCGACGAGCAGAAAAAGCTCTACCTGCCCAAGCTGACCAGCGGCGAATGGACCGGCACCATGTGCCTGACCGAGCCGCATTGCGGCACCGACCTGGGCCTGCTGCGCACCAAGGCCGAGCCACAGCCCGACGGAACCTACCGCCTGACCGGCAACAAGATTTTCATCAGCGCCGGCGAGCACGACATGGCTGCCAACATCGTGCACCTGGTGCTGGCGCGCCTGCCTGATGCGCCCCAGGGCAGTAAAGGCATCAGCCTGTTCGCCGTGCCCAAGTTCAACATCGGCAAAGACGGCTCGCTCGGTTCGCGCAACGGCATTTACTGCGGCGGCCTGGAGCACAAGATGGGCATCCACGGCAACGCCACCGCGCAGATGGTGCTGGAAGACGCCGTCGGCACCATGGTGGGCGCGCCCAACAAGGGCCTGGCCGCGATGTTCGTGATGATGAACGCCGCCCGCCTGGGCGTGGGCAACCAGTCGCTGGGCCTGACCGAAGTGGCCTTCCAGAACGCGCTGGCTTATGCCAAAGACCGCATCCAGATGCGCTCGCTCTCCGGCGTCAAAGCCAAAGACAAACCGGCCGACCCCATCATCGTGCACCCCGATGTGCGCAAGATGCTGCTGACGGCCAAGGCCTATGCCGAGGGCGGCCGTGCGCTGGCGATTTACTGCACGCTGCTGCTCGACAAGGAATTGCACCACCCCGACGAGAAAGTGCGCAAGGACTCCGGCGAAATCGTCGCGCTGCTGACACCCATCGTCAAAGCCTTCCTGACCGACAACGGCCACATCTCCACCAACGCCTGCATGCAGGTCTTCGGCGGCCACGGCTTCATTAAAGAGTGGGGCATGGAGCAGTTCGTGCGCGACAACCGCATCAACATGATTTACGAAGGCACCAACACCATCCAGTCGCTGGACCTGCTGGGCCGCAAGGTGCTGGGCAACAACGGCGCCACGCTGAAGAAATTCGGCAAGGTGATCGGCGCGCTGATCGCCGAAGAAGGTGTTAACGAAAAGATGGCCGAGTTCATCAACCCGCTGGCCTACCTGGCCGACCAGATGACGAAGTTCACGACCGAGCTGGGCTTCAAGGGCTTCCAGAACCCGGACGAAGTGGGCGCCGCCGCGGTCGACTACCTGCGCGTGGCCGGCCACCTGGTGTTCGGCTACTTCTGGGCGCTGATGGCGCAAACCGCGCTGCGCGAAATTGCTGCGGGCAACACGGACAAGTTCTATGTGGCCAAGCTGCAGACCGCGCGCTTTTACTTCGCCAAGCTCTTCCCCGAAACCGCGACGCTGATGCGCACGGCGCGCGCGGGCAGCAAGCCGCTGATGGAAACCGACGAAGCATTGGCCTGAAATTTTTAACCAAATATGCCTGCAGCCCATATGAAACATGCACTGTTAGCTATGATTTTGGGAGCAACCTCGCTCTCCGCCCTGGCCCAGTCCACGCCTGTGGGCTTGTGGCGCGGCTTTGACGAAAAAACCGGCGAGCCCAAGGTCGAGGTCCGCATCACTGAAGCCGGCGGCGTGCTGAACGGCAAAGTCGAAAAGCGCCTGTCCGCAGGCGTCAAGCCCGACGACGTTTGCACCGAATGCACCGACGACCGCAAAGACAAGCCGCGGCTGGGCCTCGAAATCATTCGCGGCGCCAAGAAGTCGGCAGACGGCGACGTCTGGGAAGGCGGCAAGATCCTCGACCCCGAGAACGGCAAAAGCTACTCACTCAGGATGACCCCGATTGAAGGCGGCAAGAAGATGGAAGTCCGCGGTTCCATCGGCCCCTTCGGCCGCACCCAGACCTGGGTTCGCCTGCAGTAAGCAGCGCGAATCTTCAGCAATTCAGATTCAGAGAAAGAAAGCCATGTCACGATTCCAAGTCAAAAAAGTCGCCGTCCTCGGCGCCGGCGTCATGGGCGCGCAAATCGCGGCTCACCTGGTCAACGTCAAGGTACCGGTAATCCTGTTCGACCTGCCCGCCAAAGAGGGCCCGAAGAACGGCATTGTCATCAAGGCGGTTGAAGGCCTGAAGAAACTCAAGCCCGCGCCGCTGGGCGTGCCCGAAGACGCGTCACTGATCCAGCAGGCCAACTACGAAGAGAACATGGAGCTGCTCAAGGAATGCGACCTCATCATCGAGGCGATTGCCGAGCGCATGGACTGGAAGACCGACCTGTATCACAAGATCGCGCCCTTCATTGCCGAAGGCGCCATCGTGGCCAGCAACACTTCAGGCCTGTCGATTACCAAGCTCAGCGAAGCCTTGCCTGAATCCATCAAACCGCGCTTTTGCGGCATCCACTTCTTCAACCCGCCGCGCTACATGACGCTGGTGGAGCTGATCAACACACCGACCACCGAACCCAAAGTGCTGGACGACCTCGAGGCGTTTGTCACCAGCGCGCTCGGCAAGGGCGTGATCCGCGCGCACGACACCCCCAACTTCATCGCCAACCGCGTGGGTATCGCCAGCATGCTGGCCACCATCAAGGAAGCCGACACTTTCGGCCTGACCTATGACGTGGTTGACGACCTGACCGGCAAGAAGCTGGGCCGCGC
>JAJKJM010000173.1 GCA_021153985.1 Polaromonas sp.
ATGCTCATCGGCACCACCATCATCCTGCTGTTTCTGGGGGAGACGAGTGAGTTGCCGACTTTGCGGATTGCGACGATCTGCTTTTTGTCGGGAGTGGTTTGCTTTTTGTTGGCGCTGGTGTGTTTTCTGGCTGAGACTTTGCTGGCGACGCGCTTACTGAAGTTTGCCGAGCCCTCGCGGGCGGAGTAAGGTCACTGAACGTAACGGCGCCTGTCAGGTGATGTCCCTGTCAACGGTGGTCAAAGCGCTCTCGTTGAAAGCGTGGGCCCTGCGGCGCGTGCAATCGCCTACGCTTGGAGCCTCTTACAAAAACTACCGGAGTACCGCGATGACGACATCCACCACAACCACCACATCCGCCAGCCTGGCAAACCCAACAAACCCGACAACCCCCTTTTTGCGTGGCCGCAGTTTTGCGCTGGTCATGGCAGCCGCGCTGGCTTGCTCTTCCAGCTTTGCCGAAAAACCTGAATGGGCGGGCGGCGGCAAACACGGCAAGGGCAACAAGCATGACCAGGTGGAGCAGCAGTCCGACCAAGGGAATTCAGACCAAGGCAAAAAGGCCAAGAAAAACAAGCAGTCGGCTGAAGTCAAGGTCGGCGGTTACTTTGTGCCACAGCAGCGTGTGGTGGTCCAGAACTACTACGGCAAGCAGTTCAAGTCGGGCCATTGCCCCCCGGGCCTGGCCAAGAAAAACAATGGTTGCCTGCCTCCAGGCCAGGCCAAAAAATACGCCATCGGCCAGCCGCTTCCGCGCGATGTGGTGTTCTACCCCGTGCCTTCATCGGTGGTGGTGCAGCTCGGTGCCCCGCCGGCAGGCCACAAATATGTACGTGTCGCCACCGACATCCTGCTGATCGCGATCGGCAGCAGCATGGTGGTGGATGCGATTCAGGATTTGGGGTCGATCTAAGCGGTTCTGCTGAGGCTGCTGGCCGGTGACCCCATTCCGCAGCCCTCAGCCCTCAGCAGCCACCGCACAGGCAGAACACCCAAAGCGCTCAATCAAGAGAAAATCGCCCTGTAGCCCAATACCCACCTGCGCAAGCAGCTATAAATTTGATAGCTAGTGCCGAGCCTTGCTCCCGCCGGAGGCAGAAGGCAACACAGGCAGATCCACCATCACCGGCTGCCCCGGCGAAGTACACCCCGTATCGCAGCACTTCCCCGGCTGCCGGTTTTTCGTGATGGCGCGATCAGGGTCATGCGCCACGCCGCGCTCGAGGATGCGCTCAACTAACTCCACCTTGCTCCCGACCGGATAGTTGCGATAAATCTCCTGCTTCATCGCCGCGGGTGAGCCGCCGCCGTGCAGGCTGATCACGCTGTACCAGCCGCCCTGGTAGCCGGCCGTCAGGTCTTCGATAAAGCGGGCGGTTTCTATGCGCTGCTCATAGGGCACGCCGGGGTTGGCGCGCAGCACTTCAGACAGTTTTGCGCCGGTCTCGGGGTTGTGGTCTTCATCAGGGCCGGGCAGGGTGACGATCAGGCCGCCGCTCACATAGTGGGCGATGCGGTGCATGTCGTAAATTTTGGTGGCCAGCAGCAGCTTTCCGATGTTGCTGAAGACTGCATCGGGCACAAAGGTCTTGCTGTGTTCGTCGGCCTTGCCGTACACGCTGGCCGCTACGCCGCAGGCGTAAAAGCTTTCAGTGATGGTGATGAGCTCGACCATCTGCTCGCGCAGGTGGCTTTCCTTGCCTGGGTCAAAGCCATTGGCCTCGCACATCAGCGCGCCGGCGCCAATCAGCAAATCGCCAAAGCCGGCACGCGCGCCTATGCAGGTGTGGCGATGGTGGGTGGCGTAGCTGTAGGTGAGGTGGCCGGAGTGTTCCCAGGTGCCATTGCCGCCGTCGTAAAACACGCTCTCCCATGGCACAAAGACCTTGTCGAACATCACCACGCCGGTGCTCTGGCCGTATTTGCGGCTGAAGAGGGCGGCGCCGTGCTCGACCTTTTCGCCGGGTCGGCCAGCCGGGCGCGCAATGATGGTGATGCCCGCTGCATCGATCGGCACCGCGCAGCAGACGGCGAAGTCGGCGTCTTCTTTGCCCATGTTGCGGCAGGGCATGACGAGGAATTCATGCACATAGGGCGCACCAGTCACGATGGCCTTGGTGCCGGAAATCACAATCCCTTTGGCGTTGCGCTCAACCACATGCACGTAGCTGTCGACATTGGCTTGCTCGTGCGGCCTGCGGCTGCGGTCGCCTTTGGCGTCGGTCATGGCAATGCCCAGCGTCAAATCCTGGTCCTGCACGCGGTGCAGGTAGTTGAGGAAGCGGGCCGTGTGTTCGGTGCGCCCCTGGGCGTCGTCGATGCGCGCCGACACCTGGCCGATGGCGTTGAGCGCGTCGTGCGTGAGGTAGCGCTGGGCGCAGCCGGTCTCCTGGCAGACCAGGCGCACGGCTTCCAGCTTGTTGAGCAGGTCGCCACTGCTGGTGTTGATGTGCGTGAGGCGATTGACGCGCTTGCCGCTGGTGTGTTGCACGGCCGTCATGAGCGGGGCGTACTGCGGTTTGAGCGCGTAGTCGTAGGTCAGCGCAATGGCATTGATGCCCGGGCCGAAACCGCGCTCGTCCGCCACGCTGTCGACCTGCCGGCCATCCAGGAACACGCGGGGTTTATAGCGGCGCAGCGACTCGCGAAAGTCGTTGCCGGACATCAGGTTGGCGGCAGGGGCAGGGGCGTTCATGGTGTCTCCTGAAGTGATTTTGTGGTTTCGTTTAAATATTTGAACATTGTTCAAAATTTAAAACAAGCGTTAATTTTCACCACTCTTCAGAGGTTTTTTCGCTGACTTTGCGCTTACATTTGAACGATGCAAGCCCGACTAGACCGCCAGCAAGCCCAAAGCGATTCGCGCCGCAAAGGGGTGCTGGACGCCGCCCGCGCGGTGTTTGATCGCCTGGGCATTGAGGGGGCCAGCATCCGTGAGATCGCCAAAGAAGCCGGCTACACCGCCGGCGCCATTTACTCTTACTTCGAGAGCAAAGAGGCGATTTACGGCGCCTTGCTGGCCGAGTCGCTAGAGCGCCTGAATGCCGCGGTCGATGCCGCCGGCGCCGATTGCACTGAGCCCGCCGACCTGCTGGAGGCCAAGGCCGATGCCTGGTTCGGTTTTTTTGCGGCCAACCCGCGCGACCTGGACCTGGGCTTTTACCTGGTGCAGGGCATGCGCCCGCGCGGGCTCACGGCCGAGCTGAACTTCCAGCTCAATGACCGCCTTCACGACGCGCTGCGGCCCTGCGAGGCGGCCCTGCAGGCCATGGGTTTGAACGCCGAAGACGCCTTGCGCGAAAATACGGCTTTGTTCGCTCACGGGGTCGGCCTGTTGTTGCTCAAGCACACGGGCCGCATCCGCATGTTCGGGCAAGATGCCACCCTGCTGTTTGACGCCTACCTGATCAGCCTGGTGGAGCGCCTGCAGCGGCCGCCCGCGTGATCACCCGACTCGCCTTCAATTATTTCCAGGATTTCCCATGCTGCTCGATGCCGACGACTCCCAACTGGTGCTGGTGGACTACCAAGCCCGCCTCATGCCTTCGATTTTTGAAAGCAGCGTGGTGCTGGCCAATGCATTGAGGCTGGCGCGCATGGCCAAGCTGCTGGACGTGCCGGTATGGGGCACCGCCGAAAACCCCGATGCGCTGGGCCCCAACGTGCCCGAACTGCAGGCAGCCATTGAAGCCGCCGGCGGCAAGACCTTCAACAAAATGTCCTTCAGCGCCGTGGCCGACGGCCTGAGCGAGTTGCTGCGCCCGCCCGTGCGCAAGGCGCAGGCCGGCGGCAACGCGCGCAGCCTGCCCAAACATCTGCAAAAACCCGCACCCGAGCCGGAAGAGGGCAGAAGCACCATCGTCATCGCCGGCTGCGAAGCACACGTGTGCCTGATGCAGACGGCGCTCGATTTGCTGGAAGAAGAGTTTGAAGTCTGGGTCGTGACCGACGCCTGTAGCTCCCGCACCGAACGCAATCGCGACGCGGCCTTTGACCGCCTGGCCGGCAACGGCGCTGAGCTGGTGACGACTGAGATGGTGGCGTTTGAGTGGTTGCGTACGGCTGAGCATGAGGCGTTTAAGGATGTGTTGGGCCTGGTGAAATGAGGTGGGCTGGCTTCCAGCCTGCCATCCGCATACTCTGGCTTCTTCTTTTTTCGGTCATTGCGGGCTGCGCCTCTCCGGATGAAGTGGTGCAACCTGCAAGTCCGGCAAGCTCGTTCCCGCCTGCATACCCTGCCATCTCCAAGCGCCTTGGTGAGCAAGGCCGCGTGGTCATGCGGGTGCGTGTACTAGCCAGTGGTGATGCCGCCGAGGTGCAGCTTGTTCAAAGCTCAGGCTTTCCGAGATTAGACGCTTCGGCGATGGCAGCCATGAAGCAATTCAAATTCAACCCCGCACGAACCCGCTCGGGCCGTTCCGTGGATTCATGGGCCACGCAGCCTATCCAGTTCATCTTGAAATGAGCGATTCATTCCTCCGCTCCTATGCGCTCCGACTGGCTGCTCTGTTGGTTTGGGCGCTGGTCCAGTTGCAAGCTGCGCAGTACCGAGTACTGAGCCTGCCGCTAGGCAAGTAGCGTCCCGGAAGCATTTCCCGCTTGCTATTAATTCAGTAGCTGCTAGCCTATGTGGCTATTGGGCTAGAGGCGGATTTGATGCCTGAAACCTCTGCCAAAAACCTTTAGTCAGCTCGGTGAAAGCCCATTATCCATAATTAAGAATTCAGTTTCCCGGTACTCGTCCAGCCACTTTTACCGCTTTCCAGCCTATCCTGGCCTTCCATTTATGGAGACAAACTGTGTTCAAGTCCCTTCAACTGAGCAAGTCCGACGCCGGTTTTTCAGCCGCCATCACTGACACCGACGAGGCGCAACTGCCCGCCGGCGACGTGCTGGTGCAGGTCGACTACTCCACCCTCAATTACAAAGACGGCCTGGCCATCACCAACAAGGGCCCGGTGGTACGCAGCTGGCCCATGGTGGCTGGTATTGACGGCGCGGGCACCGTGCTCGAGTCCACCCACGCGGACTGGAAGGCCGGCGACCGTTTTGTTCATAACGGCTGGGGCCTGGGCGAAACACGCTGGGGCCTGATGGCCGAGCGGGCCCGCTTGCAGGGCGACTGGCTGGTCAAGCTGCCGGCGGCCTTCACTACGCGCCAGGCCATGGCCATCGGCACGGCGGGCTACACCGCCATGCTGAGCGTGCTGGCGCTGGAGGCGCACGGTGCCAAGCCAGGCGACGGCGAGGTGCTGGTGACGGGCGCGACCGGCGGCGTCGGCAGTGTGGCCGTCGCGCTGCTGGGCAAGCTGGGCTACACCGTGGTGGCCGCCACTGGCAAGGCCAGCGAAGAGGCTTATCTGAAACAGCTGGGCGCGGCCAGCATCATTGATCGCGCCGAACTCTCTGCCCCCGGCAAGCCGCTGCAAAAAGAACGCTGGGCGGCTGTGGTTGACGCCGTGGGCTCGCACACGCTGGCCAACGCCTGCGCGCAGACGCGCTACGGCGGCGTGGTCACGGCCTGCGGGCTGGCGCAGGGGGCAGACTTCCCGGCGACGGTGATGCCGTTTATCTTGCGCGGTGTCACGCTGGCCGGCATCGACAGCGTGATGGCGCCGCTGGCCAAACGCCAGCAGGCCTGGGACCGCCTGGCCAAAGACCTGGACCTGGCGAAACTGGAGGCCATGATTGAAGAAGTACCGCTGGTCCGTGCCGCTGAAAAAGCTGCGGACTTGATGTCGGGCAAGGTGCGCGGCCGGGTGGTCGTCAAAATCTGAAGAGTCAATAAATAAAACGGAGACAAGCAAATGACGAGCTACGCAGACTTCTACCGGCAGTCCATAGCCCAGCCTGACGCCTTCTGGACAGAGCAGGCCAAACTGATCGACTGGCACAAGCCCTTCACCCGCGTCTGCAACGACGACGAGCCGCCGCTTGCCCAGTGGTACGAAGGCGGGCAGACCAACCTGTGCCACAACGCGGTAGACCGGCACCTCAAAGACCGGGGCGACCAGGCGGCGCTGATTTATGTCTCCAGCGAAACCGGTGTTGAAAAAACCTACACCTTCAAAGAGCTGCATGTCGAAGTGCAGCGCATGGCCGCCAGCCTGCTGGCCATGGGCGTGGTCAAGGGCGACCGCGTGCTCATCTACATGCCCATGATTGCCGAGGCCGCCTTTGCCATGCTGGCCTGCGCGCGCATTGGCGCGATTCATTGCGTGGTGTTTGGCGGCTTTGCCAGCGGCGCGCTGGCTTCACGCATTGACGACGCCGCGCCGCGCGTCATCATCAGCGCCGATGCCGGCTCGCGCGGCGGCAAGGTGGTGGCGTACAAGCCCTTGCTTGACGAGGCCATTCGCCTGGCGAAACACCAGCCCGAAGCCGTATTGCTGGTCGACCGCGGCCTGGCGCCCATGAACATCGTGGCCGGCCGCGACCTGCACTGGGAGAACCTGCGCGCCAAATACATGCACGCGCTGGTGCACTGTGTGTGGCTGGACTCCGCCGCCATCAGCTACACCATCTACACCAGCGGCACCACCGGCAAACCCAAAGGCGTGCAGCGCGATACCGGCGGCTACGCGGTGGCCTTGGCCGCCAGCATGAAGCACATCTTTGACGGCCGCGCGGGCGAAACCTACTTCTCCACCAGCGACATCGGCTGGGTCGTCGGGCACAGCTACATCGTCTACGGCCCGCTCATCGCCGGCATGGCCACCATCATGTACGAGGGCCTGCCCACCCAAGGCATGGACCAGCAGCCCAACGGCGCGATCTGGTGGAGCCTGGTCGAAAAGTACAAAGTGACCGCGATGTTCAGTGCGCCCACGGCCGTGCGCGTGCTGAAAAAGCAGGACCCGGCGCTGCTCAAAAAACACGACCTCTCCAGCCTGCGCGCCTTCTTCCTGGCCGGTGAGCCCCTCGATGAGCCGACCGCACGCTGGATCAGCGACGGCCTGAACGTGCCCATCATCGACAACTACTGGCAGACCGAATCCGGCTGGCCCATCATCACCATCGCCAACGGCGTTGAAAAGAAGCCGAGCAAGTTCGGCAGCCCCGGCGTGCCCGTGTACGGCTACAAGGTCAAGATCCTGCACGAGTCCACCGGCGAAGAGCTGACCCGGCCCAACGAAAAAGGCGTGGTCGTCATCGAAGGCCCGACACCGCCCGGCTTTATGCAAACCATCTGGAAAGACGACACCCGCTTCGTCAATACCTACTGGAAGACCGTGCCCGGCAAGATGGTTTATTCAACATTCGACTGGGGCATACGCGACGAAGACGGCTACTACTTCATCCTGGGCCGCACCGACGACGTGATCAACGTGGCGGGGCACCGATTGGGCACGCGTGAGATTGAAGAGAGCATTTCAGGTCACGCTGGCGTCGCCGAGGTCGCGGTCATCGGTGTGGCGGATCAGCTTAAAGGCCAGGTGGCGATGGCCTTTGCCGTGCCCAAGGATTCGGGTGTGCTGGCCGACAAGGCAGCGGCGATGAAGCTCGAAGGCGAAATCATGAAACGCGTTGACGGCGACCTGGGCGCTGTGGCCCGCCCATCGCGAGTGCACTTTGTGTCAGCCCTGCCCAAGACCCGCAGCGGCAAGATGCTGCGCCGTGCGATTCAGGCGGTGTGCGAGGGCCGGGATCCGGGAGATTTGACGACGATGGATGACCCGGCGGCGTTGCAGCAGATTCGGGACCGGGTTGCGCCGAACTGATGGGATATTGATTTAGTCATTCTTCACGTAGTTATCGGTAGCGAAGGCGAACTATATGGGTCACCACTTTGTTCCTCAGTTCTACCTACGTGGCTTCGAAGCTGATGGAGGGATTTGGGCTCACGACTTTCAACGCCGCATAAGCTTCGCGTCTCAAGTTAAGACAATTGCAAACGAAACGAAGCTCTACTCCGAGAAGTTAGAAATGCGGCTTGCGGAACAGATTGAAGAACCTGCTAATAGTGCGTTACTTAAACTTCGCACTCGTGAAGTGATAACTCTCGAAGAAAAACTTGCTCTCGCGAGATACATCATTGTTCTTTGGAAGCGGGTGCCCAAAGCACGTCAGAGAGCTTTAGACCGCCTGCCGCAAGTTGCGGACGAGGTGCAAACTGAATTGGAGGCCGAATTAGATGCGTTGTCGCTCGCAGAGCCCGCAAAGAAAGCCCACTACGAAAAATTGAAAGTTCGAGCCGCGGAGGCAATTGCTCAGCAGAAAGCCAACCCTGCCGCTGATCTTTGGCACGGCAGCATTGAGTCTCAGAGCGGTTTCAAACTGGATCAAGCGCTGCTTTCGATGAATTGGGTATTTTTGTACAGCGAAAAAATGCAGTTCCTTACTTCGGATAATCCGGTTTTCTTTTTTGAGTTCGAAGGCATTAGCAAACCAACTTCAGAACTTACATTTCCAATTTCTAGCAACGTCTGTTTGTGGGCGACTCGCACGCAAGCACCATCCGGTGAGTTTCTTCAAGCTTCCACGGCTGCAATAAAAGAAATTAATCGACGAACTGCACAAAGTAGTCATCGTTGGGTTTATTCAAAATCGAATGAGAAGTGGGTTCTCCCATTTGTCCTGAAAAAGGACTGGCCGTTATCGAGATTGAGCTTGGCCGGCCCTTGAAGTTACGTCGGCTCCGCGAACGATCTTCAACTCTTCGGGGTTGTGTCTCATCTTGAGAAAAAGTGTTGAGACTTTGTTTCAGCCAAGGGTTTCTACCCAGACTCCCCACAACCCCCAGTCATAGCATCAAGCGCGCAAGGCCTTCGGGTAGTAGCTGGGTGAGTCGCTGAACAGCTGACTTTTGGAGGGGCCTGCAGATCCTGTCATTACAGCGACCAAGCAGAAACAAAAGGGACCTCACACCATGACAACAAAACTCAACGTGAATGGCAAGGCCGTTTCCGTTAACGCTGAACCTGACACACCCCTCTTGTGGGTGATCCGCGATGAGCTGGGCATGACCGGCACCAAGTTTGGCTGCGGTGCGGCCTTGTGCGGCGCATGTACCGTGCACCTGGACGGCAACCCGGTCCGCTCCTGTCAGACGCCGCTCTCGGCGGCTGCGGGAAAGAAGGTGGCGACGATTGAAAGCCTTTCACGCAACAACACGCACCCGCTGCAGGTGGCGTGGATCAAGCACGATGTGCCGCAGTGCGGCTACTGCCAGTCGGGCCAGCTGATGAGCGCGGCGGCCTTGCTCAAGGGCAACAAGAATCCGAGTGACGCGGACATTGACGCGGCGATGAGCGGCAACATCTGCCGCTGCGGCACCTACCCGCGCATCAAGGCGGCGATCAAGGATGCAGCTTCCACCATGCGTAAAGCCTGAGGAGAACGATCATGACTATCACCTCACTGACTTCACTGGCTTCTCCCAATCGCCGCACTTTCCTCAAGACCTCATCGGCCCTGACGGTTGCGGGCAGCGGGCTGATGCTGGGCGTCTCGCTCGGCGTTCCTTCGGCTGCGCAGGCGGCGGGCACGCTCTATACGCCCAATGCGTGGGTGCACATTGCCGACGACAACACCATCACGCTGCTGTCGGCGCGCTCCGAGATGGGGCAGGGCGTGTACACCTCGATGCCGATGCTGATTGCCGAAGAGCTCAATGTCGATTTGCGCAAGGTCAAGGTGGCGATTGCGCCTCCGGGCAAGGTCTATACCAATGCGCTGCTGGGCGCACAGATCACCGGTGGCTCGACCTCGGTGCGTGACGGCTGGGAGAAGCTGCGCATTGCCGGTGCGCAGGTACGCACGATGCTGGTCTCTGCGGCAGCGGCGAAGTGGAATGTTGACGCATCGACTCTCAAAGCCGAGAACGGCATGGTGATCGGGCCGAACGGCAAGAAGGCGACCTACGGTTCGCTGGCCGAGGCGGCTTCCAAACTGCCGGTGCCGGAGAAGGTGGCGCTAAAAGACCCGAAAGATTTCACCATCATCGGCAAGCCCACCAAGCGGCTGGACACGCCGATGAAAGTCAATGGCACGGCCGAGTTCGGCATCGACGTGAAGCTGCCCGGTATGGTCTACGCCAGCCTGCAGCAATGCCCGGTGATTGGCGGCAAGGTCACCAGCTTTGATGCCAGCAAGGCCAAAGGCATGCCGGGTGTGATCGACGTGGTGCAGATCCCCGACGGCGTAGCCGTGGTGGCCGACAGCTACTGGCATGCCTACAAGGCGCGCCGGGCGCTGACGGTGCAGTGGGACGAAGGCCCCGTCGCGGCCATCAGCAACGCCAGCATGCTGGACGGCATACGCAAGGCGGCTGATAGCGGCAAGGTGATCGCGATCATTCCGACCAAGGGGGATACCGCCGGCGCGATGAAGGACGCGGCCAAGACGCTGAAGGCCGAGTACGTGTCGCCGCTGCTGGCGCACGCCACGCTGGAGCCGATGAACTTCACGGCGGATTACAAAAACGGCAAGATTCTGCTGATCGGACCCACGCAGTTCCAGCAGGGCGCTGAGGGCAGTGTGGCGGCGGCGCTGGGCATCAAGCCTGAAGACATCACGCTGAAGACGACCTTTTTGGGCGGCGGCTTTGGCCGGCGGCTGGAGCTGGACTTCATTGTGCAGGCGGCGCAAATCTCGAAAGCGGTGGGCAAGCCGGTCAAGCTGCTGTGGAGCCGCGAAGACGACACCACGCATGACTTTTACCGGCCCATGGCGGTGAATCAGCTGTCGGCCGGGCTGGGCGCCGACGGCAAGCCGGTGGCGCTGAACTTCAAGGTGACCTCGCAGTCCATCACGCAGCGCGCCTTTGGCCTGCCCAAGGACACGCTGGACCCCTTCATGGCCGAAGCGGGCGTGATGCCCTACGACATCCCGAATACGCAGTACGACCTGGTGATCAACGACACGGGGCTGCGTGCGGGCTACTGGCGATCGGTGAGCCATGCGCTCAATGCCTTTGCCAATGAAAGTTTTGTTGATGAGATGGCGCTGGCGGCGGGCAAGGATCCGTATGCCTACCGCATGTCTCTGCTCGAAAAGCAGCCGCGCTTTGCCAATGTGTTGAAGATGGCGGCCGACAAATCCGGTTGGGGCACGCCGCCACCGGCGGGCCGCAGCCGCGGCATCGCGCTGATGGAAGGCTACGACACCTATATGGCGCAGGTGGCGGAGGTGTCGGTGAAGGACAACCAGATCACGGTGCACAAGGTGACGGTGGTGGCCGACCTGGGCCGCATGGTCAACCCCGACACGGTGCAGGCGCAAATCCAGTCGAGCGTGGTGTTTGGTTTGTCAGCCGCGCTGAACAACCAGATCACGCTGGACAAGGGCCGGGTGCAGCAAACCAACTTTGGCGACTACCCGGTGCTGCGCATGCATGAAGCGCCGGTGATGGACATCACGCTGGTGCCCAGCACTGAAAAGCCAGGCGGTATTGGCGAGCCGGCTACGGCGCTGGTGGCGCCCGCGGTGGCGAATGCGGTGTTTGCGGCTACCGGCAAGCGCGTGCGTACGCTGCCGCTGAATGACAACCTGGCCAAAGCCTGAGTTGTGCGTAAAGGCCCGCGCCGGAACGGGAAATACTCCGGGCTGCTAGCATTTGACGCATGGACAACATAGACCTCGAAGTTCTGAAAACCTCATCGCAGTGGCTGGCCGCGGGCCTGCGCTGCGAGCTGGTGACTGTACTCAAAACCTGGGGCTCCAGCCCGCGGCCTGAGGGCTCCATGCTCGCCATTTGCGAAGACGGCCGGGTGGTGGGCTCGGTGTCGGGCGGCTGCATTGAAGACGACATGATTGACCGGGCCCGCCGCGAGGGACTGAGCCAGAAGAAACCCGCCATCGTGACTTACGGTGTTTCAGCCGACGAGGCGCGCCGCTTTGGCTTGCCGTGCGGCGGCACCATCGAGCTGGCCATTGAGCCTTTGACGAAGGACAGCCGCATCGACGAGCTGCTGCAGCGCCTGCAGGCCGGTGAGCTGGTGGCGCGCCGGCTTGATTTGCACACGGGCGCCGTCACGCTCAGCACCGCACAGCCCAGCCAGGGCATGCAGGTGTCTGAAGCCGCGCTGGTCACCCTGCACGGCCCGCGCTGGCGTTTGCTGATCATCGGCGCCGGGCAGTTGTCGCGCTTTGTGGCGCAAATCGCGCAGGGCATGGACTATGCCGTGACGGTGTGCGACCCGCGTGAGGAATACCGGGACAGCTGGCAGGTCAATGGCGTGGAGTTGGCCACCGGCATGCCCGACGACGTGGTGCAGGCCATGAAGCTGGACGCCCGATGCGCGGTGATTGCGCTGACGCACGACCCCAAGCTGGACGATCTGGCGCTGATGGAGGCTTTGCGCTCTGAAGCTTTTTATGTGGGCGCCATCGGCTCGCGCCTGAACAACCAGCGCCGCCGTGAACGGCTGGCAGAGCACTTCGACATGACGGCCGAAGAGCTGGGCAAGCTGCACGGTCCGATTGGCCTGTATATCGGCAGCAAGACGCCGCCCGAGATTGCGATCTCTATCCTGGCTGAGCTGACGGCGGTGAAGAACCAGGTGGATTTGCCGGGCGCGGTGGGCATTGCCGAAGCCAAGGCGCAGGCGGGATTGCTGCCGACGGGTGAGGTGTGTGAGTTGCCGGCATCGCCTGGTGTGGCTTGAACTGGCATCGATTTACGCTTGCGGATGGATGGTGGGCTATAGGGGCGCTGCTGGCCCTCACCCCAGCCCTCTCCCCGAGGGAGAGGGAGCAAGAGTTCTTGCGTAAGGTACAGAATGGTTTTTACCGCCCTCTCCTCTGGGGGAGGGCTGGGGCGAGGGTTTTAGCATAAAAAGTGCCTCTAGCCCAGGTTCTGCCTTGGCCTTCAGCTACTAAATTGATAGCGCTATGGTTTCGCTGAACTGGCCGACGAGGGCACGTCAAATGCCGCAGGCGCCAGCCCCGCGCGCGTGCGCTCGGCCATCGTGGCCCATGCAGCTTCCCACTCACGAACGCGCGCTGCCAGGTCAAACAGGGGCGCGCTGGCTTTTGCGGCCCGCAGGTGTTGCCTCAGTTCCTGCAGCACTTGCGGGTTGCGCCCCAGACGCACCGCTTCAGCCCGATAGGCGTCAGGGCTGTCCAGGACGCATTGCGCAAGGCCGGCAGCATGAAGAATGCTGCCGCCCAGGCGTGATGCCGGGCTGCCGCCCGCACAGGTAATGGCCGGTATGCCGAGGTGCAGGGCGTCTTCCAGGCCCTGCGCGGCGTTGAGTCGCAAGGTGTCAAGAACCAGGTCGGCATGCCGCATGGCAGCCAGTGCCTCGGTGCGGTCCATAGGCGCTGAAAAAAGCAGCCGGGCCGGGCCCACACCGGCTGCCTGCGCTTCCCGCGCCAGATTGATCGCCGCCGCACCGCAGCGCGGAAGCCACAACACGGCGTCGGGCAAGGCGCGCAGGATTTTCATCCACACGGAAAAGCTGTGCGGATCGATGATTGCCGGCGGGAGGAATGACGCCAGCACCAGCGTGTCCGCAGGCAGTCCCGCGTCTTCGCGTGAGAGGGGGCGCAGGGGCATCTGCTGGCCGGCGCTGGCCAGCCAGCAGCTATGCGGCAGGCGGACGATGGCACCGTCCCGTGAAAGCTCACTGCCGTCGGGATGGGTAAACCGGTCCGACAGGCTGTAGTCCCAATGCCCGGGCACATGGCACCGGTAGAGGCCGGCCTGGCGCAATTGCACAGGCGCCACCCGCATGGCCGCGATGTCTTGCCGGCTCCAGGGTGAATCAAAGGCCATCTCAACATATATGTCCAGCCGGTCCAGCCGGATACGCGCGGCGGCTTCGGCTCCTGTCATGTGGCCGATTTCATTGACGCTTGCCGCATGGGGCCGTAGCGACTCACCGGACTGCAGGCCTGGTTGGGGCGTGAAGGCATAGACGTGCATCGCAAAACGCGACACGTCATGGTGTGCAAGCTGCTGTTTGAGTGCGTGAAGCTGGCGCGCGTCATGAAGGCTTTGCACGCCCAGGCCTACGTGGATGCGGCCGTCTTGCCGGGCAATCGGCTGTTGCCGCCTTGTAAAAGCCGGCAACGATGCCTTGAGCCGGGCGTCGAGCACGGGAATGGATTCGCTGCGCAGCTGCATCAGCTCGTCGTCCTGCAAGTCCAGCAGCAGGCCGTAAAACGCTGCATCGCCCCAGTTGCGGCCCACGCCGGTGGCGGTGTTGGCGGCCAGGGCTTCGCGCAGCAGGGTGGTGAGCTTGTCATGGCTGCGCCAGTCGCCGATGGCCATGGTCCTGAATGCCTGGTCGGCGTGGATTTGGAGGGCGTCGGGTGGCTGCAGTGCCAGCTTGCGCGCGTGGCTGACAGCGCTGCCGTGGGCATCCCCCGGGGCTTCGAGCTTTAGCAGGAATTTTTCAAAAACACCGCGCTCTTCAGCTTTCAGGTTTTTCAGTGCGGCATCCGATTTTGCAAGCTCACCCTGGAAAGCGAGAAGGACGGCATGGCGTATCTTCAGGTCGCTGTCGAGGGGGAATTGATCCATCGCGGTGGCAACAGCATCCAATGCCTCGGCGTAGCGCCGTGCGCCGGAAAGGTATTCGGCCAGATTGGCATGGTGCGGCGCATGCCCGGCTTGCAGGGCCAGGCACTTTCGCGCAAGCGCTATCGCGATGTCCCATTGCGACGAGCTGGCCGCCAGAATGGCGACGTTGTTGAGTGAGCGCAGGTGGCTTGGGTCAAGCTGCAGGGCCGCAGCGTAGGCGGCATTGGCCTTGGCCAGGTCGCCGCAGGCCTCCGCGGCGATGGCCAGGTTGGCCGCGCCGTCAGCGTTCTGCATCAGCAGGGCTTGTACCGACAGCAGAATTTTGTAGGCGGCCGCGGGCCTGTCGAGCAGGCTCAGCAGCGTGGCGCAAGCCGACGCGGTGTTCACGTCCTGGGGGGCAAGCGACAGGGCCTGCTCAAAAGCGAAGAGCGCCTGCTCGAGCCGGCCGGCGGCATGCAGCGCCGTGCCATGCAACATCCAGCCGCCATGATCTCGGGGGGCGGCAGGCGGCGAGGGCGCCTGTTTCTGCTCGGCGGGGGGGCTATCTTGCATGTCGGGATTATGTGGCACCCGCCTATGCCAGAACGCTGGTTGCCCGGGGATAATCGGCGGGAAATGACTGATCAACTGGCTTCGGCATCGTCCACGACTCTGCATTTGCTGGGGCGTTTCAGCGAGCTGTATACCGGCGCTGAACGGGAGCTGCTGGACCTCAGGGGCCTGCTTGCCGGGCGGCGGCCGGTGAGGCTCTGGTCGGACGTCCCCGTCAATCCGGCCTATGCCGGCGAAGGCATTACCGCGATCCAGCCGTTTGCCCACCAGTTTCCAAAAGACGGCACGCTGTTGATGGGCGGCGTTCATTTGCAGCCGGGCATCTGGCTCAAGTACACGCGCTTCGAGCGGATCATCCTTTTGCACAATCTCTCTAACCAGGGGCAGCTTTTCGCCATTGTGGAAAGTGTGCGCGAATCGACCGGGCTCGATCCCGAACTGGTCTTTGTTTCAAAACTGCTGCAGCGCAGCGCCGCCTTGCCGGGCCGCGTCATCCCCAGCTTGATTGAGCTGGCGCCTTTCCTGAAAGTCGCCGCAGAGCGCTTTGGCGAATCACCGGGTGGCGCGGTCGCGTCGCGGCCCTTCACTGTCGGGCGGGTGAGCCGGGATTTCCTGGACAAGCATCATCCCCACGACCTGGCCCTGTACCGCATGCTGGCGAGCCGTGGCGTTCGTGTACGCATCATGGGCGGCACCTGCCTGGCGCCGGGCTTGGGCGGGGAGCCGGGTATTGAGTTGTTGCCGGCAGGGGCCGAGCCTGTACCGGAGTTTTACCGCTCGCTTGACGCCATGTTCTACCGGACGGGCATGTTTACCGAGGCCTATGGCCGGGTGGTTCTGGAGGCCATGGGCGCCGGTTTGCCCGTGGTGGCGCATACGGCCGCCGGCTACGCGGAAGTCATAGAGCACGGGGCCTCGGGTTTTTTGATTGAGTCCCAGGAACAGGCTTATGACGCCCTGATGGCGCTCAAAGGGTCGGCCGGGCTCTGCCGCCAGACCGGCTTGGCGGCAAGAAAAAAAGCCATCGACGTGCATGGCACGCAGGCCACCGAGCGCGACCTGGCCTTTTACCTGCGCTGAAGGGTCAACTCAAGGCGTCTGGAAGACGACGCCCCCTGAGTAACGGGTGTTCGCGTTGGTGCCGGTGTATACCAGGCCCGCACGCGCTGCATTCACGCCGCTGAAGAAACCGTCGACGTTAAAGATCGGGCCGCCATTGGCGTAGCTGAATTTCGAGCCTGAAATGACGATATTGGAAGCCGAGAAGGTGCCCAGGCTTGTGTTGATGGTCACACCGACCGTACCGGTAGAAAAGTTGGCAGTCATCGAGGTCGAGGCTGTGGTCAGTGTCCCAGGCGCCATGGCTGCGTTGGCTGACGTGTCATAACCGCTAACCGGCGTCTGGCCGATCACCGAGTAGGTTGCGGAACCCGATGTGGGCATGGTAAGGGTTGGCTGGCCCATGACGTAGGCCAGGTCGCCGAGCGTATTGCCTCCCGGGTTTTTGGTGCCTGTGGTCCAGGAGCCCCAGCCAATAAAGTCGCCATTCGCGACATCGCCTACCGCGCCCGAACTGCTGGTGCTGCCGGGGATGAAATCGTTGCCGCCAGCAGTGAACGCAGTTAATTTTCCGCTGCTCAGAGTTGCAGAGCTTGCCGTGATGGGCTGCAAGACGTTTGCCGGGACCCCCGGGCCGGTATTTGTCGGCAGGTAGTAGGTCGCCGCCGCTGTGAGAGTGGTGAAAGTGCCGGTGTTGATCGGCGGGGGTGGTGGCGGTGCCGGTGGTTTGGGTGCTGGTGGCGCGGGTGGCTTGGGGTTGAGCGGTGGGCTGTTTACAACGATGTCGTTCTTACCCTCTTTGTCGGTCTTTTCGATCTGAATTTGTTCTGTTGGCGCCGGTGGTGTCGGCACAGGTGCCCGCACGTTGGTGCGCACTGGTGCGTCCTTGTTGTTGACTACCCGCACTGACTCGCCGGCCGTCAGCCCCACGCAGCCGCCGGCGTTGCAGACCTCGATGCCGTCGAACTCGGTGGTGACACCCAAGGAGCCGTCGGGGTTGTAGCCGGCGTTAAAGCCCGAGCCTCGTATGCCGATGGTGGCGGTGCTGGTGGTGACCTTGTAGTTCTCGCGGTTGCGCTTGCCGATGAGGCCCGTGACGGCCCGCATGCTGCCGCGCAGCAAGTCAACCAGAAAGCGGTCTTCTTTCGGGTCGGCTTTGTCGACGTAGTTGGCGACCTTGAATTCGGTGTTGGGCTGCAGGGACACCAGGCCGCCATCGGTGAAGCGCACCTGCGCGCGGCCGCTGGCGCCGGTCACGATGGCCTGGCCGCTTTCGATGTCTTTGCCCTTGACCAGGGGGGCGGTGCCGCCATCGGCCCGGCGGACATTGACGTCGCCCACGATGAACTGGGCCACGCCTGCGGAAGCCGCGACAGATGCCTGCAACGGGTAAATGGCCGCCAATGCCATGGCAAGGACGGTATGCTGAAGCTTGAAATGCGAGGTCATGGTGATTTCTCCGGGGCTTTTTCTAATGCGATGTGTGTTGGGCTGGCTGATATCAAGAGGGCCGTCGTCGTGATCATTGCGGCGGGTTGAAGATCAGGCTGCTTTGCTGAAAAACGGCCGCGCCGGAAATCTGGCCCGCATTGGGCGCCGGGCCTGTACCGGGCGTCAGGTTGTAAACCAGTGCCGCGCGGCTGGCATTGTTACCAGCAAAAAAACCGGCGACGTTTGTGCCGGAGCCGGTGATTTTTGAATAGTTGATGTCCACGTTGCTATTGAGCATGTAGTCGTTGCCGCCAAAGCGCGTAGTGAGATTCACGCTGCCGTACCCCACTCCCTCGCAGCCGCAGCCGAAATTGGCGATCAGCGAACCTGACGTGAGTTGGCCTGCGCCGAATACGCTGGAAAAAGCCGTACCGCCAGCGAGTTGGTAAGTGCCTTGCATGCCGGAGCCGGGCAGTTGCTCTGTTGGTGTCGGCCGGCCCATCACAAAGTGAACGGACTCAATCGCGGTGGTCAAGCCCGCCACGATCTTTTGGCCCGTTATCCAGCTGCCCCAGCCGACGAAGTCAGGGTCAGTCGGCACGCCCAGCGTGCCCTTTTCCATCGTGGTGAGGTTGGGCGTGCTGCGGAACTGGGTCCGGACGTCGCGGCTGTCGACGCTGTCGAAGTCGATCGGTTTGCCGCTGAGGAAGCTGGTCAGCACGGCAACGCCGGCCTCGGGGTAGTAGCTTTCGACTGCCGGGCTGGTCGTCGCGGAGTCGGTGAACACCACAGTTGCGGCCAGGTCGGTGAACACCTGTTTGACGGGCGCAGGTGGGGGAGTTGGAGGAGATGGCGGTGGTGGTGGCGGAGGAGGCGGGGGCGGTGGTGGAACGACGCTGGGCTTGCCGTCAGGCGTGGTCTGGTTGCCGGCTACCACCACGTCCTGGGCCGGGGCCGGTGTCGGCACGTTGGCCCGTACGTTGGTGCGAACGGGCGCTTCGGTCGGGCTGATCACGCGCACCGATTCACCCGCCGTCAGGCCCACGCAGCCGCCGGCATTGCACACCTCGATGCCGTCCAGCTCTGTGGTGATGCCCAGGGAGCCATCGGGGTTGTAGCCCACGCTGAAGCCGGAGCCGCGTATGCCAATGGTGGCCGTGGTGGTGGTGACTTTGTAGTTTTCGCGGTTGCGTTTGCCGATCAGGCCGGTGATGGCGCGCATGCTGCCGCGCAGCAGGTCGACGAGAAAGCGGTCTTGCTTCGGGTCGGCTTCATCAGCGTAGTTGGCGATCTTGAATTCGGTATTGGGCTGCAGGGAAATCAGGCCGCCATCTGAAAACCGGACCTGGGCGCGGCCGGCATTGCCGGTCAGGATGGATTCGCCACTTTCAAGCGGTTTGCCTTTGGCCAAGGCCTCGGCCTTGCCGTTGGCGCGCAGCACATTGACATCACCGGCAATGAACTGGGCCACACCCGCCGACCCGGCCGCCATGGTGTATGCGGGAATCATCGGAAAAGCCGCCACAACGGCCGATATCGCCGCGCGTTTGAGGGGAAGGCGCCGTCGGGCTTTCATGGGACCGGGTTCGTGTCGATGGGTTTTCGGTGCGCGGTAGTGATCAGTCGTTACCGGCTTAGAAATCGCGGCGCACCGTGACCGAGAACAGGCTGCGGTTGTAGTCGGAAATGGCGACGTTGGACTTCACGGTGGTCAGCGTTACCTGGGGTGTGACGCGCCACAGCTTGGCGGGCACCCAGTTGGCGCCCAGGTTCAGGTTCCACTGCTTGTCGTGGCGGGTGACGAGGAAGAGCGGGTCGGCGCCGCCGTATTTGCGGTCCTCGTAGCTCGCGCTGGCAAACAGGGCCCACGCATCCGACAGGGTTTTTTGCGTGCCGACGCGAAGGCCGACAAGATCATGGCCCAGGTGCGGCACACCGGCGGCGCGTTCTTTTTCCGTGCCGACATAGCCGCCGGCGAACACGATGACGTTGCTATCGCGGAAGGCATGCGCATAAGACGTACCGACGACCGTGCGGGTTGAGTCGCGAAGCGATTGCCCAGGGTAGGTCAGGTCGCCCCACTGGATATACGTGCTCCATTGGCGAAAACCGTCGACGCGGTAGGTCCACTCGCCGACAAGGCCTTGCTGGTCACGTGCGCGCGAGCCGGCGACGGTGTAGGTTCCGGCCTGCACAACGCCCGAGAATTCGTGTTTTTCGTAGCGGTAGCTGGCGCCGAAGTTGACATCGACCTGCCCGGTGTTGAAGTCGTTGTACTTGGCGTTGGCGCGGGCATTGCCGTAGACGTTGCCGATCAGCGACCAGCGCGGGTCCACCACATAACGGGCCGACAGGCCGCCGCCCAGCGAGGCAAACGCGTCCTTGGTTTCAACGCCGGCGGGGTTCAGGGTGAAGATCAGGCCGCCGAAAGCAGGCACGGCCACATTGGGGTTGCCGGGGCCGCTGTTGATGTTGGTGTCGTAGCCGATGCTGGCTTCCAGGAAGGGCTTGACCGACGAGCGGGCGGCTTCTTCGGTCCGGTCGATGGCTTGCAGGAACTGATCGATGGTGGCGGCAGCCTCCGCAGGGATGTTGTCCTGTTTGGTTTCCATCAGCACCTGGCGGGAGGCCTTGGTGTCTCCGACGGAGAACAGCGCGCGGCCCAGTTCGGCCCGTGCCCGCGAATTGCCCGGTTGCACGGCCAGAACGCGTTCCAGGGCAAATACCGCCCGGGTGTACTGGCCGGTTTCGTTGGCGGCGATGCCCAGCACGGTGTCGAAGTCCGGGTCGCCCGCGCGCGCCGCTTCCTGTGGCTCCAGCAGGTCAAAGGCTTTTTGCGCCTGGCTCTGTTCGAGCAATGTGCGTGCGTTGGTGACCAGCGCATCGACCTCCGCATGCGCGTGGCTGGCGATCATGCCGGCGAGAAGAACGAAGGCGGCAGGCGCGCAGCGGGAAAGGAATTTGTGTTTTGAGAGCATAAATATTATTTTTTGAAGGTCTGCGGTAACAACCCGTAAGTAACAAAAGTTTTATATCACGCGGCAGGGTCTTTCAGGGTTTTATTACACCTAGCACAGAAGGCAAAAGTGCGTTGCCGCAACACCTTTTCCCGACTTTGGTGATGGGTTGGTGATATTCCCCAGATTCATCACTGCCCGAGGGTAACTACGGTGTCTTACGTTTCCGTTTCACATGAATAATATTAGTCATTGCTTATATTAAGAAAATGTCGCTATGGACCAGATGATTCACGCTAGTGCGCAGGCCGAAAGAGGCCGGGTGTTTGAATTGGCAGCCGAGCTGTTTGCCGTGCTGGCCACGCCCATGCGCCTGCGGGTGTTGAGCGCCCTGTGCGAGCGCGAAAAATCCGTCAACGAACTGCTGGCCGAAATTGACACCACGCAGCCCAATCTTTCCCAGCATCTGGCCGTGCTGTACCGCACCGGTGTGCTGGCCAAGCGCAAAGAGGGCACCCAGGTGATTTACCGGGTGCAAAGCGAAAAAGCGGTGGCGCTGTGCCGCAGCGTGTGCACCCAGATCGCCATTGAGCTGGACGAGCCGGGCGCCTTGCCGCCGGGCGAGAGCCTGTCGCCCCGGCCCGGTGCTGCCGACGCCTGAAATAACGCCTGACCCGAAAGCTTTATCCGATGTTGAACCGATTCATTCAGCGCGCTCCCGAGCATTTCCTCTCGCGAGAGCAGATTCATGAGGTGCGGGCAGGGCGCCGCGGCTTTCTGGCCGGGGCGTTTGCCGCTGCGGCGGCCGCGGCAGGCCATGCCAACGCGCAAGGTAGTGCTGCTGAAGGCGACGCCAACATCCTGAATCTTCCGGCCCACAGCAAAGGGCTGGGCCAGCCGGTGGCGGCGCGCGGCTACGGCCTGCCCAGTGAGTGGGAAAAAAACCTGCAACGCCGCGAGAGCCCGGGCCTCACCCGCATCGGCCAGGCCAGCGTGAGCTTTTGCCCCCTGCAAGGCCTTTTCGGCATCATCACGCCCAGCGGCCTGCACTTTGAGCGCCACCACCAGGGCTGGTGGGACATTGATCCCTCCAAACACCGCCTGATGGTCAACGGCTCCGACGACAGCTTGCTCAAACGCCCCATGGTGTTCGGCATGGACGAACTCATGCGCCTGCCCAACGTCAGCCGCATGCATTTCATCGAGTGTGGCGCCAACACCGGCATGGAGTGGGGCAACGCCGCCGTGCCCACGGTGCAGTACACCCACGGCATGCTCAGCTGCAGCGAATTCACGGGCGTGCCGCTGCGCACGCTCCTCGAACTCTGTGGTGTGGACTTCAAGCGCGCCAAATTCATCCTGGCCGAAGGCGCGGACGGCTCTGGCATGACTCGCACCATCCCGATGAGCCTGGTGATGAGCGGCGAAGTGCTGGTGGCCTATGGCCAGAACGGCGAAATGCTGCGGCCCGAAAACGGCTACCCGCTGCGCCTCGTCGTGCCCGGCGTACAGGGTGTGAGCTGGGTCAAGTACCTGCGGCGCATCGAAGTGGGCGACATGCCGTACGGCGCCAAGGATGAGACCATCCATTACGTCGACCTGATGCCGGACGGCCTGCACCGCCAGTACACCAGCATCCAGGAAGTCAAAAGCGTGGTGACCTCGCCCAGCGGCGGCCAGGTCTTGCTGCAAAAAGGCTTTCACAACGTCACCGGCCTGGCCTGGAGCGGGCGCGGCAAGATCCGGCGGGTCGATGTGTCGGTGGACGGTGGCAGGAACTGGACGCAAGCGCGGCTTGAAGGGCCGGTGCTGTCCAAGTGCCTGACACGCTTTAACGCCGACTTCGTCTGGGACGGCAAGCCGGCGATCTTCCAGAGCCGCGCTGTCGATGAAACCGGCCAGATCCAGCCCACGTACAACGAATTGCGCAAGGTGCGCGCCTCGCGCAGCATCTATCACAACAACGCCATCCAGTCGTGGTCGCTGGAAGAAAACGGCGAGGTGAAAAATGTTCAGGTTTGAGCTTTACCGGGTTTCTACGCTCTTGCTGGGCCTTTGCATGCTGGGCGCCGGCCCTGCCCATGCACAGGCGGCACGCCAGGCGGCGCTGGCAGACGTCGGCAGAACCGCTACACCAGCCGAAATCAAGGCCTGGGACATCGACGTCCGCCCTGATTTCAAGGGCCTGCCCAAAGGACAGGGCTCGGTGCGGCAGGGCGAAGTGCTGTGGGAGGCCCAATGCGCCTCCTGCCACGGCAGCTTTGCCGAGTCGTCCGAGGTGTTCACGCCGATTGCCGGCGGCACGACTGCGCAAGACATCAAGAATGGCCGCGTCGACGGCTTGATGCCCGGGGCCAACCAGCCCAACCGCACCACGCTGATGAAAGTTGCCACGCTGTCGACCTTGTGGGACTACATCAACCGCGCCATGCCCTGGAATGCGCCCAAAACGCTGACGGCCGACGAGGTGTATGCCGTGACGGCCTATATCCTGAACCTGGGCAATGTGCTGCCCGACAACTACACGCTGTCGGATGCCAACATCCGCGAAGTGCAGGCCCGCCTGCCCAACCGCAACGGCATGACCACGGCGCACGCGATGTGGCCGGGCAAGGAGCTGGGCGGCGCGGCGAAGCCTGACGTGCAGGGTTCGAACTGCATGGCGAACTGCAAGACCGAGGTGGTCATCAAAAGCTTTTTGCCAGACTACGCGCGCAATGCGCACGGCAACCTGGCTGAGCAATCCAGACTGGTGGGCGCCAGCCGCGGGATAGACACCACGCAGCCGCCGGTGGCCGCCGGTTCACAGTCAAATAGTGCTCTAGCCCAGACAGGGTATGTACAAGCAGCTCCTGAAAAGATAGCAACTTCGGTGGTGGCCCCGTCCAGCCCGGCAGCGCCAGCGGCCGCTGCGGCGAAATTGCCCGCCCCGGGCGCGGCGTCGCTCATGCCATTGCTGCAAAAAAATGCCTGCCTCGCCTGCCACGGCATGGACAGCAAACTGGTCGGCCCGTCCTTCAAAGATATAGCGAACAAATATAAGGATCGTGCCGATGCGGTGAATTACCTCTCGGGCAAAATCAAGGCTGGCGGACAAGGGGTGTGGGGCTCCATTCCCATGCCGCCGCAGGCTTTGAGTGCAGCCGAAGCGGCCCAGGTTTCCCAATGGCTTGCGCAGGGCGCGGTCAAGTAGGCTCCCGGTTTTTTTTGCGGCATGCTCAGGAGAAATACCCTCCCGCATTTTTGAGTTTTTGTGTCCAATCGTGCTCAGTGTTTAAGACATTCAAGTTATATAAAAAGGAGTTCAGTCATGGAACGTCGTGATTTTTTGGCAAGCAGTTCTGGCGCTACGGCGCTGGTGCTGGCCGCCACCGCCGGCTTGAGCCCGGCCCATGCACAAAACGCAGCCGGCTGGAACAAGGCGGCCTTTGACAGCAAGTCCCTGGCCGACGCGGCCAAGGCCATGGGCGCGACCAGCGCGCCGGTCGAAAGCAAGGACCTGCTGCTGCAGGCGCCCGAAATCGCCGAAAACGGCAATGTGGTGCGCGTCGGTGCGCAGAGCAACATCGCGAACACGACGCAGATCGCCCTAGTGGTCGAAAAGAACCCCAGCGCGTTGGCCGCTATGTTCGACATTCCTGCGGGCACTGACGCCAACGTGTCGACCAACCTCAAGATGGGTCAGTCGTCCAACGTGTATGCGCTGGCCAAGGCCGGCGACAAGTACTTTTATGCGGTCAAGGAAGTGAAGGTCACGCTCGGAGGCTGCGGCGGTTAATCCGATCCTGCAACCGATCACCACCGCAACCTTTGAATCAGGAGAAAAAAATGTCAGAACCGATGCGAATCCGGGCACAGGCCCAAGGCGATAAAACCACGGTGCGCGTGCTCGTGAGCCATGAAATGGAAAGCGGCCAGCGCAAAGACGCCGCCGGCAAAACCGTGCCGGCCTGGTTTATCCAGAGCATTTCGGCCACCTGGAACGGCAAAACCGTCATGAGCGCCCAGTGGGGCACGGCTGTGTCCAAGAATCCCTTCATGCAGTTCGCCTTCAAAGGCGGCAAGGCCGGCGACAAGATTGCGGTCAGCTGGGTCGATAACCATGGCGACAAGCGGACTGACGAAGCCGTCATTGCCTGAATCCCGGCTGTCCCGGCTGCTGGCAGCGTGTTTTTTTCGCCGCGGCAGAGCTTGCCCATAACGATATTTGAGGAGTCCACGATGAAATCAAGCCTGTTCGGGCTGGCGGCATTGGCCGCGATTGCGGCTTTGCCTTTGACTGCGGCGGCGCAGAAAAGCACGGCCGAAGGCATCGCCGAATACCGCGCCATGCTGGCCGACGGCAACCCTGCCGAGCTGTACGAAGCCAAGGGTGAAGGCCTCTGGAAAGAGGCCCGTGGCCCCAAAAAAGCCTCGCTTGAACAATGTGACCTGGGCAAAGGCCCTGGCGTGGTGAAAGGCGCTTTTGTTGAGCTGCCGCGGTTTTTTGCCGACACGCAGCGCGTGCAGGACCTGGAGTCGCGCCTTTTGACCTGCATGGAGCAATTGCAGGGCTTTAACGCCGGCGAGATCGCCAAGACGCGTTTCGGTGCGGGCGAGCAGAAAACCATCGAATCGCTGGTGGCCTATATCTCGGGCGAGTCGCGTGAGCTGGCCTTCAATGTGCCCCAGTCGCACGCCAAGGAAAAGCTGATGTACGAAGTAGGCAAGAAGATGTTTTATCTTCGCGGCGGCCCGTACGACTTCTCTTGCGCGTCTTGCCACGGCGAGGACAACAAGCGGGTGCGCCTGCAGGACTTGCCCAATCTCACCAGGCAGCCCGGCGCCGGCGTCGGGTTCGGCTCCTGGCCGGCTTACCGTGTCTCCAGCGGCGACCTGTGGAGCATGCAGCGCCGGCTGAATGACTGCTACCGCCAGCAGCGCTTCCCCTTCCCGGGCTACGCGTCTGACGCGACCATCGCCCTGGGTGTGTACATGGGCGTCAATGCCAAAGGCGGCGCCTCGATTGCGCCAGCCCTGAAGCGCTAAGCCCGCAGTGAGGATTCAAAAATGACCATGATGAACAAAACACACGCCCAGGTTAAAAAAGCGGCCAAAGCCGTGCTGCCGGCAGCCGGGCTGGCCCTGGCCGCGCTGCTGGCCAGTTGCGCCATCGCGCCTACGGCACAGCAGGTGGATGAAGCCGCCCAGCAGGTGCTTAAAAGCTCTTTCAGCGAACAAGGCATCGCCAAGATGGACCGCCTCATGCCAGATGCTTCCAACCAGGCTTGCTCAGAAGCCGCCGGCAAGCCGCTGGACGAAAAACTTGCCAAGTCGATCGAAGAAGCCAACCTGAAAACCGTGAAGCTGCCTTCCGACGGCAAATATCTGGGCAACTGGGCAGAAGGCGAAAAGATCGCGCAAAACGGCCGGGGCCTGACCTGGACCGACAAGCCGGGCGAAGCCAACGGCGGTAGCTGCTACAACTGCCACCAGATCAGCAAGGCCGAGCTGTCCTTCGGCTCCATCGGCCCCAGCCTTTACAACTACGGCAAGCTGCGCGGCGTAAGCAACCCGGCTTCGGCCGAAAGCAAACCCATCGTGGACTACACCTGGGGCAAGCTGTGGAATGCCAAGGCTTACAACGCCTGCTCCGACATGCCCAGGTTTGGCCACGCTTCCATCCTCGATGAGCAGCAGATCCGTGACGTGATGGCGCTGCTGCTGGATCCGAATTCGCCTGTCAACAAGTAGTCAGGCAGTTGGCTGGTTATCAGTCTTTTAGGCCTCTAGCCCATAATCCGTCTGGGCTGGTAGCTATTAAATCAATAGCAATTTGAGTATGTGCCCGTCGCCATGGGCAGGATGTCCAACGCCATGAATCTCTCACGCCGCGAGTTTGCAAGTGTCATGGGCGCCGCCCTGGCCGCCGGTTTTCCTTTGCGTGAGGCGGGCGCTGCCCAGGCCGCCAGCCTGTACGAACTGCCGCGCAGCGGCAATGTGCATCTGCTGCACATGACCGACTGCCACGCCCAGTTGCTGCCGATTTACTTCCGCGAGCCGTCCGTCAACCTGGGCGTGGGCGCCATGCGCGGGCAGGCGCCCCACCTGGTGGGGGAGCACCTGCTCAAAGCCGCCAGCCTGAAGTCGGGCACGCCCGAGGCGCATGCGCTGACCTTCCTCAACTTTGAAAAAGCCGCACGCCAATATGGCAAGGTCGGCGGTTTTGCCCATCTGGCCACGCTGGTCAAACAACTGAAGGCCGGGCGCCCCGGCGCTTTGCTGCTGGACGGTGGCGACACCTGGCAGGGCAGCGCCACGGCGCTCTGGACGCAGGGCCAGGACATGGTGGACGCGGCCAAGCTGCTGGGCGTGGACGTGATGACGGGCCATTGGGACTTCACCTACGGCGAGGAACGCATCAAGAAAATCGTCGAGCAGGACTTTGCCGGCAAGATTGACTTTCTGGCGCAAAACGTCAAAACCAATGACTTTGGCGACCCGGTGTTCAAGCCCTATGTGATCAAGGAAATGAATGGCGTGCCAGTCGCCATCGTCGGCCAGGCTTTTCCCTATACGCCGATTGCCAACCCGGCGTGGCTCACGCCCAACTGGAGCTTCGGCATTCGCGAAAGCGAAATGCAGGAAACCGTGAACGAGGCGCGCGCCAAAGGCGCGCAGGCCGTGGTGCTGCTCAGCCACAACGGCATGGACGTGGACCTGAAGATGGCCTCGCGCGTGACCGGTATCGATGCAATATTGGGTGGCCATACCCATGACGGGGTACCGGTGCCGGTCATCGTCAAAAACCCGGGCGGCCAGACCATCGTGACCAATGCAGGCAGCAATGGCAAGTTTCTCGGCGTGCTCGACCTCGACGTCAAGGACGGCAAGGTGGCCGGCTTCAAGTACCGCTTGATGCCGGTGTTTGCCAACCTTTTACCCGCTGACGCGGCAATGAACGAGCTGATCAGCAAGGCGAGGGCGCCTTATGCCGCCAAGCTGGGTGAAACGCTGGCGGTGACGGAAGGCACGCTCTACCGCCGGGGCAATTTCAACGGCAGCTTTGATCAGCTCATCCTGGATGCCCTGATGAATGTGCGCGGCGCGGAAATCGCGTTTTCGCCTGGGTTCCGCTGGGGAACGTCGTTGCTTCCGGGCCAGGCCATCACGCGCGAACACGTCATGGACCAGACCGCCATCAGCTACCCCTGGACCACGCTGACCGACATGCGCGGCGACATGATCAAGACCATTCTGGAAGACGTGGGCGACAACCTCTTCAACCCCGACCCGTATTACCAGCAGGGCGGCGACATGGTGCGCGTGGGCGGTCTGACCTATACCTGCGAGCCTGGTGCAAAAATGGGTGAGCGTATTCAGGACATGCGCCTTGGCGGCAAACTGATTGAGGCCGGCAAGACCTACAAGGTGGCTGGCTGGGCGCCCGTAGCGGAGGCCAGCAAGAATGCCGGCCCGCCGGTGTGGGAGGTGGTGGAAAGCTACCTCATGAGCCACAAAGTCATCAAACCCGTCAAGCCCAATACGCCGAAACTCTTGGGCACGGCCGGCAATCCGGGCCTTGCCGCCTGAGCTTTTGCCCTCAACTGCAGGTTACTGATGAGGAGTTGATGGGGCGCTGAAGAGGCGGCTGTCAATGAACCGTCATCAGACATGTGAGGGCATGTAAAAGCGGTGATCCATTCGATATACGCATAACCACGAACTTTGTGCTGTCACAGTTCGGTGGCACAATCCAGGTTGTTTCTGAAGGCCCTTCCTGCCACAGTCGCATCCGCTAATCGGTCCAGCCGTGTTGCGGAAGGTTAATTAACAAGCTTTAACCAGCTAATGTTTCCCTCAGGGAAACGGAGGTCAGCGGATATGAGTTCAAACCCGGCAGCATCGTCTGTCTATTCGGCCTATCAAGGCAACACCTATCTCTTCGGCGGCAACGCGCCCTATGTCGAAGAGATGTACGAAAACTACCTCGCCAACCCCGGCAGCGTGCCCGACAACTGGCGCGAGTATTTCGACGCACTCCAGCACGTTCCCGCCGTAGACGGCTCCAATGCCAAGGACGTTCCGCACCTGCCGGTCGTCAATGCCTTTGCCGAGCGCGCCAAGCAAGGCCAGACCAAAGTTGTGGTCGCCAGCGGCGCTGACTCCGAAATGGGCCGCAAGCGCACGGCCGTCCAGCAACTGATCGCCGCCTACCGCAATGTCGGCGCACGCTGGGCCGACCTGGACCCGCTCAAGCGCGCCGAACGCGACAAGATTCCCGAACTGGAGCCGTCGTTCTACGGTTTCAGCGACGCCGACCAGGAAACCGTGTTCAACACCAGCAACACGTTCTTCGGCAAAGACACCATGAGCCTGCGCGAGCTCATGAACGCGCTGCGCGAAACCTATTGCGGCACGATTGGCGCCGAATACATGTACGCCACCGACCAGAACCACAAGCGCTGGTGGCAGCAAAAGCTCGAATCGATTCGCAGCAAGCCCAATTTCGCGAAGGAAAAGAAGCTTCACGTCCTCGACCGCCTGACGGCCGCTGAAGGCCTGGAGCGTTTTCTTCATACCAAGTACGTCGGCCAGAAGCGCTTCTCGCTTGAAGGCGGCGAAAGCTTCATCGCCAGCATGGACGAACTGATCCAGCAAGGCGGCATCAAGGGCGTGCAGGAAATCGTGATCGGCATGGCCCACCGCGGCCGCCTGAACGTGCTGGTCAATTCACTGGGCAAAGTCCCGGCCGACCTGTTCGCTGAGTTCGACCACACTGCCCCTGAAGACCTGCCCAGCGGCGACGTCAAATACCACCAGGGCTTCAGCTCCGACGTGACGACGCCTGGCGGCCCCGTGCACCTGACGCTGGCATTCAACCCGTCCCACCTTGAAATCGTCAACCCCGTGGTTGAAGGCTCGGTGCGTGCCCGCATGGACCGCCGCGCCGACCCCCAGGGCATGCAGGTGCTGCCGGTACTGGTGCACGGCGACGCCGCCTTTGCAGGGCAGGGCGTTGTCATGGAAACGCTGGCGCTGGCCGAAACCCGTGGCTACTTCACGGGTGGCACGGTGCACATCGTGATCAACAACCAGATCGGTTTCACCACCAGCGACCCGCGCGACAGCCGCTCGACGCTGTATTGCACCGACGTTGTCAAGATGATTGAAGCGCCGGTGTTGCACGTCAATGGCGACGATCCCGAAGCCGTCGTGCTGGCCACCCAGCTGGCGCTCGAGTTCCGCATGGAGTTCCACAAGGATGTCGTGGTCGACATCATCTGCTTCCGCAAACTGGGCCACAACGAGCAGGACACGCCTGCGCTGACCCAGCCGCTGATGTACAAGAAAATCGCACAGCACCCCGGCACCCGCCGCCTGTACGCCGACAAGCTCGCCGCGCAAGGCATGGGCGATACGCTCGGGGACGACATGGTCAAGGCCACGCGCGCCGCGCTGGACGCCGGCAAGAGCACCTTTGATCCGGTGCTCACCAACTTCAAGAGCAAGTACGCGGTGGACTGGGTGCCTTACCTGGGCAAGAAGTGGACTGACGCTGGCGACACTGCCATCCCCATGGCCGAGTGGAAGCGCCTGGCTGACAAGATCACGGCCATTCCTGCGACCGTCACGCCGCACCAGCTGGTCAAAAAGGTCTATGACGACCGCGCAGCCATGGGCCGCGGCGATGTGCCGGTGGACTGGGGTATGGGCGAGCACATGGCATTCGCCTCGCTGGTGGCCAGCGGCTACCCGGTGCGCCTGTCGGGCGAAGACTGCGGCCGCGGTACCTTCACCCACCGCCACGCTGTCATTCACGACCAGAACCGCGAGAAGTTCGACACCGGCACCTATGTGCCTCTGTCGAACGTGGCCGACAACCAGGCTCCGTTTGTCGTCATCGACTCCATCCTGTCTGAAGAAGCAGTGCTGGCGTTTGAGTACGGCTATGCCTCCAACGACCCCAACACCCTGGTGATCTGGGAAGCCCAGTTCGGCGACTTTGCCAATGGCGCGCAAGTGGTGATTGACCAGTTCATCGCCTCAGGCGAAGTGAAGTGGGGCCGTGTCAACGGCATCACGCTGATGCTGCCGCACGGCTACGAAGGCCAGGGCCCCGAGCACAGCTCGGCACGCCTTGAGCGCTTCATGCAGTTGTCAGCCGATACGAACATGCAGGTGGTGCAACCCACCACGGCCAGCCAGATCTTTCATGTGCTGCGCCGCCAGATGGTGCGCAACCTGCGCAAGCCGCTGGTCATCATGACGCCCAAGTCGCTGCTGCGCGCCAAGGATGCGGCATCGCCCTGGAGCGAGTTCACCAAGGGCAGCTTCCAGACGGTGATTCCAGAGAACAAGGAAGAGATCAACAAAAAGGCCGACAAGGTCAAGCGCGTCGTGGCCTGTTCAG
>JAJKJM010000174.1 GCA_021153985.1 Polaromonas sp.
GCCAAGACGCCGCCGGACCGTATTGTTTTCCACGGCAACTAAGCAGGAGATAACAACAATGAAAAAACTGATTTTTTCCCTGATCGCGGCTGTTGGCCTGGTTGCCGGTGCACACGCTTCCGAAGGCGGCGGCGTTGCCTGGGACAAGGCACCGAACAATACCAATGACATGATCGCGCTGCAAAACGGCGCCAAGTTGTTCGTCAACTATTGCCTCAATTGCCATTCCGCGGCTTACATGCGCTACAACCGCCTGAAAGACCTCAGCACGAGCGACGCAAAACTCACGGATCAGCTGATCAAGGACAACCTGCTTTTCACCACTGAAAAGGTCGGTGACACCATGAAGGCGGCGATCGATCCCAAACAGGCCAAGGAATGGTTCGGCGGCAACCCGCCTGACCTGACCGTGATTGCGCGTTCACGCGCCGGTGCGGGCGGCACGGGCGCCGACTACCTGTACACCTATCTGCGCAGCTACTACCGCGACAACACCAAGGCGACGGGCTGGAACAACCTGGCCTTTCCGAGCGTGGCCATGCCGCATGTGTTGTGGGAGCTGCAAGGCGAGCGCGAGCCGCAGTATGACCACAAGGAAGAGCACGGCCACCAAGTAGCCGTTTTCAAAGGCTGGAAGCAAGTTACGCCCGGCACCATGACGCCGTTGCAGTACGACCAGGCCATGGGCGATCTCGTGGGTTATCTGCAGTGGATGGCTGAGCCGGCACAGAACACCCGCATTCGCGTTGGCGTCTGGGTGCTGCTTTTCCTTCTCGGCTTGACTTTCGTCGCCTGGCGCCTGAATGCGGCGTTCTGGAAAGACGTCAAGTAAATTTTCGCCGGGACCTGGTTCCCGGCACCTTCTGGAGTGGATGCTTTTCATATGTATCCACTCCTTTGCATTTAGGAGTTCCGTACCATGATGGTCCTTTATTCAGGCACAACCTGCCCCTTCTCGCACCGCTGCCGTTTTGTGCTGTTTGAAAAGGGAATGGACTTCGAAATCCGCGATGTCGACCTGTACAACAAGCCCGAAGACATCAATGTGATGAATCCATACGGCCAGGTGCCTATCCTGGTCGAGCGCGACCTCATCCTGTACGAGTCGAACATCATCAACGAGTACATCGACGAGCGTTTCCCGCATCCACAACTCATGCCCGGCGACCCTGTCGACCGCGCACGTGTTCGCCTTTTTTTGCTGAACTTCGAAAAAGAGCTGTTCGTGCATGTCAGCACGCTCGAATCGCGCGCCTCGAAGGGCAACGAAAAGGCACTGGAAAAAGCCCGTTCGCACATCCGTGACCGCCTGACGCAGCTTGCACCAATCTTCCTGAAGAACAAGTTCATGCTGGGTGACAACTTCTCCATGCTCGACGTGGCGATTGCTCCCTTGCTTTGGCGCCTCGACTACTACGACATCGACCTGTCGAAAAATGCCGCGCCGCTGCTCAAGTACGCGGAACGCATCTTTTCGCGCCCAGCCTATATCGAAGCACTGACGCCGTCCGAGAAAGTGATGCGCAAGTAATCACTGAACCTGATTCCCGGACAAGCAGCTTGGCTGAATTCATGAACGCCCTGGACTCCACGTCAACGCGCCCGTATCTGATACGGGCCCTGTACGAATGGTGCACCGACAACGGCTTCACGCCTTACGTGGCGGTGTCGGTGGATGACACCGTGCAGGTGCCGCGCGAGTATGTGAAGAACAATGAAATCGTGCTCAATATCAGCTTTGACGCGACCTCGTCGCTCAAGCTGGGCAATGATTTCATTGAGTTCAAGGCGCGTTTTGCTGGCAGTGCCCGGGAAATCATGGTCCCGATCAGCCACGTGATTGCCATTTATGCCCGCGAAAACGGGCAGGGCATGGCTTTTCCCATGGGAGCCTCCGCTGCGGGCGCAGCCCCCAGCGCCGAACCCGGAAGCGATGGGAGCCCGGCTGCCGCGGGCGTCGCAGCTTCGCCGTCAGGGGCCCCGGCCCACCCGCACAATGCAGCGGAAGGTCCCGAGGGGAAGATCATGCAGTTGGTGCCCGAAAGTGCACCCGGCGAGGGTGATGGGGGTTCCGACCCGCCTGAGCCTCCCAAGCCGCCGCGTACACGGCCCTCACTGAAACGGGTCAAGTAAAATAGCTTTCCTTGTGCCGCTTTAGCTCAGTTGGTAGAGCAACCGCCTTGTAAGCGGTAGGTCGTCAGTTCGATTCCGACAAGCGGCACCATTTATTCCGATTCTTGCCTTTCCCATGCCATATGGGTACCATACGCTACAAATTTTGTAGCAGGCAATCAAGCGGCCACGCTGTTCAAGATGCCCAAGGGCTTTTGGAAGCTGCCTCGGGTTACTACTTTTTGACTATTAGTATCTTGAGGCGAATTGAGGTAACCTTCCAACCTTTGCCGAGAAGGCGGGCCTGGATAAGAGGCAGTAGCTGGCGGATTTTGGCCGCGGCCGCATTGCCGCTCACCAGCAGGCACCAGGTGTCGCCGTCAATGGGGCCGGCCTGGACGGCAGGGCGCAAGGCTTCAGGCAGCAGCGATTCAATGGCTTTTAGCCTGTCGCTGGATTCCTGGACGAGCTCCGTCAGACGAGCCAGGGAAGGGGAATTCCCCGCAGCCTGGTAAGCAGAGAGCGCCTGCGGAAGGCGCCGGTCGGTGGTCATGATGTGCGGTGCGCGTCCATGGGCGCCCAAGCTTTTAAAGAGGTAGACAAGTGCATTTGATTATCACGGATGCGTGGCTGGCGAAAAGCCGGGCCATCTATTTAAGCGGCACAAAACTGGTTCTGGCGGGCTTTGTCGCCGCACTGGCACTCATGCTTGTAGCTGCCGGCCTTTATCACTGGGTGTTTCTGAAAGGCGCCCGTGAAGGCTGGCCGGTCATCGGATCGTTGGTCAAGCTGATGGTCAAAGACGAATTCGACCAGCGTGACCGCTTCATGCGCGAAAACCTCGACGTGATGGCTAAGCGGGTCGGTGAGATGCAGGCCAAGATGATGCAACTCGAAGCACTTGGCGAACGGGTGTCGGGTTTGGCCGGCGTGAACCCCAGCGAGATCAAAGTCACACCCGGCCGGGGCGGCGCGCTGGTGGCGGGGCCTTCACTCACCATGGAAGAGTTGCAGGCCACTTTGGCTGACCTGGACAAGCTGACGGACCAGCGAGTCGACCTGATGACCGTCATGGAGTCGCGCCTCTTCGATCAGAAAATCAAAAAGATGATGGTTCCCACTCAGGAACCTGTGGCCGGCGGTAATCTGGGATCAGCCTTCGGCTGGCGTATCGACCCGATGAACGGGCGCTCCGCCCTGCACACCGGGCTGGATTTCCCCTCCGAGCCGGGCACCCCCATTCTTGCCGCCGCGGGCGGTGTGGTCGTAACGCAGGAATACCACCAGGCCTACGGCAACATGGTGGAAGTCGACCACGGCAATGAACTGGTCACACGCTACGCCCACGCTTCGCGCGTGCTGGTGAAAAAAGGCGATCTGGTCAAGCGTGGGCAGAAAATTGCCGAGGTGGGCACCACCGGCCGTTCCACCGGCCCGCATCTGCACTTTGAGGTGCTGGTTCAGGGCGTCTTCCAGGACCCGCAGAAGTTCCTGACCGCAGGGCGCAATTTGCCGAAACCGGCGGTGGCAGCGGTCTCGCCGCAGCCTGCCGTACCCGGCCTGCCCCAGCTGCCGCGCCCTCACTAGGGCCATTCAGCAGGCGCGCATATGCCAAGGCCCAATGCGCGGCCCTCGTCGCTGACTCTTCGCTGACCCGGCGTTTTAGCGGCAGCAGCCCAGCCTCCCCCGGCAGAGTTAAAATCAGAGGTTTGCGCACAGTTGAACTCGCTGACAGCGCCCACACCTAGGTTCCGTACTCAATAAGGGATTTCGGCCGCATTGCCAGCTCAAAGGGAGCGGTCAAGGCGGCCTCGCATTTATGGCTTCCAACATCCTGACCAAAATTTTCGGCAGCCGCAATGACAGGCTGCTCAAGACCTACCGAAAAACCGTAGAGCGCATCAATGCGCTGGAGACCCAGTACGAGACGCTGAGCGACGACCAGCTTCGTGCCAAAACCCAGGAGTTCAAAGACCGTGTGGCCGCCGGTGAGGACCTGGATGCCATCCTTCCCGAAGCCTTTGCCGTGGTGCGCGAGGGCAGCAAACGTGTCATGAAGATGCGGCACTTTGACGTCCAGATGCTGGGCGGCATGTCGCTGCACAACGGCAAGATTTCTGAAATGCGCACGGGCGAGGGCAAGACCCTGACCGCCACACTGCCGGTCTACCTCAATGCCCTCACCGGCAAGGGTGTGCATGTGGTGACGGTGAATGACTACCTGGCCAGCCGTGACGCGCGCTGGATGGGCAAGCTCTACAACTTCCTGGGCCTGACGGTCGGTATCAACCTGCCCAATATGTCGCGCGAGGAAAAGCAGGCCGCCTACGGTTCCGACATCACCTACGGCACCAACAACGAATACGGCTTTGACTACCTGCGCGACAACATGGTCTATGAAGTGGCAGACCGTGTGCAGCGGGGCCTGAACTACGCCATCGTCGACGAAGTGGACTCCATCCTGATCGATGAGGCGCGCACGCCGCTCATCATCAGCGGCCAGGCCGAAGACCACACCGAGATGTACCTGGCGATGAACAAGGTCGTCCCCATGCTGACGCGTCAGGAGGGCGAAGCCGATCCGCGAACCGGGGAGGGCGTGACCAAGCCCGGCGACTTCACCATCGACGAGAAAACCCACCAGGTGTTTCTGACAGAGCAGGGACACGAGAGCGCCGAGCGCCTGCTGTTCAACCTGGGGCTGATCGCCGAAGGCGCCACGTTGTACGACCCGGCCAACATCTCGCTGATGCATCACCTGTATGCGGCCTTGCGTGCCAACCTGCTGTATCACCGCGACCAGCACTATGTGGTGCAAGACGGCGAAGTCGTCATCGTCGATGAATTCACCGGCCGCCTGATGTCAGGCCGCCGCTGGAGCGATGGCCTGCACCAGGCCGTTGAAGCCAAGGAAGGTGTGCAGATCCAGCCCGAGAATCAGACGCTGGCTTCCATCACCTTTCAGAACTATTTCCGCCTGTACGCCAAGCTCGCCGGCATGACCGGCACCGCCGACACGGAAGCCTACGAATTCCAGGAAATTTACGGCCTCGAAACCACGGTGATCCCGCCCAACCGCGTGAGCCGCCGCGACGACCAGCTCGACCGGGTCTACAAGACCACCCGCGAAAAATATGAAGCGGCCATCAAGGACATCCGCGAATGCTACGAGCGCGGCCAGCCCGTGCTGGTGGGCACGACCTCGATTGAAAATTCCGAAATCATCGACCAGCTGCTGATCAAGGAAAACCTGCCTCACCAGGTGCTTAACGCCAAGCAGCATGCCCGCGAAGCCGACATCGTCGCGCAAGCCGGCCGGCCGAAGATGATCACCATCGCCACCAACATGGCGGGCCGCGGCACCGACATCGTGCTGGGCGGCAATGTGGAAAAACTGATTGAGGCTGTTGAAGCGGACGAGGCGCTGGACGCCGCCGCCAAAGAGGCGGAAATTACCCGCCTGCGCGCCGTGTGGAAGGAAGAACACGACCAGGTCACCGCGTTGGGCGGCCTGCGCATCATTGCCACCGAGCGCCATGAGTCGCGCCGGATTGACAACCAGCTGCGCGGCCGTTCGGGCCGTCAGGGCGATCCCGGTTCGTCACGCTTCTATCTGAGCCTGGACGACCCGCTGATGCGTATCTTCGCGGGCGACCGCGTCAAGGCCATCATGGAGCGTCTCAAGATGCCCGACGGCGAGGCGATCGAAGCGGGCATCGTGACCCGCAGCATCGAGTCGGCCCAGCGCAAGGTTGAAGCGCGCAACTTCGACATCCGCAAGCAATTGCTGGAATACGACGACGTCGCCAATGACCAGCGCAAGGTCATCTATCAACAGCGCAACGACATCATGGATGCCGGCAGCCTGCAGGCGCAGATTGCGTCGCTGCGCGAAGGCTGCTTCACCGACCTGGCGCGTCAGTACATCCCGGTGGAAAGCGTCGAAGAGCAATGGGATGTGGCGGGGCTGGAAAATGTCCTGCGCGAAGAGTGGCAAATCGAATTCCCTTTGCGCGCAGAGCTTGATGCCGCCACGGCCATCACCGATGACGAGGTGGTTGAGAAAGTGGTCGCCGCGGCCAACGCTGCGTTTGACGACAAGGTTGAAAAAATCGGCGAAGAAAACTTCATGCAGTTTGAGCGCGTGGTGTTGCTGCAAAGTATCGACAGCCATTGGCGCGAACACCTGAGCGCGCTCGATTACCTGCGTCAGGGCATTCACCTGCGCGGCTATGCGCAAAAGCAGCCCAAGCAGGAATACAAGCGCGAAGCGTTTGAACTCTTTGGCCAGTTGCTCGACAGCGTGAAAAACGAAGTTACCAAGATCCTGATGACTGTGAAGATCCAGTCGAGTGAGCAGCTGGATCAAGCGGCCGAAGAAATGGAAAGCCGCGCCGAAAACATCTCCAACGTCACCTACACGGCGCCAACTGAAACCGGTGAAGTGGAAACGACGGTCGACGAAGACTCGCAGCGGCGCACCCCAGCCGTGCCGGTTGGCGACGTGCCCCGTGTCGGCCGCAACGATCCCTGTCCCTGCGGCTCGGGCAAAAAATACAAAAATTGCCACGGCCAGCTGAACTGAGCGCTGCCCTGAGCCCGAGCATCTGCAACCCTTTACTGCTTTTTCCGGAGTTCACGCATGCCCGTCAATCTGGTTGCCACACCTGCCGCCGATCTCTACCCTGTTCCCGGCGTGCGCTGGGGCATTGCCGAGGCGGGCATACGCAAAGCCAATCGCAAGGACCTCTCGGTACTCTTGCTTGATGAAGGCGCGTCGGTAGGCGCGGTCTTCACGCAAAACCGTTTTTGTGCGGCGCCCGTGCAGATCTGCCGCGAGCACCTTGCCAAAAATGACGGCAAGACGGCAGGCATACGCGCCATGCTCATCAACACCGGCAACGCCAATGCCGGCACGGGCGACGATGGCCTGAGCCGCGCCCATGCCAGTTGCATCGCGCTGGCCCGCTTGCTCGATCTTGCACCCGAGCAAATCCTGCCGTTCTCTACCGGCGTCATCATGGAGCCGCTGCCTAACGACCGCATCGCGGCGGGCTTGCCGGCTGCCCTGGCCGACGCGAAAGAAGACAACTGGGGCAACGCGGCTGAAGCCATCATGACCACTGACACGGTGGCCAAGGCTTTTTCCAAACGCATCAAGCTCGCAGGCGCTGAAGTCACCATCACCGGCATCAGCAAGGGCGCGGGCATGATCCGGCCCAACATGGCCACCATGCTGGGCTTCATGGCAACGGACGCGTGCGTGGCCCAGCCGCTCATGGCGCAACTGGCCAAAGAACTGGCTGAAGGGTCCTTTAATCGCGTGACGGTGGACGGCGACACGTCGACCAATGACTCCTTTGTGGTGGTCGCCAGCAACAAAGCCGGGCATGCACCGGTGACATCGCTGGACAGCGCGGAAGGCCAGGCTTTGCGCGCCGCCATGCTCGACATCGCGAAAAAGCTGGCACAGGCCATTGTTCGTGACGGCGAAGGGGCGACCAAATTCATGACCATCCAGGTCGAAGGCGGCAAGACCGGCGAGGAATGCCGCAAGGTGGCTTACGCCATCGGCCATTCGCCGCTGGTGAAAACGGCGTTTTTCGCCAGTGATCCCAATCTAGGCCGCATCCTGGCGGCTGTGGGCTATGCGGGGATTGATGACCTGGACCAGACCAAGATCGATTTGTACCTGGACGATGTGCTGGTGGCCAAGAACGGCGGCCGGCATCCCGGCTATGTCGAAGCCGACGGCCAGCGCGTGATGAAGCAAAGCGAGATCACGGTGCGTGTGGTGCTGGGCCGTGGTACAGCGGCCGATACCGTCTGGACCTGCGATTTTTCCTACGATTACGTCAAAATCAACGCCGACTACCGCAGTTAACAGCGCACCCCATGAACGAACAGTTTGAACGCCTGATCGCCCGCGTCGAGTCCCTGATGGCACGGATTGAATCCGTGCTGCCGCAGCCTTTGACTGCGCCCGATTGGAGCGCCTCTGTCGCTTACCGCTATCGCAAGCGCAGCTCCGGCCATGGCTCGCTGGAGCCGGTGCGGCACATCGGCAACATGAGCCTGGGCGACCTCAAGGAAATCGAGGACCAGAAGGAAAAGATCAAGCGCAACACCGAGCAGTTTGTGCTGGGCAAGCCCGCCAACAACGTGCTGCTGACGGGTGCGCGCGGCACTGGCAAGTCGTCGCTGATCAAGGCCTGCCTGAATGCCTATTCGTCACGTGGCCTGCGGCTGATCGAAGTCGACAAGGCTGACCTGATCGATCTGCCCGACATCGTCGATGTGGTGTCCGGGTTGCCCGAAAAATTTATCGTTTTCTGCGACGACCTCAGTTTTGAAGAAGGCGAGCCGGGCTACAAAGCGCTGAAGTCCATTCTCGATGGCTCTGTCGCGGCGGCCACGCCCAATGTGCTGATCTACGCGACCAGCAACCGGCGCCACCTGCTGCCTGAGTACATGACGGAAAACCTCACCTACACGCGCAGCGACGACGGTGAAGTGCACCCCGGTGAGGTCGTTGAAGAAAAAATCTCATTGTCTGAGCGCTTTGGCCTCTGGGTCAGCTTTTACCCCTTCACCCAGGACGAATACCTGGCCATCGTGGCCCAGTGGCTGTCGTCTTTCGGCGTCGGTCCGGACGCGATTGCGGCGGCGAAACCGGCCTCCCTCGTCTGGGCGCTGGAGCGCGGTTCGCGCAGCGGCCGTGTGGCGTATCAGTTCGCCCGCGACTATGCCGGCCGCGACAGCGCCAGCCGGCCTGTGGCGGCGCCAGCCATCGCGGCTTATGAGCGGCCGGGCGCCGCTGCCGCAGCCCCGTCTGATCAAGCCCCAGATCACTCCACATGAGCGTGCTGGTCGCTGACGGTGAGCGACCGCGCGAGGGCGGTGTCGACCGCAAGGTGGTTGATGTCGCCGTCGGCGTGCTGATCCGCGCCAACGGCGAGTTTCTGCTGACATCGCGCCCACCTGGCAAGGTCTACGAAGGTTATTGGGAATTTCCGGGCGGCAAGCTCGAGCAGGGCGAGAGCGTTGAAGAGGCGCTGCGCCGCGAGCTCCAGGAAGAAATCGGCGTCACCATTGCGGCCGTGCATCCCTGGAAAGTCGAGATGGTCGATTACCCCCACGCGCTGGTGCGACTGAACTTTTGCAAAGTGTTTGAGTGGACCGGCGAACTGCACATGCATGAGGGCCAATCCTATGCGTGGCAGTCGCTGCCTGTCAGTGTGGAACCGGTACTGCCGGGAACGGTGCCGGTGCTGGCCTGGTTTGCAGAAAATAGTTGACTCACCCCTATCGGGACTCACTGCGTGTAGTCCCTTTCCCCCTTGCAGGGGGCGGCGCCTGCGGCCTGGCAAAGCCAGATCCGCGGCCCCCGCTTGATAAGCGGTCTGCTATCTTATTTGTAGCTGGAAACCAAGGTGGTTATTGGCTAGGGGCACTTTTCCCTTAAGAAAAGCTCAGCCGGCAAACACCCAATTCTTGCTTGCGCCTAAGACCGCGTCCGGGTAAGGCGACTTTCCGCGCGAACCGTTATAGCGGCCCAGTCCCATGAACAAATCGCCGCGTTCCCGGTCCAGGTAGTGGCGCAGGATCACGCAGCCGAAGCGCAGGTTGGTCTGCATGTGAAACAGCTTGCCGGGGTCGCCGTCGCCGATCACACGCGTCCAGAAGGGCATCACCTGCATGTAGCCGCGCGCGCCGACGTTGCTTACTGCGAATTTGCGGAAGTTGCTCTCGACCTGGATCAGGCCCAGCACCAGCGTCACATCCAGACCGGCGCGTCTGCTTTCATACCAGACGGTCTGCAAGAACTCCTTGCGGATTTGCCACTCGGGTTTTTTCTTCTTGAGCCGGTCGCTCATGGCGCCCAGCCAGCGCAAATAAGCGAGCCGGCTTTCGGTGTCCTTGAACTCGGGGATGGGAGGCGCCTGGTTGGCGATGGCAGAGCTCAGTGCAGTGCGCACCGAGTCGATCAGTGGCTCCTCAACCTGCGCGCCGGCGCTGGCTCGCTCTGAAATCAATAGCGAACTGCCAAGGACTGGCAAGGACTGCAGGCATTTTCTTCTCGAAATCAGCCTGGATGCGGGTGCGTTCACGGGATCTGCGAAAGCCATGCCGATATCAAAACGGGCAACGCGATCAGCGTGGCTGCAGCGGCGCCAGCTTTTCCTTGAGGAAATCGAAGGCGCCGGCAGCGTCAATCTTGCTGGAAGCCGCGTCACGGCGGTGCTGGTATTCCAGCTGCCCTTCCTTGAGGCCGCGGTCACCAATGGTGACGCGGTGCGGCACGCCTATCAGTTCCCAGTCGGCGAACATGGCGCCGGGGCGCTCGCCGCGGTCGTCCAGGATGACGTCTACGCCAGCGGCAAGCAGCTCAGCGTAGAGCTTGTTGGCGGCCGTTTCGACTTCAGGGAAGCGATCAGGGCTGATGGGGCACAGCACCACAGTGAACGGCGCGATGGCGTCGGGCCAGATGATGCCGCGCTCGTCGTGGTTTTGCTCGATGGCGGCGGCCGGCAGGCGTGTGATGCCGATGCCGTAGCAGCCCATTTCCATGAATTGCGGCTTGCCGTTTTCGCCGAGGAAGGTGGCGTTCATCGCCTTGCTGTATTTGGTGCCGAGGTAAAACACGTGGCCGACCTCGATGCCGCGTTCGATCACCAGCGCACCTTTGCCGTCGGGTGATGGATCGCCTGCCACTACGTTGCGAAGGTCAGCTACCAGTTCGGGCTCGGGCAGGTCGCGGCCCCAGTTGACGCCGGTAAGGTGGAAATCCACCTCGTTCGCACCACAAATCCAGTCGGCCATCGCGGCCACTTCACGGTCGGCGACCAGCTTGACGGGCTTCTTCAGATTGAGCGGGCCGAGGTAGCCCGGCTTGCAGCCGAAGTGGTCTTCAATTTCAGGCAAGGTCGCAAAGCGGAAGTTCGCCAGGCCCTCTACCTTGCCGACCTTGATCTCGTTCATGTCGTGGTCGCCGCGCAGCAACAGGAGCCAGACCTGCGATTTGATGACTTTGCCGGCCTCATCGAGCTCGTCGGTGGCCAGCACCAGCGACTTGACGGTAGTTTGCAGCGGAATGCCCAGCAGTTCGGCAACATCCGCGCACGTGGCTTTGCCTGGCGTCGGGGTTTTGGCCATGGCCTGCGATGCCGGCTTGCGCGTGCCCTGGGGCGCCAACGCTTCGGCTTTTTCCATATTGGCGGCGTAGTCGCTGCCAGGGCAGTAGACGATGGCGTCTTCACCCGTCGCGGCGATGACCTGGAACTCTTCGCTCAGGTCGCCGCCAATGGCGCCGCTGTCGGCCGCGACGGCGCGGTAGGTCAGGCCAAAGCGGTCGAAAATCTTGCGGTAGGCGGCTGCCATGACCTGGTAGCTGGCCTTGGCGCCGGCCTGGTCGCGGTCAAAGCTGTAGGCGTCCTTCATGATGAACTCGCGCCCGCGCATCAGGCCAAAGCGCGGACGGCGTTCGTCACGAAATTTTGTCTGGATCTGGTACAGGTTCTTGGGCAGCTGCTTGTAGCTTTTGATGTCCTGGCGCATCACGTCAGTGACGACTTCCTCGCTGGTAGGCTGGACGACAAAGTCGCGGCCGTGGCGGTCCTTGATGCGCAGCAGCTCGGGGCCCATCTTGTCAAAGCGGCCGGTTTCCTGCCAGAGCTCGGCCGGCTGGACGACCGGCATGGTCATTTCGACGGCGCCGGCGCGGTTCATCTCCTCGCGCACGATGGCCTCGACCTTGCGGATCACGCGCAGGCCCATGGGCATGTAGTTGTAAATGCCGGCGCCCAGTTTCTTGATCATGCCCGCACGCATCATGAGCTGGTGGCTCACGACTTCCGCGTCGGCAGGCGCTTCCTTGAGGGTGGAAATGA
>JAJKJM010000175.1 GCA_021153985.1 Polaromonas sp.
GTCTGGTCGGTCACGATGTCGGGGCGAATGCCGCCGGCCTGGGCGCGTTTGACCAGTTCGGGAACAATCTCGGCCGCGTTGCCGCACAGGGCGATGGAGACCGCCTCTTTGCGTGAGGTGTGGTGCCTGATCATCTCCAGCGCTTCGTCAAGGTCTTTGGCCTGCTTGTCCACGTAGCGCGTGCGCAGCCGGAAGTCGATGCTGGACTGCTGGCACTCGATGTTGAGCGAGCAGGCGCCGGCAAAGGTGGCGGCCAGCGGCTGCGCGCCGCCCATGCCGCCCAGCCCGGCCGTCAATACCCAGCGGCCTGCGAGGTCGCCGTTGAAATGCTGGCGGCCCGCTTCGACAAAGGTCTCATACGTGCCCTGCACGATGCCCTGGGTGCCGATGTAGATCCAGCTGCCGGCCGTCATCTGGCCGTACATCATCAGGCCCGCGCGGTCCAGCTCGTTGAAGTGTTCCCAGGTCGCCCACTTGGGCACCAGGTTGGAATTGGCGATCAACACGCGCGGCGCGCCGGTATGGGTGCGAAACACCCCCACCGGCTTGCCCGACTGCACCAGCAGGGTTTCGTCGGCCTTGAGTTTGCGCAGGGAGTCGAGGATGGCGTCAAAGGCCGGCCAGTTGCGGGCCGCCTTGCCGATGCCGCCGTACACCACGAGCTCGTCAGGGTTTTCAGCGACTTCCGGGTCCAGGTTGTTCTGGATCATGCGGTAGGCCGCCTCGATCTGCCAGTTGGCGCAGGTGAGGGTGCTGCCGCGCGGCGCGCGCACGGGGCGGGCTTTGCTGTCTAGAAAGGGGGTTTGGGAAAGATCGGACATGAGGCTGCTCCGGAAGTGGGCGGGAATCACATAAAGAGGTCAAACAGCGCCGAAAAAAGAATGAACCGGCGATGGGGATAAATCGTAGTTGTCTATACAACTTGTGTCAACTGCGGTAATCTATGGTTTGTGCGCGAAAGCCTGGCTGTTCATTGATTGCTCAGGGTTGCCAGGCCGGCTTTTGCGGTGACAATGATTTTTTCTTACACACGCGAACATTGCGCTGAACCATGGCCACCACACCACTGCCTGCCTACGGTCAGGTCAAGGCATTCATCAAAAAACGCATCAGTGCCGGCACCTGGAAGCCCGGCGACCCGGTGCCCAGCGAAGCCGTGCTGATGGAGCAGTTCGGCGTCAGCCGCATGACGGCCAACCGGGCACTGCGCGAGCTGATGGACGAAGGCATGGTCACGCGCATTCAGGGCTCCGGCACCTTTGTGGCGGAGCTGCACCGCATTTCTTCCACACTTACCATTCGTGACATTCACGAGGAAGTGGTGGAGCGCGGGCATGTGCACACCTCGCGTGTGCTGCTGGCCGAGTCTGAAAAAGCCAGCGCCGACCTGGCGCGGACCCTGGGCCTTCGGTCGGGCGGGCGGGTGTTTCATACCATCCTGATCCATCTGGAAAACGGCGTCCCCATCCAATATGAAGACCGCTATGTGAACCCGGCGGCAGCGCCTGATTATTTAAAAACCGACTTCACCCAGACCACGCCCACGCACCATCTGCTGGAGCAGGCGCCGCTGACCGAGGCCAGCTATTCCATCGAAGCCTGCCTGCCTTCGGCGCTGGAAGCCAGGCACCTGGACATCAAACCCACAGAGGCCTGCCTTGCCATGATGCGGCGCACCGTGAGCGGCAGCAACATCGCCAGCGTGGCGCGCCTGGTGTACCCGGGCTCGCGCTACAGCTTTGCGGGAAAGTTTCAGGCATGAGCCCGCCGGGCCGCCCCAAGGGCTCTTACCGCAGCGCAGCAGCGCGGAGGTTTCGTTAATGAGCTGGAATGTCGTTCGGCTGGCCGACATCCCCGCGACGCCGTGGCGCAATGGCGGTGGGGTGACGCGCGAGCTGGCCATGTGGCCCGATGCGGGCGACTGGGCCTGGCGCATGTCGGTGGCTGACGTGGACAAGAGCGGGCCGTTTTCGAAATTCGACGGTATCGAGCGCTGGTTCGCGGTGCTGGAAGGCGCGGGCGTGCAGCTGGATGTGGCGGGGGTGCCGCACCGCGTGACGACTGCGGATGCGCCCCTGTTCTTCGATGGCGCGGCCGATACGGGTTGCGAACTGATTGACGGCAAGACGCGTGATTTCAACCTGATGGTGCGCCGGGGCCGCGAGCCCTCGCGCATGGTGCGCGTGGACGGGCGATTTTCAGAAACGCTGAATGCTATGAAAACAATAGCTGTCTATGCATACGGGTCAAGGGCTACAGTGCTGTTTGATGAAGAAGTTCTGCAGCTGGAGCCCGCCAGCCTGGCCTGGCGCACAGTGACGGGTAGCGCCGCGGTGCGTATCGCCGCGCAGGGCGCCCTCTGGATGGAGGTACCCGCATGAGCCTGCAACTGTGGACCCACTGCCGGGCAGCCACGCTGCAGGCCGGCGCCGCGCAGCCCTATGGCTTGATAGAAGACGCTGCATTGGTGATAGACGGCGAATCCCTGGCGTGGGTTGGCCCACGTGCCGACGTGCCCGCTGATCTTCTGGCCCGGTGCGAGACACAGCGCGACGCGGGCGGCGCATTGATCACACCCGGCCTGATCGATTGCCACACCCACCTTGTTTACGGCGGCGACCGTGCCCATGAATTTGAATTGCGGCTGAATGGCGCCACCTATGAAGAGATTGCCCGCGCCGGCGGCGGCATCGCTTCCACAGTGAAGGCGACCCGCGCTGCCACTGCGCAGCAATTGCAAACGCAGAGTGCAGCCAGGCTGCAGCGCCTGATTGCGGAAGGCGTGACCACGCTGGAGATCAAGTCCGGCTACGGCCTGGCGCTGGAGCACGAACGCAAGACGCTTTCAGTCGCCCGCGCGCTGGGGCAAACCCATGCGGTCGATATTCGCACCACCTTTCTGGGCGCGCACGCCGTGCCGGCTGAATTCGCGGGCCGCACCGATGCCTATGTCGATGCCGTGCTGGAGATGCTGCCGGTGCTGCACGCTGAAGGACTGGTGGATGCGGTCGACGCATTTTGCGAACGCATCGCCTTCAGCACCGCGCAGACCGGGCGTGTCTTTGCCGCGGCCAAGGCCTTGGGTATTCCGGTCAAGCTGCATGCCGAGCAGCTCAGCGACAGTGGCGGTGCGCAACTCGCCGCGCATTACGGCGCATTGAGCTGCGACCATCTCGAATGGTTGTCCACGGAGGGCGCGCAGGCGATGGCGGCGGCGGGTTCGGTGGCGGTGCTATTGCCCGGCGCGTTTTATTTCCTGCGTGAAACCAAATTGCCGCCGGTGGCGCTGCTGCGCGAGCACAACGTGCCGATGGCGATCTCTACCGACTGTAACCCAGGCAGCTCGCCTTGCACCTCCTTGCTGCTGATGCTCAACATGGCGTGCACCTTGTTCCGCCTGACGCCTGAAGAAGCGCTGGCCGGTGTGACGCGTCATGCGGCCGCAGCGCTGGGCCTGCGTGATCGCGGCGTGCTGGCGGCCGGCATGCGGGCGGATTTTGTGGTGTGGGGTGTGGAGCGGCCGGCGGAGTTGAGCTACGCCTTTGGTGCGAACCCGCGCCTGCAGACCGTCTTCAAGGGCGGCTTGGTATGAATGTTGCCGCATGCCGGTGCGCTGCGTCCGGCGTGAAGATCGCCGTGCAGGTGCCGCGTGCATGTGCCGTCGTGCATGTGGCCTTGAACTCCGGCCAGCTTTTCCCTCTGTCAGGTTTCGGCGATTGAGTTGAGCCGCGCATGGCGCGCGCCGGCGGATGTCTCCGGGAAGGCATCGCCGGAGGCCAAAAAAGAAACAGTCATTCCCAGCCAATGAGAAATAGTGCTTTGCGCGTACAGGCAAGAACCGGATACTGACGCGATGTTCTCCGATGCCTCCGCTGTTCCCGCCCTGTCCGCCGTTGACCGCGCGCTGGTGGTGCTGGCCACGCTGGCGCAGCATGGGCGCCCCTTGACGGCCGTGGAATTGCTGGGCAAGACGGGCCTGAGCCAAAGCACGCTGTACCGCCAGTTGCTCTCGCTCAAGCGCTGGGGTTTTGTCCTTGAAATGGACGGCCGTTATGCGCCCGGCCCTTTGAGCCTGCAACTGGCCTTGGGTTATGACGTGGCCTCCCACCTGGCGCAGCAGGCGCGCCAGGAAATGCAGATGCTGGCACAGCAATCACAGGAAAGTGTCGGCTTGATCGTCGCGGTCAACGGCCAGGCCATTTGCATCGACATGGTCGAAAGCTGCCAATCCCTGCGCTGCTCATTTGAAAAAGGCCGCAGTGTGCCCCTTGAAAAAGGCGCCTCGGCGAAATGCCTGCTGGCCCATATGCCGGCCGCGGCCTTGAGCGCCACGCTGGCCCCTGATCGCCAACGCCCCGAGTTGCTGGCTGAACTGGCCGGGATCCGCAAGGTCGGTTTCGCCGTCAGTGACAGCGAGGTGGATGCCGGTGTCTGGGGCGTCAGCGTGCCCCTGTTCGGCATGGGAAAACAGGCCGTCGGCGCCCTGACGTTGATGGCGCCCAGCGTGCGCATTCAAGGCAAACATCCGCCCCTGATCCAGATGGCGGTGGTGACCGCCGCCCGCATTTCCCGAAGTTTGAGTACCTGACAGTTTGACAGTCCGACAGCCGTATCTATTAACCCCTGGAGAAAACGCCATGAACTTTCGCCGCCAATTCCTTGCTTCCTGCCTGGCCGTCCTTGGCCTGGCCGCTTTCAGCGCCCATGCGCAGGACGTGCTTCGTGTCGGGACCGACGCCACCTTCCCACCCATGGAATATGTTGAAGCCGGCAAACGCACCGGCTTTGACATCGAGCTGGTGGAAGCCATCGCCAAGACTTTGAACAAGCGCGTCGAGTGGATAGACATCGACTTCAAGGGCCTGGTCCCCGGGCTGGTGTCCAAGCGCTTTGACATGGCGGTATCGGCCATCTACATCACCGACGAGCGCAAGAAGGTCGTGGACTTCACCGATTCCTACTATGCGGGCGGCCTGGTCGCCATGGTCAAGGAAGGCAATACCGCCATTAAAACGCTGGCCGACCTGAACGGCAAAAAAGTGACTGTGCAGGTGGGCACCAAATCCGTGAGCTATCTGGCTGCCAACTACCCGCAGGTGCAACTGGTGGAAGTGGAGAAGAACCAGGAGATGTTCAACCTGGTCGACATCGGCCGCGCCGATGCGGCCGTGACCGGCAAGCCGGCGGCCTTCCAGTACGTGCGCACCCGGGGCGGTCAGCGCGTGCTTGAGCAGCAGCTAACCACCGAAGAGTACGGCATGGCACTTCGCAAGGACACACCCGAGTTGACCAAGGCCGTCAACGGCGCCCTGGCCAAGCTCAAGGCCGACGGCACCTACGCACAGATCGTGAAGAAGTGGTTCAGCAACACCACGGTTCCCGCCGCCGCTAAATAAGACAGGGAGCGCACCGGATGGAACTCGATTTCTCTCCTGCTTTCGCGGGGTGGCGCAACCTGCTTTCGGGTGCGCTGGTGACCGTGGAAATCACGGCGGTTGCCCTGGTGCTCGGCTGCATCATGGGTTTGCTGGTGGGGATCGGGCGGCTCAATCCGGCCAGGCGCGTGGTTTACGCGCTGTGCACCAGCTACGTGGCGGCCATACGCGGCACGCCGCTGCTGGTGCAGCTGTTCATCCTGTTTTTCGGCTTGCCGCAGTTCGGCATCATGCTGCCGGCGTTTGTCTGCGGCGTGATAGGCCTGGGCATTTATTCCGGCGCCTATGTCTCGGAGATCGTGCGCGGGGCCATCCAGTCCATCGATAAGGGCCAGATGGAGGCTGCCCGATCGGTCGGCATGTCTTATGGAACCGCCATGCGCAACATCATCCTGCCGCAGGCGCTGGTGCGCATGATTCCGCCGCTGGGCAACGAGTTCATCGCGCTGATCAAGAACTCCGCGCTGGTGTCGCTGCTGACCATTCATGAACTGATGCACGAGGGGCAAAAAATCATCAGCGTTTCCTATCGCTCACTGGAGGTCTACCTCGTGATTGCTGTCATGTATTTTGTCCTGACCGGGCTGACGACGCTGGCGCTGCGCCGCATCGAGCAGCGCTTGCGCGCCGGAGGCATGGTGCAATGAACACGCCAGAACCCGTCATCCATACAGCTGCCGCCGGCAAGCCCATCGTCAACATCCGGGGATTACGCAAGTCCTTCGGCGAACACGTCGTGCTGCATGGCATTGATTTCGACGTTCAGCCCTCGCAGGTGGTGGTCGTCATCGGGCCCAGCGGTTCCGGCAAGAGCACATTTTTGCGCTGCTGCAACGGGCTGGAGATGCCCGACAGCGGCCGGGTCGAGATCTGCGGGCGCTTGCTGGCTGATGCCGGCCGCATGCTGGACGACCAGGCGCTGAACCATTTGCGCGAAGACGTCGGTATGGTGTTCCAGTCCTTCAACCTGTTTCCGCACCTTTCGGTGATCGACAACATCACTGTCGGCCCGCGCAAGGTGCGCGGCCTGTCCAGGCAGCAAACCGAGGCCGAAGCCCTCGCGCTGCTTGAGAAGGTGGGCCTGGTGCAAAAGGCCCACGCCATGCCGGCCAGCCTGTCGGGCGGGCAGAAGCAGCGAGTCGCGATTGCCCGCGCGCTGGCCATGCAGCCCCAACTGATGCTGTTTGACGAGCCCACCTCCGCGCTGGACCCGGAACTGGTAGGCGAGGTGCTGCAGGTGATGAAGCTGCTCGCCGGTGAAGGCATGACCATGATGGTGGTGACCCATGAAATGGACTTCGCGCGCGAGGTCGCCGATGTGGTGGTGGTGATGGACGGCGGCGTGCTGATCGAGGCCGGCCCGCCCGATATCATCTTTACCAACCCGGCGCAGGCGCGAACCCGTGATTTCCTCCAGGCCGTGTTATCCCGGAACTGACCGCGAGAACTTTTTTTCAGGAATCCATGACATGAGCGACTTCAGCGACGACGGCGAAGTTTTCAACCTCAAGCGCGGCACGGTTCCGCTGCTGGTCAGCATGCCGCACGTCGGCACCGAGATCCCCGACGGGCTGAAGGGCGGCTATACCGACGAAGCCCTCCGGGTCGAAGACACCGACTGGCATCTGCACCTGCTCTACAACTTTCTGCCGGCGTTGGGCGCCAGTGTGTTGCGGCCGCGTTATTCGCGCTATGTGATCGACCTGAACCGCCCGCCTGATGATGCGCCCATGTACCCGGGGGCTTCGAACACCGAGCTGTGCCCGACGCGCTTCTTCAGCGGCGCACCGCTTTACAAGCCGGGTTATGAGCCCGCCCCTGAAGAACGCGCCCGGCGGCGTGAAGCGTATTGGCAACCCTACCATTCGGCGCTGGCCGGTGAACTGGCGCGGCTCAAGGCGCAGCACGGCTTTGCCTTGTTGTGGGACGCACACAGTATCCGCTCGCAAATCCCGTGGCTGTTTGAAGGCAAGCTGCCCGACCTCAACATCGGCACGGCCAGCGGTGCGAGCGCGCATGAAGCCGTCACCAATGCGGTGGTGCAGGCCTGCACCGACGCACCCCACATCACCACCGCCGTCAATGGCCGCTTCAAAGGCGGCTACATCACGCGCCACTACGGCCAGCCGGCCGGCGATGTGCATGCGATCCAGCTTGAGATGTGCCAGAGCCTGTATATGCAGGAAGCCCCGCCCTATGCGTATGACGAAACGCTGGCCTCAAAAGTGCAGCCTTTGTTAGAGAAAATGGTCTCTGGCGCGCTACTGGCATGTACGAGCTGCTATGAAAAGTGAAGCAAAGCGATTTTTTGCCGAGGCAGCCTGGGTGCAGGGCGCGTGGGCCAAAGACGTCCTGTTAACCGTCGCCGGAGACGGCGCCTGGCACAGCGTGGAGCCCGGTGCCACGGCGCAGCAGCAGGAAGGCGCCACACGTTTGTCCGGCCCTGTGCTGCCTGGCCTGGTCAATGCACACAGCCACGCCTTTCAGCGCGCCATGGCGGGCCTGACGGAACGCCGCAGCGCCGGCGCCCATGCATCCGACGACTTCTGGAGCTGGCGCGACCGCATGTACACCGCAGCCAACCGCATCACGCCCGGGCAGCTCGAGGCGATTGCCAGCCAGCTCTATGCCGAGCTGCTGGCCGGAGGCTACACACAGGTCTGCGATTTTCATTACCTGCACAACGACATCAGCGGCGCGCCTTATGCCAACCCGATTGAGATGTCGCTGGCGCTGGTGCGTGCCGCGCAGCGCACCGGCATCGGCCTGACCTTGCTGCCCACGCTCTACATGCGCTCGGGGTTCAAGGCGACGGGCCTGCGCGAAGACCAGCGCCGGTTTTCTTCGACGCCCGATAGCGTGATGCGCATGGTCGAAGACATCCAGCGCCAGACCAAGGGCGACCCGCGCATCAACACCGGCGTGGCCGTGCACTCACTGCGCGCCGCCAACCCGGTCGCGCTGCATGAGCTCACTGGCGCGGCCAAAGTAGCTGGCTTGCCGGTTCACATCCATATCGCCGAGCAGACGCAGGAAGTTGAGGACTGCATTGCCCACACGGGCCAACGCCCGATTGAATGGCTGCTGAACAACGCCGATGTCGATGCCCACTGGAACCTGGTGCATGCCACCCATGCCACGCCGGCCGAGCTGCGGGGTGTGCGGGACAAGGGCGCATCCATCGTGATCTGCCCGGCGACTGAAGCCAACCTGGGCGACGGCGTGTTTGATCTGCCGGCCTACGCGGCCGCAGGCGGCAAGTGGTCGATAGGCTCCGACAGCCATGTCACCCGCAGCTGGCCCGAAGAGCTGCGCCTGCTCGAATATTCACAGCGGCTCACCCTGCGCCAGCGCAACATCGCCGCGCGCATTCTGGGCCAGGAGAGCAGCGCCGCCGGCTTGTTTGAAGCCGCACTGGCGGGCGGCTTCCCGGCCACCGGCCAGCTGCAAGGCGGCCTGGCCGCTGGTCATCGCGCTGACTTTATGACGGTGGATATGGCGGCGCCCGCATTGCTGGGCGTGCCACACAGCCATGTGCTGGATGCGCTGGTGTTCTCCAGCCCGGCCGCGACGTTTGGCGACGTGTTTGTGGCGGGGGAACGAGTGGCTGTCTCGACGCCTCAACGCGCGGAAGCATTTAGCCGCGCCATGCAGGCGCTGTGGAAGACCTGAGCTTCGCAGCGGCGCATGCGGCCGGGTGTCACCAGGTGCGCCTGGCCTGAACCCGGAAACGGTACCGACGCAAAATCCGCAGGGTTACAGCAGGGGGAGCTTTATCCACAACCGTGCGCCATTGGGCATCAAGGCTTCATAGCCTGCCTGGCCGCCGTGCCGCTCCGCCACGGTATGTACAAAATAAAGACCCAGCCCGGTGCTTTGGACAGGGCGTTGCGATGCTTTTTGCGTGCTGAAGCGTTCGAACAGGTGGGGCAGCATTTCCGCGCTGACCCCCGGGCCCTGGTCGGACACGAACAGTTCGGCCTGTCCGCCCTTCAGGGTCAAGGTCAAGGTGACCGTACTGCCCGCAGGCGAGAAGCGCAGGGCGTTGTGCAGGAGGTTGTCCAGCGCGCGCTCGATCAGGTGGAAGTCGCCGCGAATCCATACCGGCTCATCAGGGATGTGCCGGGCCAGGCGCACGGATTTGGCCTGGGCCGATTCGTAAACCGCGTCTACGGCTTGGTGCGCGACGCTGCCGAAGTCGATTTCCCGCAGGTCTTTCAGTTCCAGGCTCTGCACGCGGGCAAGCGACAGAAATGATTGCGCCAGCTTGTGCGCCCGGCGCAGTTGCTGGAAGAGGCGGTGTTGATGAGTCTCATCGAGCATTCCGCTGCCAAGTTGCTGCACGGCGGCGGCAAGCGGGACGCGGATGTCGTGCGAGAGGAAAGCCAGAGTCTCCTCGCGCTCCTTGTGCAGGTCGTGAAAGCGTTGCTGTACCTGCTTGACGTACTCGATCCGCTGTTCGAACTTGAGCCTGTGAAAAGGGCTGCCTGTCACTGCACCGGTCAACTGCTGGAGCTGCCAGTCGAGATAGCGCCTGGCTGCTTCCAGTCGGCGCCAGCTCCACAAGGGATAGGCCACGATCGCGGCGACCAGGGCTCCCGAGGGCGCAAACCAGCGTCCGGAAACCAAAGGCAGCGCCACGCTGAGCGTCGCCAGAGCGACAAACCATGCCGTATTGACCAGCAGGCCCGGCAGGGGCATGAAACGTGCCGCCCATAGCAGCGGCACCAGTGCCAGCGCGACGCTCAGTGCCAGCGTCCATGCCGTTCCCAGCGGCACGATAAAACGGTCGTCCCGCAGGTTCAGCAGCGCGTTGGCCAGGACTTCCACACCGGGCATGGCAGCGCCGTTGGTGGTGACCGGTGTGGACATGATGTCGCCGAGTCCGGCCGCGGTGGCGCCCACGAAGACGACCCTGCCTCGCAGTGCCTGCGCGGGTTCGGCCGAGCGGATGAGCTCAGCCGCCGAGACGCTTGGGATGGTGCCTGGCGGTCCGGCAAAGCGCAGCAGCCGGGGTTCCCGCCGCACCAGCGTTGGCGCTTGCTCCGTGACAAGCCGGGCCGCATCTCCGGGCGGTTGGTAAGTGGAGTCCGGGGGCTGCCAGCCGGTGATTTGCAGCGCAACCTGCGCAAGCAGAGGCCAGCCGGCAGTGCCGACGCCTTCCCACAGATCGACGCCCCGCGCCACGCCGTCGTCATCCAGGCGCACGCTCACGCGGCCCAGGCCGGCCGCAGACCGCGCCAGCTGGGGAATGGGCGGCGACTCCAGCAACTGACCCCCCAGGCGGGCGCTTTCCATCAGAACGGGCAGCGACACGTTGCCGCAGGCCCGCATGGCTTTGGCCAGGGCCTGGTTACCAGCGGGGTCGTCGCCAACTTCGTTAAAAGCAATGTCCATCGCCACGGCTTTTGGGGAGGCCCGGCATATCTGCTGCAGTAACTCGGCGTGGACGCGGCGCGGCCAGGGCCAGCGTCCCAGTTCTTGCAAGCTGGCCTGGTCGATCGCCACGATCACTACGCCTGACGGCGCGGGCTGCGCGCCCAGTCGCTGCGAAAGGTCGAACATGAAATAGTCCACGCGAGCCAGCCAGCCGGTGGCGCTCACCCCCAACGCCAGCGCGGCCAGCACCAGGCCCATTCCCAGGAGTTCACGCAGGCTGTGCGTGCTGCGGGGCGAATGAATGTCTTGCATGGTGGCTGGCGTGCGCGCTCGCTGGCTTACAGCAGCAAGAGTGGCAGACCCAGCATCCACATATACGGGTAACGCGAAGGCACATCTATCTTTTGCAACATGGGCGGCCCTGCGGTGCCGTCCTGGTTGTCGACAAGCCGGACACCGAGGAAACGTGTGCCGCCCGAGGGGCGCGGCAGGCGGACCGCGCCATCGAAGGAGTTCTGCTGCTGGTCCTCGGGCGCCATGCCGGGTGTGGCTGACACCGAAACCCGGTAGTGATGCTCCAGCGGCGGTGCGGGCAACTCAAGAAGCAGCGCGTCGGCTTCGTAGCGCAGCGCAGCCTGGCCCAGGTCGGGTTGCCCCGGCGCCGGCTTGTAGCTGAAGGCCGCTGCAGGAGACCACGGCCCCTGCTCGCCTTGCGCCGTGATACTCGCGACGCGCCAATGGAGTTTGCCCTCGGGCAGGTCGTCCGTGGGCAACCACTCGGTCTGCGTTACAGGCTGGTCCAGAAGGAGTTGCGCGAACTCCCCGGACCGGGAGGCCTGCACCCGGTAGCGCGCGGCGTCTACCGCGCTGGTCCAGCGCAGAACAGGGCGCGGTGAACGCACCGTGGCGGAGCGGCCAGGCGCCTGCAGGGCTGGTGCGAAGGGGCGCGCTGCCACCGTGAAGCCGTGCCGCGCTTCCAGTCCTTGCAGGCCCAGCGCGTCCAGGGCCCGTACACGCAGGATGTAGCGGCCGTTGGGCAGGTCGGCAAAACTCAGTACGCCGGCGCTGGAGGTCCGCTCCGCGAGGATGGCGTCGAAGTTGCTGTCCTGCGAAACCTGGCCCCACAGCACGGTGCTCTGTTCACCCCGCGCGGGCGGCATTGAAAAGCGCAGCGGAAGTTGCTCCAGGCGGGAGGGCAGGGCCGACATATCTGGGGCGCGTGGCAGAGCCCGAGCCGGCAAGGGCGCCTCGCCGGCGCGCGCAAGGGTGCCGAAGCCGGGGCCTACCACCACGGTTTTTCCGGTGGCATCCACGTCGACAGAACCTTCCAGGGTTTCTTCGCGCGTCTGGCCGGCCTCAACTCCCACGCGGAACACCGTGCCCCGCACCACCGCTTGTGCGCTGGGTGTCAGCACGCGTAAATTCTGTTGCGTGCGCCGCCCCGGGTTGTCGGTGATTTCCGTCTGGCCCTGCAGCAGGCGGACCCGCGTGTCGGCCATCAGGCCGTTGGCATAGAGGCTGATGGTGTCCAGCACCAGTGTTGAGCCCGGATGCACGCGCAGCTGTGTGCCGTTGGCCAGCTCCAGCGTGGCGCTGGCCAGCGCCCCGGTTTGAAGCTCGGCGCCCACAGGCAGGGCTTGCCCAGTGGATGCGGTTTTCCATGTTCCCCCGGACTCGCGCCATTGCACGCTGCCATGCACCGTTTTCAGGGCGGCCTGGCCGGGACTGCTCCGCAGCATCGATGCGGGGATGCGGAGCACTGTGCCAGGCGGAATGCGATGCGGGTCGGCAATCCGGTTGAGCCGCTGCACCACGTCCCAGCGCTGGGGTTCCACAAGATGACGCTGGCCCAGTGTGATCAGGGTGTCTCCCGGACGCACGCTGTAAAGCCATACCGGTGCACTGGATGCCTTGTCGGGCAGGCTGCCTGCGAACGGGGCCTGGGCCACCGCGGTAATGCTTAGCGACAGGAGTCCGGCGGCGGCAATGTGTTTGTACATGAGGGATTTTTCAGAACTTGGCGACCTGAGGAGTTGCCGTCCCGGTCCGGATCGGCAGGACGAGTGTAGTGGTCCTCAGTCATGCAGCCACTCGAGCCGATAGCCCTCGCCGTAAACCGACACCAGGCGCCAGCCCCGTTCGGGAGACAGCTTGAGCTTTCTGCGCAAGGCACTGGCCTGGACGTCCACCTTGCGCGATTCCACGTCGGTGTTGTGTCCCCAGACCGTCAGCAACAAGTGGGAGCGCGTGAGCAGGCGCCCCACGTTTTGCAGCAGGTACATGGCGAAATCGGTTTCGAGCTCGGTCAGATCCAGGCGCCGTCCTTCCAGAAAGCATTGCCGGGTGGCGAAGTCCACTTCCAGTTGCCCCCAGGCGCGGCGCCGCGTTTCCTGTGCGTGGCCTGACCGGTGCAACACGACTTTGAGCCGGGCCAGCAGGATGGGCCGGGAAATGGGTTTGACCAGGTAGTCGACCGCGCCGGCCGACAGCATTTGCACCACGTCGTCCTCACTGTCGCGTGCCGACAAAAAAATCACCGGAGGACAGGCTTCTTTGAGCTGCAGCCGAAGCCGCGCCAGCACCTCCGGGCCCGACATGTCGGGCACCAGCCAATCCAGCAGGCATACCGCGTACTGCCCCCGTTCGACGGCGCGCGCGCAGTCGGCGCCTCGGTTGAACGGGTCTACCGCGAGACCTGCTTCCCTGATCCATCCACATACCTCTTCGGCAGTTTCAGGCTCGTCCTCCAGGTAGGCGATTCGGGGGGCGGAAGTGTGGGGCATACGGAAGTCAGGTGCCGGGCCAAGACGGCTTTGTTACTGGCGGTTACAGGTTGCTTGGGGTGGAGCGACGCGAGTTTAGTGGCATGTCGACCCCCGACCTGTTGGTTATTGGTAAGTGTAAACATGAATTTACCCTTCATTTGTAGGAGTACTCCTATCATCCGCCGCGCTAATACCTTTTACCTGCGGTCACATTTATGCTCGAACATTTACGACGTTGTACGGAACTTTTGTACGCATTGCCGAGGGCCTCTTTGGTTCGGTCGGCCTCCGTTCTGCTGGGTCTGGGGCTGCTACCGGCGGCGGCTTTTGCCCTGACCGCCTCAGTGACGGCCGTGATCCCGGCTCAAGGTATTTACCCGGGTGAAATAGCGACATTGCGCATCGCGCTGTCGAACAGCGACCCGGTTGCGGCAACCAATGTGGCGTTCAACAACAGCCTGCCCGGCGTGTTGCCCAACGGCCTCAAAGTGGCTGGCGCCTTCACCAGCAGTTGCGGCGGTGCATTCACAGCGGCACTCGGAACGCAGGCGCTGAGCCTGACGGGCGGCAGCATTCCGGCCGCCGCCGGCGGGATCGACGGCCAGTGTGTCATCGACATCCCGGTCACCGCGGGCACGTCGACCGGCAACGCGACCTCCTATGCGTACCAGATCCTCAACGGCGCGGTGAGCAGCAGCGGGGGCAACAACAGCGGTGATGTTTCGCAGACCTTCAACGTTCGCGCGCTGCAGCCGCCGCAGATTTCCAAGGGCTTCGGCAGCTCCACCCTGGTGCTCGGGGGCGCGACAACAAACCTCACGATCACGGTGAGCAATCCCAACCCGGTGGCGATTGAGGGCTTCAGCATCACCGACAACTTCCCGCAACTGGGCGGCAGCGCCATCATCAAGGTCGCGGCCGCACCCGGCGCCAGCGCCAACTGCACCGGCGGCCCCGCACCCGCCTTCAACCCGGCGCCGGCCGCCGGCGACACCAGCGTAACGGGCACGGGCGACATTCCGCCCAACAACGGCAGTTGCACCTTCGTGGTCGCCGTGGAGGCTTCGCAGACCAACGGCCAGTACACGACCAACGCCCAGAGCAACCTGATCAACCGCAGCAGCGATTTCAGCAACGCGCTCGGCATTCCCGCGCAAGCCAATGCGCAGGCCAACATCACGGTCAGGTCGCCGCTCAGCGTGGCCAAGGCGTTCTCCGGCAGCTCGCTGTCCAGTGGCTCCTCCGGCAGTCTCACCATCACCTTGACCAACAGCGGGAACACGCCGCTCAACGTCACGACTTTCGACGACAGCCCGATCGACGGCGTGGGCGGCGCCAATCCGGCGACGGGCCTGAACGTCACCTCGGCATCCACCAGCTGTGCCGGCGGCACGGCCACAGCCATCAACAGCAACAAGGGCGTTCGGCTCACCGGCGGCACCATCCCCGCCAACGGCAACTGCACGGTCACCGTCAACTACGACGGTTTCGTGCAGGCCTCCGGCGTTCCGGTGACCTACACCAAC